>JAGNWK010000130.1 GCA_017985985.1 Oligoflexales bacterium
GTCATCACCTCTGAGCTAACTTTGAAACTCCAAAGTTAGACCCGATAAACCTCGGAATTTTCTCTAACAACTTGAGATGAGACTTATGGTCAATCCTCCTCATCAGGCCCTTGTCCCCCTCTGTCTTTTAAGTTAAAATAGTAATTACCCACTTTAGTGCATAATTTTAGTCAAATTTATTCCCATTTAACCACTTAAAGTGATGCAAATAACTTTTCACAAGATAACTTTGCAGACAAAGTCCTCCGGTTCCTGGGAAGACGCTGCCGAAGTCTATCTGCAAGGCTCGGAGCAGGATGGCACCAATGCCGAAACAAGGCTTGAGTATCAGATTGACTACGCGCAACGAGATTTTCAACTGAACCATATAGCTAAATTCATCAGATCTTAGAAATTATGAAAAGAAAAACGCGAGAAGAACTCCGAACAGAATTTTATAAGTCCGTTGACGAAGGGACTGTCACGCCACGTGAGGCCGTCAAACGCTTTCGACGAATGCTCGGCCTTTCGCAGCGTGATTTCGCTAGCAAATTTAAAGTCTCAGCCCGCATATTGATGGCCTTCGAGCAAGGTCGGGGCAACCCCACCCTCGCCACTCTGCAAAAAATGCTGACCAGCAGTGGACTCGAACTTCGTGTGGGTCGGAAAAGTATAATGTGAGCACCGCAAGAATATTCTTGGGAGAAACCAGCTGCGCAGTTTTCTCCCAAACCCTCTTCCTTGCAAACCTAATCCAAAATCTCTATATTGCATAAGATTGTAAATAGTGGAGATACGATTATGATGCCAAGCTCTGGGGAACTTCTGGTGATTTTTGGAGTAGCGGTGCTTTTGTTTGGTCCTAGTAAACTGCCACAGCTCGGCAGTGCTATCGGCGAGAGCATTAAGAATTTTAAAAAGGGCATTAAACCCGATGAAGGATCTAGCCAGAGTCAGAGCACGGAGAAGACTGCTATAAGCTCTCCTGCTTTGAGTCAGCCAAGCGACAAGGCCTCATCCTAAATGAGTTCGCAGATCACATCACTCCTGCAAACGGAGCAGCTGGTCGCCCCTCCGGTATCTTTTAAAGAAAAAGCCCATATCAAAAGTGAAGCTGAATACGAGGCTCTTTGGCGATTTTCAGTCGAAGAGCCTGAAGCTTTTTGGGCTGAACAAGCCAAGACCTATATCACTTGGATGAAACCCTGGGACCGGGTCTTCCAACGAGAGGAATCCTTCCATCTAAGCTGGTTTCCAGGTGCAAAACTCAATCTCAGCGCGAATTGCCTGGATAGGCATCTCCAAGATAAAGCTGAAAAAACAGCACTGATCTGGGAGGGAGAACCTGAGGGAGAAATAAAAACATTCACCTTCTCCGACCTCCACCGAGAAGTCTCGCGTGCTGCCAATGCGCTCAAAAGCATTGGGGTGACCAAAACAGACGTCGTCACCCTCTATATGCCTATGCTTCCTGAACTGGTCATAGCCATGCTCGCCTGTACCCGCATTGGGGCCATGCATCACGTCGTCTTCGCCGGCTTCAGCAGTGAGTCTCTCTCCGAACGAATGAACCACTGCCAGTCCAAATTTGTGATCACAGCTGACTTTGGTTTTCGCAAAGGCAAAATTCTTCCGACAAAAAAGACCGTCGATCAGGCCTTAGAGAGTTCTCCACAGGTCACACATGTGCTTGTCGTGCAGAGGTCGCCCCAGACTCGTCTGTCCCGTTCAGAGCCCACACACCTGCATCCAGGCCGTGATCTGGATTGGTATGATTTAATCGAAAAACAAAGCCCCGACTGTGCGCCAGAAGCCCTAGATGCAGAACACCCACTGTTTTTGCTTTACACCTCAGGCAGCACAGGCAAACCAAAAGGGATTGTCCATAGCACAGCTGGCTATTTGCTCCAAACGACTCTATCTGCCCACCTCGTTTTTGATCTTAAAAATGACGACAGGTTCTGGTGCACAGCTGACATGGGCTGGATCACTGGACACAGCTATGCCGTCTATGGCCCCCTGAGTAATGGCGTGAGCACCTTCATCTACGAAGGAGCCCCCAGCGAACCTGACTGGGGCCGTTTCTGGAGGATGATACAACGCCACCGACTGACACACTTCTATACAGCTCCCACGGCTATACGAACCTTCATGAAACAAGGACGGGATTGGATAGACCAGTCCGATCTTTCCTCTCTCCGTCTGATTGGCTCCGTCGGTGAACCCATCAATCCGGAAGTCTGGAACTGGTACCATGATGTTGTCGGAGGCAAACGCTGTCCGCTCGTCGACACCTGGTGGCAGACGGAGACCGGAAGCATGATGATCACGACACTTCCCGGGGCCATGGCCTGTAAACCAGGCTCTGCCGGTAAACCTTTTTTTGGTGTGAACCCTCAAATTGTGGATGAAAAGGGACAGGTCGTCAGCGAGAATACTCGCGGTGCCTATCTTATCTTAAAAGGGTTCTGGCCCAGTCTGATGCGAACACTTTACAAAGATCATGATCGCTTCATATCCCAGTACTTCTCCAAAATCCCTGAGACCTATTTCACAGGAGATGGAGCGAGGAAAGATAAAGACGGATATTTCTGGATACTCGGTCGCATCGATGATGTCGTCAACGTCTCCGGGCACAGACTTTCAACTATGGAAATCGAGTCCGCTCTGGTGAGTCACCCTGCTGTCGCAGAGGCCTCTGTCGTCGGCAAAAGAGACGAAATCCGGGGAGAGGCTCTCGTCTGTTTTGTGAGCTTAAAAAATCAGGTTGTCGCCTCTTCCGAATTAAATGCTGAGCTTAAAAATCACGTCAGTAAAAAAATTGGCAGTCTTGCCCGTCCTGATGAGCTCCACTTCATGGATCTGCTCCCCAAAACACGTTCGGGGAAGATCATGAGGCGAGTACTCAGAAGTCTGGCGAACGGAGAACAACTCACTCAAGATCTCAGCACCCTCGAAGACAAAGAATCCTGGGAAGCTTTGTAGGCTATCTTCTTTAGGGGAACCTGCTGCGCAGTATCCCCTAGCCCCTCCTTGTTTTTTCTATGAGCCCCTCCTTGCTGGGCCTACAAGCCTTAGGCTGCTACTTTGTATTTAAGAAGGTTTGCTAGATCAAGCGCTCTCGCTAGGCGAGTGATCCCTATGCCGGCTCCGAAGCGTGGAAAGAAGGACAGAGAAAGATACTCATCCAACTCTTGTATGACTCTCTTTTGGCCAAAGGCTTTAAACAAGAGTTCTGCATATTGACCATTAGAGATCTGATGAAAGTTTTTATACATTTCTTCAGGGCTGGTGGCTCGCTCAGCGGAACCAATGGTTTCTACCCCATAGAGAATTACATCGATTTTATTGTAAAGATCAGTTTCTTCATTGTGTTTCATATTCCAAAAGGGATGAGTGCGTCTTGGGAATTTTTCTAGGCTTATGACAGGACCAAAATCACGATGCATCATATCTTCATGCTTGGCTTTGATCTCTGATGTTTGATACTGAGAACAGGCTTGTTCATACTCCAAGGTCACTGGGGCACTGAACCCTAGAAAAGAGAGCAGATCGGCTTCGATTTTTCTTAGCTCATCGATACCTCCAGCTGATTCAAATTCAAACATGGGGAAAATTTTGTCGTGTCGTCCAGGAATGGGATTGGCTTCATTCCTATAGCTTGTGGTGGCACAAAAAACCCCGGGAATACCAGGGTTCTTTAAAAGTTCAAGTTCTAACCACATTTGCCCCGTCTGGGGCAATGGATATGAGTTTTCACTAAATTCAAACAAACTAATGGTAGAGGGATCTTCACAGGCTGCCAAAATAGAAAGTCTAGATTGGGCAGGAACTTCTACAAAGCCCATTTTATCTTGAAAAAAAGAACGCAACTGACGGATGCTCTGACTGTAGGCGTGGATGTCTCTCATCTAAGAACTCCCTAAGTGTCTATTCTGTTTCCGGAAATAACCGGAAGTAAGCTATCTAAAAAAAATGGACTGTTCAATGTGAACTTCTAAATATAGAGATTTTGGTTCTGCGGGATTCCGTCAACAAACAAGGCAAGGAGGGGCGCATAGGCCCAAGCAAGGGAGGGACTAGGGGGAAACTTTAGTACCGGAGGGACAGCTGTTCCCCCAAAAAAAAGACAGCTGGTTCCCCTAAAAAACTAGCGGTAAGTCGTTTGATCGTAGACAAAGATCTGACCGACAGAACTTTTCCTTTGCCCCTTGCGAATGAAGAGTATGGCCCCTTCAGGGATAATCTCCCCTGTCTGCTTATGCTTCAAATTCTCACCAGGACCATAAAAACCAATCACATGACCTTTGATGGGAGCCTCTTTGGGGTTGCCCCCCACGCCCCCCGTACTTGACCCAGAACTTACGAGCCTATCCCCCATTTTTAGTCCTGAGGCCCGCCCCTGATTGAGATAAACCCAAGCACCATAAACTTTTAAGACAGAGATATCTTGCTTTGTTGCCAAAGCCAGTTTTTCTTTTTTTAGAAGACTCAGCACTTCTTCTGGAATTGTAGAAGTCACCCACATTTGAGAGTCGAGTGACCAGATCCAGGAGGAAAAAACCATATTTTTCACAGGAAAGGAGAAGACAGATTCGCTATATCGAAGTCTAGCTGCAAGCTTAAGAGGAAATGTCTGAGCCGATTTCAAACCCTCCCAAGTCACAGTCAGATGCCTTGTCCCTCTTCTGCTCTTGGCATCTGGAAAAAAGACATCTCTCAGCCCTGCATTCAGCTCAGATCCGAAAGGTCGAGTTACGTGATAATTTAAATTGCTGAGC
>JAGNWK010000054.1 GCA_017985985.1 Oligoflexales bacterium
CTGCAGGATCACGTAGTTGCCATTAATCGGGTAGCTAAGGTTGTAAAAGGTGGTCGTCGCTTTAGTTTCAGCGCTCTTGTCGTTGTTGGTGATGGTAAGAAGAAGGTTGGCTTTGGTGTTGGTAAGGCCAACGAGGTTCCTGATGCCATTAAAAAAGCATCTGACCAAGCGAAAAAGAACATGGTTTCTGTATCCCACCTCAATGGAACTATTCCTTTTGAGGTAGAGGGTGAGTTCGGTTCTGCAATGGTCCAGATGTATCCAGCAAAGGTCGGGACTGGTTTGATTGCGGGTGGTCCAGTGCGGGTTATACTAGAGCTGAGCGGGATGAAAGATATCGTGTGCAAGGTGCATGGCTCAAAAAATAGTCATAACGTTGTTCGCGCTGCCATGGATGGCCTAGGTCAGCTTCTGAATGTTGAAGCTTACGCGAAAGCTCGCGGACTAGCCTTAGAGGATGTCCAACAAAAAAGACATCCTGCTGCAAAGAAGTGATGTAAGGACTTTATTTTGTCCTGAGTATTTCCGTGATTAATAATGAAATAAGGAAAGAGTTTCACGTGGGAAAAATAAAAGTGACTCAGGTGAAGAGTGTGATCTCAGAACCTGAAAAAGTCAGAAGAATTATTGCAGGATTGGGATTGCGCAAACGCGGTGCTGTGAAAGTGCATCAAGATAATAACTGCATCCGCGGAATGGTTAATAAGGTCATTCACCTTGTCAAATATGAATGCATCCCTGGTTGAATAGAGCGGTGGGTTCCATCCAAAAGGCAAAATGTATGAAAAATTTAGGAAATTTATCTCCAGCAACAGGCTCTCATCGCTCGCGGAAGCGTTTGGGTAGGGGTATTGGTTCTGGTCTTGGTAAGACTGCTGGTAAGGGGCACAAGGGTCAGAAAGCAAGAAAAGGCTGCAAGATAACTGCAGGCTTTGAGGGGGGGCAGACTCCTCTTTATCGTAGGGTACCAAAATTTGGTTTTAGCCGCGATTCTTTGAAGATTCCTTTTAATCTCATCTCGCTGAGTGATTTGAATCAGTTTGCAGATGGTGATAAAGTCGGACGAGATCAACTTGCAGCACAAGGCCTCTTGCGTGAGGGTTTGAAGCAGCCGATTAAATTGCTTGCGAATGGTTCCCTAGAACGCCGTCTTACGGTTCAACTTGATAAGATCACCAAGGGAGCTAAACAAGCTATAGAGTCTCTTGGTGGAGAGGCTGTTTCTTCGCTACCGCTGAAGAGTAAGTAGTAGTCGTTAGATTTAAAGTTTTTGAGGTTGTCGGAGCTCAGGGTTAGTGTCTCCGATTTAAGTCTATAGAGAAAGGGACGGTTTTAATGGCTCATTCTATTCAGAAATTGCCAGAGGGGCGCCTAAACCATCTACAGAAAAAGATCTTGTATACGCTCTTTTTCCTTGCTCTCTATAGGATAGGTGTTCACATCCCTATACCTGGGGTCGATACATATGCTCTCGGAGAGTTCTTTCGATCCCAGGGGGCAAATTTTTTTGGGATGTTCAATATGTTTTCTGGGGGAGCTCTCCAGAATTTTAGCGTATTTGCACTTGGTGTGATTCCATATATCTCCGCATCGATAGCTGCTCAAATCTTGACGGTTGCCATCCCCCACCTCGAGATGCTCTCTAAGGAAGGCGAGGCTGGCCGGAAAAAAATTACACAATATACTCGCTATGGAACTATCGTGTTAACCCTGGTTCAGGGCTATATGATGGCGACTTCTCTTGAGAAGGCGCAGTTTATTGGTGGTAGTCTTGTGATCAAAGGCGGTCTGGGTTGGAGATTGATGACAGTCCTTTCCCTCACAGCTGGAACTGCGTTTGTTATGTGGCTAGGGGAGCAGATTACAGAGCGAGGTGTGGGGAATGGGATATCTCTCATCATATTTGTTGGTATAGTCTCAGGCTTGCCTAACGTGATAACCAACACGTATACACGCTACACGACCCAGCAAATGGATCTTTTCCGCATTCTTTTGGTCTGTGTGATTTGTGTGCTTATTGTTGCTGGCGTCGTTTATATGGAACAAGGGTCTCGTCAGATCCCCATTCAATATGCTAAACGTCAAGTAGGCAGGAAAATCTATGGCGGTCAGTCATCGAATCTTCCTATGCGAGTCAACTCAGCTGGTGTGATTCCCCCTATCTTTGCTAATTCCCTACTTCAGTTCCCTATGTTTATAAAGGATATGGCTCCCAACAGTTGGTTTGGTACTGTGATGAACTCCATTTTTACGGTGCCAGGAGACTGGGTATACAACACGGTTTACGTATCTTTGATCATCTTTTTCTCTTATTTCTATACGACAATCGTTTTCAAGGCTGATGATGTAGCGGAGCAGCTAAAGAAACATGGGGGGTTTATCCCAGGTATCCGTCCAGGCGCAAGGACGGCGGAGTATCTCCAGAAGATTCTTGAGAGATTAACATTGACGGGCGCTATCTACCTCTCAGCTATCTGTGTTGTCCCGACGATCTTGACCGGGAAGTTTGATGTCCAGTTCACGTTTGGTGGGACCAGTCTTTTGATCGTTGTTGGTGTGGCGCTTGAAACATTTAGACAAATTGATGCGCATAGGCAGTCTTTAAGGTATGAGGGGTTTTTGAAGCAAGGTGCTATAAGACCGCGCAGAGGAAGCTCCGTATGATGTTGTTGATTATGGGCGCTCCGGGTGCAGGTAAAGGCACTCAGTCTGAAAATTTGGCTAAAGAATTTGGTTTTATCAAGTTATCGACTGGCGACATCTTTAGGTCTCACATCTCTGCAAAGACTGAACTCGGTAAAAAAGTCGAGAGTGTTCTTGCTCAGGGCCAGCTTGTTTCTGACTCGATACTTTTGGATCTTATCAAGTCGGAGCTGGATAAGATGGATCCTTCAAAGAATTTGATTCTGGATGGATATCCAAGAACCATTGAACAGGCTCATGATCTCGATCGCCTTGGACACAGGCAAGTTTTAGAGAAAGTGATCCATATTGATGTGTCCGATGAAGAAATTAAGCAGAGGATTTTTGGGCGGTTGACCTGCCCTCGTTGTCAATCTGTGTATCATGAAAAAAATCGGCTTCCTAAGAATCCTGGTTTGTGTGATACCTGCGGTTCCCCATTGGGCGCTCGATCTGATGATGCGGAGGGAAAACTGGCTGTTCGCTTGGATCTTTATCGTAAGCAGACTGAACCAGTTCTTGAATTCTATAAGAAAAAAGGGATATACTGTCGGGTCGATGGGGCGAGGGAAGTTTCACAGGTATACGGGGACGTCAAAACCCTCGTTCTGACAGGATTTCGATAGGGGTTCTTTGTTATGCCGAAAGAGGATGTCATCGAGTGTGAGGGAAAGGTTAAAGAACCTTTGCCAAACGCTATGTTTAAAGTTGAATTGGAAAACGGACACGAAGTGTTGGCGCACATCAGTGGTAAGATGCGTATGCATTTTATAAAGATTTTACCTGGGGATACAGTTCGTTTAGAAATTTCACCTTATGATTTGACTCGTGGCAGAATTATATATAGGGCTAAAAAATAGAAGGTGTGTTATGAAGGTCAGGGCTAGCGTTAAGAAAATTTGTGATAAGTGTAAAATCATCAAAAGACATGGTGTCGTTCGCATCATATGTAAGACGACGAAGCATAAGCAAAGGCAAGGCTAGAGACGGCACGGGATTGCTATCTCTAGCAACTTACCTTAGAACGATAGTGAAATGAAAGGTACTGAGTATGGCTCGAATTGCGGGTGTGGACCTTCCCACGCATAAAAAAATAGAGATTGCGTTGACAGGTATTTATGGGATTGGTAGGAAGGTAGCCCATAAGATCGTTGCTAAGGCTGGAGTTGATCCTAATCTGAAAGCAGGCGAGTTGGATCAACGAGCGATCAATGCTCTGAGAACGGTGATCGATGGTTCGGTTACCGTAGAAGGGGACTTGAGGAGAGAAGTTGCTTTAAATATAAAGCGACTTGTCGATTTGGGTAACTATCGCGGTGTTCGGCATCGTAAGGGCCTGCCTGTCCGTGGACAGAGGACGAAAACAAATGCTCGGACTAGGAAAGGTCCTCGCAGGACTGTAGCGAATAAAAAGAAAGCACCAACTGCTAAATAGGGTTTTTATTTCATGTCAAAGCCACTGAAAAAGAAAAAAGTTAGAAAAAACGTGCAGCTTGGAGTGGCACACGTCCAATCGACCTTTAATAATACCATTGTAACGATAACAGATATAAATGGTGAAGTTATCTCTTGGTCTACAGCGGGAGCTAAAGGCTTTAAAGGGTCAAGGAAAAGTACTCCGTTTGCATCGCAGGTTGCTGCAGAGGACTGCTCTCGCAAGGCTTTAGATGCAGGGATCAAAACGGTCGTTGTCCTCGTGAAGGGACCCGGAGGTGGGCGGGAGAGTGCGGTTAGAGCTATAGGCGCCTCAGGTCTTAAAATAGCTATGATCAAAGATGTTACACCTATTCCCCATAATGGGTGTAGGCCGCCTAAGAAAAGAAGAGTGTAGGAGTTCTCCATGCATCGCAATTGGAACGATTTGATAAAGCCAAAAGGCCTGGAAGCAGAGCAGTTGGGTGATCGTTACGGTAAATTTGTGGCGAAACCTCTGGAACGTGGTTATGGGATGACACTGGGAAACTCTTTACGCAGAGTACTGCTCTCTAGCATCAATGGTGCAGCGGTTATTGCGGTGCGTTTTGAAGGTGTAGATCATGAGTTCTCCACCATCCCAGGTGTAAAAGAAGATGTCACTGATATTATCTTGAATATTAAGCAGCTAAACTTGCGATATTTAGGTGACAAGGAAACCAGTATCACTTTGACTGGACAAGGTCCAGGGGCTCTGACTGGGGCAGATATACAGACTAAGGGTGATGTAGAAGTCTTAAACCCAGACCATGTTATCTGTACTTTGAATGAAGAAGCTCATTTGCACATGGAAATGCTTGTGCAGCACGGATGTGGGTATGTTCCTGCCGAGAGGAATAGAACAGACCAGCTTCCTGCAGGTTATATCCCTATAGACTCTATATTTGCGCCGATAAGGCGCGTTGCATATAACGTACAGAACGTTCGGGTTGGGCAGGATACGGACTATGATAAGCTCAGCTTTGAAGTCTGGACAAATGGGGCTATACGTCCCGATGATGCCGTTGCTTATGCGGCGAAGATCCTAAAAGATCAGCTGACAGTATTTATTAATTTTGATGAAGCGGAAGAAGTTGAAGAAAAGAAGATGGAGAGATTAGAATCTCCAAAGCTCAATGAGCATCTTTTTAAAACGGTAGATGCTCTTGAATTGAGTGTTCGTGCCGCAAACTGTCTTGAAAACGCCAATATTAAATATATTGGGGAGCTTGTTACAAAGACGGAAGGCGATATGCTAAAGACCAAGAATTTTGGTCGAAAGTCTTTGAACGAGATTAAAGACATACTCGTTGAAATGGGGCTTTCCCTAGGTATGAAGATCGATGGTTTTGATCCGAGTTTGCTCAGGCAGTCTGATCAGGACGTAACGGATAAGGATCAGCAGGTATAATATGAGACATGGACATGGTTACGTAAAACTAGGCAGGCGCTCAGATCACAGGAGAGCGTTGTTAAGGAATTTAGCGACATCGTTTTTTCTCCATGGTAGGATCAAGACGACTGTTCCGAAAGCAAAAGCACTTCGTCCTTTAGTTGAGAGGATGATTACACTCGGAAAACGGGGAGATTTGCATGCTCGGCGCAGAGTCGCGTCGTATCTTTTCGACGGCTCAGCTGTTCGTCTGGTGTTCTCGGATCTTTCTGGCCGATTTAAGGACAGAAAGGGAGGCTACACACGGATCACTAAGCTTGGTGAACGATTTGGCGATGGTGCTGACATGTGTTTTTTTGAGCTTGTTGATTTTACTGAATCTTCAAAGAAGAAGCAGGGCGTAGATGGTACAGAGCTTGAGAGCAAGGACTAGAGCTTTTTTTTACGTATTAGCTGCCTTATTTCTCTCTTCTTGTCAGGGGGGCGGCTGCGTTCAGTCTTCTGTAGATGGTGGTACCTTTAAGTATTTTGGGAAGACTGTTTTTGCAGATCCACAGCGCGCCACCTTAGACCAAGTTTATCTGAACGACGCTCTTTTTGTTGGTAAAGATCTCATCTTCGAGGGGACCTTAGATGAGTGGGATCGTTACTTTACTCACGCCTTGTTTACAGATGATAAATCAAAAATTCTAGTTTTGCTTACTCAGATAGTTACCATCCCCGCAACCTGGTCTTCTCTCGATCCTCGGACATACGCTGAATCTTCCAAGTCTCGGCTTAGGTTTGAGATTTGGGGAAAGGTGGAAAGAAGCCGCAGGGGGGTTCCTTTTGTGGCTGCTAAGTTTTTGCGGCTGCTGGATGATGGGTCCTCGGTTCCTCTCTAGGGGTTATCCCACTGACTACAGGTTTGTAGAGGATATTTCTTCCTTCTTTAATTCCTTCAATTTTTTGACCATCTAGAAGAATTTTAATTTCTCTTTTCATCGTTGCTGGAGAGAGGCCCAGCCGTTGACTAAGCTGAGTGCTGCTCATGGGTTGAGCTTTTAGTAATCTATGGATTTCTTTTTTTCTATCAATCCCTTGTGATTTGGGAAGCTCGATCCGGATAGCTTCAGAAAAGATTTTAATTTGCTCGTTATGCAAAATAAGTGGAGCTAGGGTGTAAGGGAAGAAGTCACGCATGCGCATGATGGTGTTTCTTATTTTTTGTTCCCAGCCTTTTGCCTGAAGACTTTCCTTCCAGACTCGTGCCTGAATCTCTGAGGTTGTGGCGTTAAAATAAGGTTGCTTTAAAAGAAAAATAAGCAGTTCACTGATGGCGGGGTATTTCTCCAAGTTGACATGGTAATGATCACTAATCAAAAAGTTGCTCTGGTCGAGTACTTGAATCGACGGTGAAAAGTATACTTTTGTCTGTCTAGCGATAAGTTGCTCTTGCCAAGTTTGAGTGAGTCGGAAGGATCGCCCTTCCAGCGTTGCCACCCAGCAAGCGACGGCCAGATGATCGTTTGAGTTTTTTCGGGAATTTCTAAGACAGCTTTTAAGTTGACGCTCACACTCCTTGAAATCACCCCTGTGATAAGCCGTAGAGGCTAAAATGATCGAGAGTTGCGTCAGAAGTGGTGTTTCCGATATCTGATGAACAGCAATTTCAAAATCGTGGACGAGTTGATCCGTCTCTTTATCCATTTTTTTTTCTATAATTCTTGTTTGAATCAAGCCATGCAAGCTGAGGGCGTAGTGGTAGCGATCTTCATACTTGGGAGTCTCTTGAGCGATTTTAAGGAAGTTTTTGTGAGCCTCATAGACGGACTCGCTGAGTTGGACTTGTCCCTGCGCATATTGATAGTCAAAAAATGTAAATTTTTGTTTCTTTAAGCTCGGGCATATTTTGATATTTTTAGAAGGGTTTTTAAGGGGGGCTGAAAGAAAAGCGCTCTGGATTAAGTATCTGCTATAGGAAGAGAGCTCTTCAAGAGTGTGTATCCCTTTGACTTCAAGATCAGCAACAAATATTTCAAGGAGATTTTGACTTTCTAGAAATTGTCCGTCTTCCCATTTCAATTCTGCTTCCAAGCTGATGTATCTCGACCGATATCTTTTAGAATGGTCCAGAGCAACGAGTTCTAGGGTTTGTCGTCCCACCTTTTTTGCTAAAAAATATTCCCCGGATTTAAGGTAAGTCAATGTGAGCATGGAGAGGATATGGAGTCTTCTGTAGCTTTTATCGGTGACGGGTAGGCAGCGTAGTCCTTTTCGAAAATGCTCTTTGGCTTTCACAAAATTGCCATGCTGATAAGCAGTTAAACCATGGAAGGCTTCACAGTGGGAGAGAGTTCCTTTGAGTTTATATTTTTCTGAGATTTGGCGACTTTCCTCTATAAGGGCAAATGCATCTTCTATCGGATCTTTACTGGCATTTTGAGCGCAGGCGGCTGTGTTAAAGAGTGATTTAGCTGCTGACTCCCACTCTTGTAGCGACAGGTATGTGCTGGCAGCTTCTCTGAATAAAGGTCCTGCTTGAGCATAGCGTCCCAATAAAAATTCGATGCGAGCGATTTGAACTTGAATGTCTGCTCGGTCTTTTGGGTATAAACTGGCATGGCCTATCTCAGAGGAGATCTTTTGCACCATTTTTGTAGCTTTCCCATGCTTTCCTTCTTCTGCGAAGCTGCTGCAAATAAGAATTTGGAGCTGGTGGAAATCGCGATTTTCTAGGCGCGATAATCTGAGAGCGCGATAAGCGACGCTTCGAGCCAGGTTTGGCTGGCCTCGTTCCAAGGAGAGTTGGACATTGGGAATAGAAAACGAAGGGGCAGTGATATTTTTCCCAAACTCACAGATGAGTCGACCAAGATCTAAGTCCCAAGCGGATAAGCATCCCTTGATAAGATCTCCGAATATATTTGGATCATATTTAAGGCTCTGTGGGTCATCTTCAAGCAGTTTAAAGATTTCTGCGATGGGTCTGGAGCTGTTTGTTGTAGAGATCAGACTACCATACTTGCTGAAAAAGCTCTCCCAGGCATGTTTGGTGTGACAGGATTTAGCCTCTTTGAGTATATCTTCCCACTCACTCATCTCAACCTATTTTTAAAATGGTGTAGTTCTGAAACGTCTTCTTTTGTCGTGTTGGATTACTTTTGAAATTTTGACATAAACTTTTTTGAGCAGCAATATGTACTTCTCTGTGAGAAAGCGTCACGATATCTAGCGCTGTGATAAGTGCCTTTTTATTTGGAGCTTTCTTTGTTTGGAAGCGCTCTATCTATGTTAAATTAGTGAGGGACCATTCTGTAAGTTTATCTATTTATCTTTGTTGCTGCGCTGCTTAGTCTGAGCGAGTTTTGGAACTGCGCTGGATCCTGTTGGTCTTTGCAATGGGTAGAAGATGGACATTGCAGTTCCTTTTATCTGCTTATCTTCATTTGATGGAGAGAGGTGCACTTATGTGGAAGCAAATCATTCTCGTTTGGGCTTTTTTTGTCTGCCCCGTTCAATCATTTGCCATGGCTGTGGATGAGGGGGAGGAGTTTGAATCTGCGGACTTATTAAGCTCAGTCATTTGGCAAAAAAATTCCCATTTTGTCTACCCCGCACAGGTACCCATTGTTCTATCGGATGCGAAAGCTAGGGATTTTGTCATAGAGCAGTACTTTTCAGTGCCTATGGAAGGGCTCTCGCTAAAACCCTACGTTAGAGGGCCTTGGCCTGATTATATTCAGAATAAACTGAGACTTTCCATGCTGGATGCTGAGTATAAGAATCCCTTCTTAAAAATATCTGTCCCCGTCTGTGAGGTGAAGAAGAGTTACAAGCAGGACTCTGAAGAGCCCTTGGGTTTTAGGTGTGTAACTCAGGTTTTTATCGAACGTTATGCGCCGACAGGTACTATTAATATCAGTTTGAGTTTGAGGGCTAAGTCAGAGGAGAGAATCTTTCCGAGTTCAGTCTTTCTTTTTGTGATTCCTGAAAAGAGCTATTCGCTGCGGTCGGGGGTCAATGACTATTCGGGAGAGAGTTTGCTACCAAGGTCGCGGGGGTTAGCGGATCAAATTCTTCAAAATTATGGCCCTCAACCTGAGGGTATGGAGCTGGCTGATGAAATTCTGGAGCTGGGGAGAAACAATACCGTTAGGATTTCAGTGGGGGGGCAGTATTTTCTTGGTTCAGGGTTTTTGTCGAGAGATCTCGATTTTATCCAATTGTTCTTTTCAAAGTCTATTGAGTCTATCCGCGATAAGTTGCCATGTGGGGGTATCTACATTGTAACGGCTGCACATTTATTTTCCTCACAAATGGCTTTAGACTCTTTAGACGAGATGGCTGGTCATTCTTTTGTTTTAAGGTCAAAGGATGTTTATGACTTTAGTCTGGTAGGGAAAGATTCTAGTCGTTCTTCGGCAGTTCTCATCGCAAGGAATGATCAGTCTGATCTCGCTTTGCTCTACCTTAATACAGACGGTATTCGTTATCTGGAGAAGAGTTTTCCAGGCAATAAATGTGAGTCGATGAGAGGGCTCTCCTTTTCAAGGGCTCTTCTAGCTTCTCAAGAGACAGTCGCGGTTTTTGGATTTCCAACGAGTGTAGAGGATGGGTTTTTACAAGAGAGGATAGCTCAGGTGGCTGAAAGGCAAACGGAGGATACCTCTAATTTCGGCCCTGTCAGTAAGTTTAAAGTTTTAGCGATGGTGCAAGCGAAAGGGGATCTGGCGAGAGAGGGAATGTCTGGTGGGCCTGTGCTCAATCACTACGGTTTGGTGGTGGGGATGTCGATTGAGAAGCCAGTCGCCAGTGACAGTTTGATTGCTGTGAATTTTACCATCCCACGCTCGACAAAAAGAACGCTTAAAGGTTTTGCTTATTTTGAGAAGAAAAATAATTGTTTTTTCCACTTTGACCCCTTCGATAGGGTTTTCACCTTGGTGAACATGGAGCCAGACTGTGAGGTGGGTGATTTTGGCAGTCTTGTTAGGATGCCTGCACTCAAGGGGAGATGGATTATTCAAGAGATTATGGGGTTCCAAAAGTCTCCGGCGGCCTATTCAAACTCATCATTCACGGAGCAGGGGTCAAGCTATGCGCTGACAAATGGCCATTCTATTATTAACGGTCATTCAATTATCAATGGGAGACGTCTAGCGGAAAGGGCAGTCCTAAAGGTGAGTGCGGGTAATGTTGGGGAATGGAATGCAGGAGGTGATCTTGGTCGTGGGTTTAGCTTTGATGTAGATTCATTTGCCCCCCTAGAAACCAAAGGGGTGAGGATTTTGTCTATGGGTGACAGAGCGAGCCCTCATCTAGGCCGTTTAATTGTAGGCGTTAAGGCCAGAGAGCAGTCTCATCGGTACTCCCCTATCTATTCTATAAGAGAGTTTGTGATTTGGCTGAGAAATCATACTGTGTTGAGAAACTTCGAAAAACTTTTTTGCTACGCAGGAGAAGCGTGCTCTTCTCCTGTTAACTAGGAATGATACCCAAGTTGTTTAGTTGAGGTATTTTGGTCGCTGCGCCGCCTGTGCTTTAACGAGTCGGTAGAACGTCACTCCGACCCAACCTATCTAATATTCATTGCAGGCCTCGTCATTGCGAGCGCAGCGAAGCAATCTCCGCGTAAGGCAAGATTGCTTCATCACCTACGGCTCCTCGCAATGACGAAATCATAATACTTAGACAGGTTGGAGCGAAGTCGAAGGGTCTCTTACCTTAACCGAATGACATTGGGGTTCCTAGAACTTAGCTGAAAGGGTGCTAGAGCTCTGGAAATGGGTTTTTAAAACAAGTCTAATACGTAGGAATAAGTCAAAAAACGTTGATCTGTCGGAAGCCCTGTTATATGCTCCCAGCGATTCGTCCGAGCCTGAAGGGAAGAAATCTGCTTAAAAATCAAGCTAGAGTCCAAGCCTATGAGCCCCAAGCTCCAAAGCCCAAGCTAGCGTGTTGACTCCAGGGCTCTATCACGCGGCGTAGTGGAGAGATCTCCTTATATTGAACCGCGTTCATTGAGAACTTGCGTTTATATTCGTTAAGATTAGTTAAGTTATTGATACTGTTGCCTAATTCACACATGTAAAGAGGAGCTGCATCCTTGGGAACAAGCGGAGAAACCACCAAGTTAAGTGCTATTATTTCGGCGGTAAGTCGAGATAAAAGTCTCGACAAGTCCGTTATTGTGGATGCTCTCGAACAAGCTCTGCTGCATGCGGCAAGGCGTGATCTTGGTCAAGATGCGGATCTGGAAGCTGCCTACAATGAAGAAACGGATGAAGTCGAACTCTTCCAATTCCGGACTGTCATTAAAAACGAAGATCCTATCGAAGCCCCAGAAGGTCGACAAATTCGACTGCAAGAGGCCAAGGCCCTAGACCCAGAGATTGAGGTGGGGGACTCGCTTGGAGTGAAGCTCGATGCTGTAAGGTTTGGCAGAATTTCTGCACAGTCTGCTAAGCAGATTATTGTTCAGAAAGTTCGAGACGCTGAAAAGGCTCAGATATACAACGAGTTTAAGGATCGTGTGGGAGAGATTCTTAGTGGTCATGTTCGACGCATAGAGCGCAACGACATTATCGTTGATCTGGGAAGAACTGAGGCCATTATCTCGCAAAAAGAACAGATGAGCGGGGAGAAGTTTCGAGTTAAAGATAGAGTTCAGGGCTACGTTTATGAGATCAAGAAAGCGGCTCGCGGACCTCAGATTATGCTTTCACGAGCCCACCCTGGTTTTCTGATTCGTCTTTTTGAGCAGCATGTCACTGAAATATATGATGGTATTGTCAGTATAGAGTCAGCAGCTAGAGATCCTGGGCTTCGATCAAAAATTGCTGTGTACTCGAAGGATTCGTCAGTGGATCCAGTCGGCGCTTGTGTAGGGATGAAGGGAGCGAGAGTTCAAGCGGTCGTCCAAGAGCTCAATGGAGAGAAGATTGATATTGTTCCCTGGGACAAAGACCCAGCTAAGCTTGTTTGCAATGCTTTGGCTCCAGCAGTTGTTAGCAAGGTTATCGTCGACGAGGAACGGAAGGCGATGGAAGTCATCGTCGCTGAGGACCAGCTGTCCCTTGCTATTGGGAAAAGGGGTCAGAACGTGAAACTAGCTGCCCAACTGACGGGTTGGCGCTTAGATATTAAGAGTGAAGCTAAGTTAGAAGCTCAAATGGCTGGAGTGAAGTCTGTGTTGGCCTCGATTGAGGGACTTGGCGATATGCATGCAGGCATCCTGGTTCACGAAGGTGTGAAGACTCCTGCGGAACTGGCAGAGTTGAGCCCTCGGGTGCTCAGTCGTCTCTTGAATTTAGAGCAGGAAGGCGCAGAAAAAATCATTCAGAGAGCTCTCGAAAAGGCTCGTGAACTTGATAAAGGAGCTCTAGTCGACACAGCAGACTATCGCGCTCAAGACGCAGCTGCAGAGCCGAGTTCGTTAGCCCCTCAACTTCGGGATGACAACAGGAAGCAGAGGACTGAGGTTTTCACAAATCTGAAAGGTGTTGGCGAGGCGACGGCGTATGCACTGGCCGAGGCAGGTTATGCAACGATTGGTGATATTATCGCGGATTCTGCAGACGAGGTCGCTCAAAAGGCTGGTCTTTCTTTGGGTGTAGCAAGAACTGTTCAAATTGCTGCCGATCGCTATCTTCAGGAAGTTGCGACCAATCAGGCTAAAGGGACCTAGCTTTTACACCCTACAAAAAATAGAGTTCTTAAACTCTAACGATAAAGGTTGCTATTTCTATGTCAAAGACTCGTGTGTATGAACTGGCTCGTGATCTCAATGTAGAGAGTAAGGCCCTTCTTGCGGAGCTTGAGAGACTGGATATTAAGGTTTCGAGTCATCAGAGCACTTTGACAGCGGCTCAAATTGATAAAATCCGTGCCCATTACCTCGGTTCAAAGCCTACTGTCATCATTCGTCGCAGGCGTAAAGAAGCAGTGGATGAACTGGTCTCGGATTCCACTGCCCCAGAAGGGTCAGTTTCAGATTTGGCTAACGAGTCGCACCCGGTTGCGGTAGAGGTTACTTCTGCTCTCAGCTCTCCAAATAGTTTCTCTGGATCACATCTTGAAGAGCCAGAGCTATCTAGAGAGGTTGAGCTCAGTGAACCGTCGGAGACCCCTGAAGATCCTGAACAGCCAGCCACTTCTAGGGTGCCGGAAGGGCCGATTCCTGCCATCTCTGCGGAAGCAGAGGTTCACGAATCTTCAAGATACAGTGAGGGCCCTGTAGGGCAGACTCCTGACTTGGACATACCTGTTTCAGCTAAAATGGAAGAGAGGCCAGAAACCTCCGTAGTGGAATCCGAAGTACAACACAGTTCCCCTGAGCAGCTTGGAGCATCCCCTGCTACAGATTTGAAATCTGAGGATCTTGACAAGGTAGGCCATGCAGTGACAAGAGAAGATACCCAAGCGGGTCATTTGAAGGAAGCGCCTCTGATGTCAGGGAAGGAAGCACACGCCTCGCTTATATCAAGGATAGGAGCATCTCTGAAGAATAGCGCACTTTCTGCTGATCCCTCAAGACAGCCACCCAAAAAGGCCGTATTTACAAGTGCAACGATAGTTAGAAAGGCTTTACCGGAAGAAGCTCCTCAACCAAGGCAGACGTCGAGAGCTCCGGATCCGAAACAGAAGGTTGTGCGTAGAGAAGACTTCGCTTCAAAATCAAGGCCATTCACACAGAGACCGGCAGATTCAGCCTCTGGACCTGGGGGATCTTCATCGTCTTCTTTCCAAGGGGGGCAACGTCCTCCATTTCCTCCTAGGCAAGCTTTCACTCCAGAGGAAGAACTCTTATCTAAGGGTGGAACTCGAAGAGCTGAGGTTCCTAGAAGTGTTGCTCCTCACCAAGAAGATGAGAAGGAAGGGGACGAAAAGAAGGTTCATTGGCATAAAAAGCAGCAAAAATTAGTCTCCACAAGGGAGCTTCTAGTTGCTGCTCTTCGCGAAGATCCCGACGAGATCGATCTTATTGTCGACTCTACGGTGGTAGGAAAGAAAAGGACGGTCTACAGTCCTGGATCAGCCGCACAAAAGAAAAAAGATCTAAAAAAGCGTAGGGATCTTAAGTCAACTATGATTACGACGCCTAGGGCCGCCTATCGGGTTGTGAAAATGGATGGCTCCCTCAGCGTTGCGGAGCTCGCTAGACAACTGAACGTAAAAGCGTCCGATGTCATCAAAAAACTCATGGCGCAGGGGCTTATGTTGTCTCTTCACCAAAAAGTTGATTTTGACACAGCATCTCTGATTGCGAGTGAGTATCAATACGAATGTAAAAATATTCAGAAGACGGAGGAGCATGTCCTGGGCCTGAGGGGCGAGGGTGTTTCCGACAGTTCGTCTGTATCTAGGGCGCCTATTGTTACTGTTATGGGACACGTTGATCATGGAAAGACATCCATACTCGACGCCATAAGACAAACAGGTGTAGCTTCGCAGGAATCTGGTGGCATTACCCAACATATTGGTGCCTATACTGTTGAGACGGAGAGTGGTAGGGTCGCTTTCCTGGATACCCCTGGCCATGAAGCGTTTTCGGCCATGCGTGCTCGTGGGGCTAAGCTTACCGATATTATTGTCTTGGTCGTTGCTGCTGACGATGGTGTGATGCCACAGACAGTGGAAGCTATCTCCCATGCCAAGCAGGCAGGAGTGCCTATCATTGTTGCCATCAATAAAATTGATAAGCCTAACTTAAATCTTGATCGACTCTATAACCAGCTCAGTGAGCAAGGGCTCCAGTCGGAGGAGTGGGGGGGTGAGACACAATTTGTAAAGGTCTCCGCTCTTAAAAAAACTGGTCTTACAGAGCTCCTCGAAGCTATACATCTCCAAGCGGAGGTGTTGGAACTGAGAAGTCCTGTTGATGGTAAGGCAGAAGGGGTGGTCGTAGAAGCTCACCTGGATAAAGGGAAAGGTCCGGTTGCTACAGTGATGGTGACCCGAGGGACCTTGCGGGTAGGTGATATTCTCGTCGTGGGTAATGTGACGGGTCGTGTTCGAGCTATGATGGACTATAGAGGGGTCGAACTCAAAGAGGCTCTGCCTTCGACTCCAGCTCAGATCGTGGGATTGACCTCTATCCCTATGGCTGGGGATATGGTTCATGTTGTCGACGATGAAAAGACGGCAAAGGAGCTGGTAGAGGTCCGCTTGCACAATGGGCGTAAGTCTTCTTCTCTTCCGACAGCTGCTATAAATTTAAGCGAGTTGCTTGGTAAGGCTGCTGCCTCTGAGTTGCCTCAAGTCTGCTTCTTGATTAAGGCAGATACTCAAGGATCTACGGAAGCCATACACAGTGCAATCTCTCGGCTGGTGAGTGCTCAAGTGCGGGCAACAGTGATTCAAAAAACTGTCGGTGCCATTACGGAGAGTGATATTTACCTCGCTAAAGCAAGTTCGGCTGTTGTGATTGGCTTTAACGCTAAGGCTTCAAAAAGTATTGAGGACCTTGCTGATCAAGAAAAAGTCTCTATAAAGTATTTTAGTGTCATCTACGATGTTCTTGATGTCGTAAAAACACTGATGGCAGGCAAGCTTCCTCCGATCACTTCCGAAGTTGTCCAGGGACATGCTGAAGTTCGAAATACGATCCATGTGCCGAAGATTGGAGTGATCGCAGGTTCTGCTGTGACGGATGGTAAAATTACCCGAGCTTGTCAGCTTAGAGTTTTGCGTGATTCTGTCGTCATTCATGCAGGTAGGATTGCCTCACTCAAACGTTTCAAAGATGACGTCAAAGAAGTCTTGAATGGCTATGAATGCGGGATCTCCATCGATGGTTACAGTGATGTCCGTATAGGGGATCAGCTTGAGGCCTACATGATTGAAGAAAGAGTCGCTACTTTGCAACTGGAAGGGCAACCCTAGACCTATGGGCTTAAGACAGGTTCGTTTAGCAGATGAGATGAGGGATGTACTTGCGAGTTGTTTCATGGCTCACCGACTTGAGGATCCTAGGCTTGAGAACATAGTGATCACCCATGTGAAACTTTCGGCGGATCTCCAGTTGGCTTCGGTCTACTTTAGAGTAATGGGTCGTGAGGACAAAGAGGTTGCTGAGCAGATGGCTTCGATCTCTCAAGGTTTTGAAAGCTGCAAGGGGTTTTTAAAAAAAGCTTTATCAGCGAGAATTAAGTTACGTCGTATCCCTAATCTTAGATTTTTTTATGATGAGAGTATTGAAACAGGCGCTCGCGTAGAGTCTATTCTGCAAAATTTCCCTTCTAAGTGAGATCATGGACTACTCAGCTGGTGAGCTTTCTTCGGCCCTTCCTAGCGGTATTTCGGGTGTTTTGCCCGTGTATAAACCTAGAGACATGGTTTCGAAAGATGTCTCTCGTTGGTTGACTCGTCGCTTTGGTAAGTCTTTTAAGATTGGGCATGTGGGCACTCTCGATCCTATGGCAGAAGGTGTATTGCCCATTCTTATTGGACAGGCGACTCGCGTACAAGACTATCTTTTAGAACAGCAAAAAACTTACGTTTGCAAATTTAACATGGGCGTCGAGACAGACACTCTCGATGCGACAGGCTGTGTTGTTCGAAAGCATTCTCCACTCTCTATAAGTCAGGCCCAGGTCGAAGCTCTGATCCCCTCTTTTTGTGGCGAGATTTCTCAAATTCCTCCCCTCTATTCCGCTGTAAAACTTGCGGGGCGACCTCTATATAGTTATGCGAGGTCTGCGACCCCACTCGCATCAGATGCACTCGAAAAAAAGATAAGAAAAGTCCAGATCTATACTTTAGATCTTCTCAGTTTTAATAAAACTAATAATCAACTTGAAATTTCTATGAGAGTGACGTGTTCGAAGGGAACCTATATTCGTAGTCTGGGTAGAGACTTTGCTCAGGCTCTTGGTACTTATGCGACTCTCATAGAACTGGTGCGGGTCCAGTGTTCTGGTTTCACGTTGACAGAC
>JAGNWK010000131.1 GCA_017985985.1 Oligoflexales bacterium
TCTCTATACTGGTGCTTTTTTATATGCGCTTGCCGAGAGAGTAAAGGACTGGGGGATTTCAAGAGATCCGGAGCGTGTCTGCTTCTTCTTTAAATTCTCTAAGTAAATACTTTTGGATGGGAAGAGCTAAGCGAATATTTTGCTGGAATAAGCTCTCCAGAATTCTCAGATTGATGTTCTCATGAGTCTTCATATAAAAAGTATTGTCTTTATTTAAAACCCAATAAACCACCTCAAAGTCAAAGGCAAAGGACTGACTGAAGTCTTTGAAGGTAGCTCTTTCGAAGCGGACAGAGGTTACTGTTTCTATGCTCGATTTCACCAGTTCCCCAATGATTGCGACTTTGTCTAAGGGGGTTTCAGCATCTATTTTGAAAGAAAATAGGACCCGTCTTTCCGCCATATTTCCCATGTTACGGATACGACTTTTGAGAAGATCCGTATTGGAAAAAATCAGTTGTTCACCTGTTATACTGCGCAGCTGAGTGGTTTTGAGGCCCACATTCTCAACAGAGCCAATGTAGGTGTCTATAGCGATTGTATCGCCTATTAAAAAAGGTTTATCTAATAAAATAGTCAGTGAGGAGAGCAGATCTCCTAAAATATTTTGAACAGCTAGAGCAACAGCGATACCAGCTATTCCCAGTCCTGTTATAAGGGCTGTAATGTTGACGCCAAGATTATCTAAAGCGAGAAGCAAGATAATGAGGTAGAGAGCAGCTCTCGCCATAAACTCAATGCCGCGTAAATTTGTCACTCTTCCCAGGTTGTTTTTGGCACTACTTTGGATTTGCTTGCTGATCCAGTAAGAGATCATAGAATTCCCCCAAAGTAAAATTTGGAGAAAAATAACTATGATAAAAACCATTTTCACTTGTTGTTCTATGAGCTCAGAGAGCGAAAGCACATGGGTACCCAGGTAGAGGGCAAGAAGCAAAACAAAAATATTCCCTGTCTTGAGAAGAAGACTGTCTCCCATCGCTATTACATTTTCGTCAGCGGTATAAAATCGACTTAACCTACGGAGAAGATATTTAAAACTACTTAGGACGAGATAAAGGGCCGAGGTCGTAATGAGAAAGTAAGTCCAAACCCTAAGTGAATTTCCAAGCACTGTGAGTTCTAGAGTTTCTTTTATCATACGTTCCCTTACTCTTGTCGTTCTAGCAGAGTGATCATCATGGCAATCTCACCTCTCTTATAATCCTCTCTGCCATCTTGTTCGAGTGAAACTTTAGTTTATAGAAGAAAGTCCTCACGTTAGATGTTTCTTAAGGACTTGTGAGAATGAGGGCCTGGGTATTTAAAGATGATGAACAGCTAGAGTGTGGAGGCGTGAAATTCAAGCAGGCGTTGATTGTCTCTACTAGGAAAGGTACGAGCCTTCTGTGCTTGCTTCGCTAATACAGCATAATGATAGGCTAAGACAGGCGAGCTCAGCATGATAGTTAGGCTCACCAAACAGGCCATCAAGTTTAAATCATTTGAGGGAATATTCCAACGGGATGGGTAGATATTGGTGCTGTTGATACAAACAGGATGACCGTCGCTACAATTTGTAAGATCTACGGGGGAGCATGTTTGCGATAGGGTGTCATTTGTAATTGTAGGAGCACCATGACAGCAGAGTGGGGTGTCATTTTTAGCGCATTCAGGGGTAGCTTTTGCAGGACGATCATTCAGAGCTATCGTTGTTCCGACTCCGACTAAGCCGATAGCAAAACCTAGTCCCCCTCCCATAACATAGCGTAAGACGGAAGAGTAGGCCGGTGAAGGATTTAGCATAACTATGATAAGAACCAGGCTCCCTAGAATTCTCATACTGACTCCATAAGTGGTAACGCTTTGAAAGAACAGTGGAAAGAAAAAACAAAGTATAGAAAACTTACGGTGATGTCTATAGAGGGAGAGCTATGCGATCATTTTTAAATGAAGCATTTGGATGGGGTTCTGATTGTTGTCGAACGAGTATCAGGGTTGGTTCCAGCTTTGTTTTTGATTTTTCGACAGCATCACGACTATGCCAGGCTCTCTAGGTGAGATGGCTAGTGCGAGCGGTTTGTGCCCAATCGTTGACAGGATTTGCAGTGGCAGCAAGAAAAGGGAGCTTTATTATAGGAGGGGCGGTGTTTGCGGCGGAAGAGTAGGGAGAAGATTTTTTGCCGTATGGCGTGCTAGAGATACGGTCTATTTTTCGATTCTTGATGCCGAATGGCCTAGGGTCAGAGATAGGCTTCGGGCCTTGCTTCAGTGACTGTTTTCTAGAGTGTTTTTTCGACCCTGCTGAGTATCTCGGTGCTAGTCTGATAAACAGGCATTATTTGAGAGATTCTTTTAGGAAGAAGTCGAGGGCCAATTCACAAAAAGTGGCTTAAAATAATTGGAGGCTTATTTTAACTGTGGGAGATAGGCATGAACACAATGCATTCGTTTATTAAAGTCGAGACTAGGGTTAAAAGTCCAATCCAAGAAGTATGGAGGCTGTGGATAGACCCCATGCATATTATCAAATGGAACGCTGCTTCTGATGATTGGCAGACTAGTTTTGCTGAAAATGATCCAATAGTAGATGGATTGTTTTTATTTCGGATGGAAGCAAAAGATGGTTCGGTAGGATTTGATTTTACAGGGACATACACTCACATTGTGGAAGCATCGCGAATTGAATATGTCATGCCAGATGGAAGAAAAGTAAAAGTACTTTTTACTGCTGATAAGGGTTCGACTGTCGTTACAGAAGAGTTTGAGCCAGAGACTGTACATGCTCATAATCTCCAGAAGGCCGGATGGCAGTCTATCTTGGACAATTTTAAAAGACATGCAGAGGGCAAAGGTAAAAATGAAGTTCTCAGATTTTCTGTGAACATTCATGCTTCTGCTCAAACTGTCTATCAAAGAATGCTTGATCAAAAATATTATAGAGAGTGGACAAAGGTTTTCAACCCTGAGTCCCATTATGTGGGGATCTGGGAAAAAAGATCTATGCTCCGTTTCATTGGTGTTGATGGCAAGGGGCATAAAGGGGGCATGGTGAGTCGGGTTAGGGAGAATATTCCTGGAAAATTCGTTAGCATCGAGCACCTAGGTCTTCTGAAAGGCGAAAAGGAAATTTTGAGTGGCTCCGAAGTGGATTCGTGGGCAGGTTCATTGGAAAATTACAAATTTACCAGCGATGGAACTAAAACCATTCTTGATGTTTATCTTGATTCTAATCAAGAGTTTAGCAGCTATTTTTTAGAAACGTGGCCAAAGGCGTTAGATCGCCTTAAAGAAATATGTGAGAAAGTTTAGCTTTCAATTCGTCCTCACTCCCCGATTACTTTGGAAGGTTCGATCATTTCCTGCTACGATACTTCACTAACTTGACTTGCTCTTCCCACTTCTCTCTCTTCTGATGAGAACTTATCAGCTAACACATAGGATATATGATGATTTTATTGCGAAGATTTATTTATTGTCTCTACCTGTTCCAGGCTGTGGATTGTTTAGCCGTTTGCTTTGATCTCGATTATCATGATTTATTTAAAAAACCAGTGTGTCCTACTTTCACTGAAGATAGCTACTTAAGCCCCAGTCAACTTCAACAGCTTGGAGCCATGAAGCCAACTTATCTTGGAAGCTTTCCTTCCAAGGAGGCTCTTCTGGAAAAATTAGGTCTTACTAAAAGCGAGAAGTTGGGAGCAGGAGCTCACGGTACCACCTATGTGCTGTGTGCTGGTGAGGGGGCAGAATCATGTCGATATGTTGGGAAATTTTATCATGGGTTTATTTTTTATGAAATTTTTAGATATTTTTTGCCTCATTTACTTGCCGGTCCAGTAACAGGGACTATCCCTAAAGCTTTAATTTTACAAAATAAGGCGGCCGCAATTGGAGCCGCTTTGCCCATTCTTGCTTTTGGTTTTTTTGATTCAAGCTCTAGACTGTTTATTATGGAACCGAGAGCGGAGGGGGACAGCAGGCATTGTCTCTCTCAAACGGGAGCAACCCGATTGGAGCTTGTTCAACTGATGACAGATGCTCATATTTATCATGGAGACTATAGGAAAGATAACCTAGTTGTTTACAATGGTCGTCTTTACTTTATAGATTTCGACTTTGCAGAACTACTTTCCCCTCATTTGATCAAGAGTAAAATCAAGTATAATTATCTCGATGAATGTTATATCGAGTGATATCCTGGCCGGATATTCGAACAAGCTATTTCGACATTTGAATGATGAACGGTTTTGTCGTATGACGAATCGAACACTTACCTGAACATAGGTATTTCGATCGGTGAATCTGTATTGGGATTAAAATCTGAAAATTGAGGGAGAAAAATGGAGCGGGAAACGGGGATCGAACCCGCGACCTCAAGCTTGGGAAGCTTGCACTCTACCAACTGAGCTATTCCCGCTTCTTATATCTGACTATTCCAACTCTCTTACCGGTAAATGCGAAGTCCTTAGATGGACAAAGCTCTACGAAAAATGATGATGCCGACGAATCTATAGTGTAATAAATACCCTGGCAACTAAATATAGTTTGCGGGGTCGTCTTCAGCTTCAAGTGGGGGGAGTACTCTCATTTGAAGGCACGCCAAAGTAAAAGACAAGAGATAAGATATTAATATCGAAATAATCCATCATTTCGAAGGGTAAGATGCATGCTGGACATGATCAGCGCCGGATTTCAACGCGCTAAAGATAGGCTGCAAGGGAAAAGTCAGCTCACGGTAGAGAAC
>JAGNWK010000055.1 GCA_017985985.1 Oligoflexales bacterium
GTTAAAAAGCGTTAGCCTCTTCTTGTCAGGGCTTCTTTTTGTGATGCGGAGATACCCTTCTGGCAGGATTCAGTTCGAAGGCCAAAGCTTTTGGCGGCGCGGAAAATATAAAAAGCTTTGAGGAACTGCCGGGAAGCGTGGAAGGCTCGTCCCAGTAAAAACAAGATCTGTGGATCCTGAGGAGCCAGAGGAAGAGCCTTGTGCAAGACCACAATGCTATCCTTCGTTTTGCCAAGGCGCTGGAGGCACTCTGCGTAGGCTATACATACAGGTACGGAGACTTCTTTTGCAAGAACCTTCCTGTGGGAAGAACAAGCTGCCGCGAAGTTCTTGATTTTAGTTTGGATCAGCGCTTGAATTTTGAAACCTTCGATGGACTCAGGGTCGAGCTTGAAAATATCAGATAAAGCAGCCTGTGCTTCTGTAAGCCTATCTGTGTTTAGGTAAAGGCGTGCAAGTTGGACGAAATTTGCGATCTTGTTCGGCTGATGTCTGTCTACTTGCAGGATGCTCTCTACTTTTTTGACTTGATTGAGAGGGATGGCCCACTTGAAGGCTTCCTCGAGGGTCTGGGAGTCGTTGGGATAGTAACGACGAAGGCGTTTGAAGTAGTGTAGGGCCTTGTCGGCATTTTCCATCGCAGCATAGGTTCGACCCAGGCCAAGGAGGGCGTCTTTGTTTTTTGGGTCAGCTTTTAATGCTGTCCTGTAGTGTTCTATAGCTTCTTCGTTCTCCCCATCAAGAAGAAGCAGATTGGCTAATTGCATCTGTCGTTCTGGTTGCAAAGAATGAAGCTCGAGTTCTTTGAGGATCATCTTCTTTGCCTCCGTCTTCTTATTGAGCTGGAGGTATATATCGGCAAGGGTCATGTAACTTCTGTAGTAGGAGGGATTGTCTAGGATATTTTTATTTAAAATTTGAACAGCTTCTTTCCTTTTTCCACAGAGCGAGAGGGCATTAGCGAGGGAATATCGGACCCGCGCACTATTGGGATCGAGGGTTTCTGCGAGTATATAGGTTTTTAAAGCCTGATCTATTTGCTTAGAAAGTAGGAGCTTGTCCCCGTGGCGGAGCAGTTTTAGAACTGGGGAGGGGGAGAAGAACTGTGCGAGGACCTGTGAAATTCTTGTTTCTAGATCATCAGACTGGAATGGCTTCATCACATAGGCGTCGGCGCCCCAGTCGCTAGCTTTGACGATGACATCTCGACTCGTGTCTCCCGACACGATAAGAACAGGGATATCGGAAGCAACAGGCCTATTGCGAATGAAGGAAAGGACTTGAAACCCATCCATTCTATTCATGTAGATATCGCAGATGACAAGATCAACTGGGAAGTTCAGATGTTTGAGGGCTTCTACGCCATCAGCGCATTCGACGATGTTCTTGACGCCCATATCGCTTAGGACGCGTCGGATCACTTTGCGAATGGGGGGGTGATCGTCTACGATCATGGCATTGATCTGAGCAATCTTGTATGCAGGGGTAGTAGAGGTCATCATCTTGAGGCGCACTCACATTCGGTTAAGTTGGAGCTTCTCCCTAACTGTTACCAATATTAGGCTACTTGGCTATTGCTCAGGAGACCATGTTTCAGAAGCTTTGGAAAACGCGCGTGCTTTGCTCGATTTTGGATCGAGTTGAGCCGCTTTTTGCCACATTTTTTTTGCTAGAAAGAGATGCCCCATTTTGTAATGAAGCATTCCAAAGGCTATGTAAATTTCTGAGTCTTCCGGGTTGGCTTCCATAAGAGTCTCAAGTTCTTTTTTAGCTCTTGGGAAATCTTGGATTTTGATGAGAAGGCGAATCAGATGGAGTTGGGTCTCGGCTCGCTGTGAGCTTGGCGTCTGTAAGGTTAATGCTTTCTGATATTCTTCGATGGCCAGTTCAGGGCGGTCCATACGGGTATAGAGCTCTGCGCATAGATTGTGCTGCTCAGCGAGAGCTGCATAAAGACGGTCGTCGATGGGCTTAAGTTTGGAGCTTCCATGGGGTAGAGTGTTGAGATTTTGGTGGAGTTTCCCCATTTCTTCTTCTGCAGATATGTACTGACCAGTGTCAGCAAGGAGGACCGCTAGGTTTAAGGCAGACTCGGTATGGTGGGGATCTGCCTCTAGAGCTGCTCGAAATTCCATAGTTGCTTCAAGGAATTTCGACTGCTTCTGGTGCAGGATGCCTTTCAGGCTGAGTAAGGCTGCAGATTTCCCGAATCTTTCGAGGGCCTTCCCAACAAGCTGCTCAGCCTTTCTGTAGTGCTGAGCGTCCAGATAACTTTGAGCCTTGCTCATTACCTTCTGGATCTCAGAGCTTGATGGGGTCATGTCTAGGCTCCTCTTATTTTTTTGGGAGAAACCAGTGCGCACCCATTCGACTACGCTCAGGGCAAGGTTTTCTCCTAAACCCTCTTCCTTGCCCTAAGCGACTAGGGAGGCCTCAAAGGTTCTCAATACAAGCACTTTGATCTGACCCGGATAGGCGACTTCTATCTCTATTTTTCTAGCAATCGCCTCAGCAAGTCCTTTTACGTCAGCATCCCGAACTTTATTATGATTAACCTTAACATGGACTTCTCTCCCTCCATTCATAACGGCAACGTCAAGGATGCCTGTGAAGCTGTTCACAGCCTCGTAGATGGCGCTGAGTCGGATCTGGTAACCTTCCTCCAAGTTTACCCTTGCTCCAGGCCTAGCGCCAGATAGGGTGTCAGCAACCTGCAGAAGATAGGCGAGAGGGGTGTCGAGTTTTAAATCTGCGTGATGAGACATGACGGTATCGCAGATAAGACGTTTCTCCCCATACCGGTCAGCATAGTCTCCGCTGATAACAGCGTGACTGCCGTCAATCCGGTAATCAATCGCTTTACCAATATCATGGAGGAGGCCGACTCTTTTTGCATCGTCAGGATTGATCCCGAGCTCATGCGCGAGGATTCCTGCGAGCTCAGCGACCTCAACTGTATGATACCACTGATTTTGTCGATAGCTGGTTCGCCAGTTCAATGCCCCTATAAGTTTTTGAATTTCAGGATGGATGGAGTCGAGCTTCAGAATACGCACAGCCTTCTTTCCAAGCTGCTCTGCTTCGTTCTCTAATTTGACGCGGTGCTTATGAAAAGAGTTCAGAATTTGAAGATTTTTATTTTGTCCTGAGGCGATAACGAACTCCTCAAGAGCCAGTCGCGCGGCTTCTCTGAAAATGCCAAAACCACCGATGACCTTGATGTTTTGAGGGCCTTTTCCATCTTCAGAGGGCATAGGGGTAATCTTCGTCTCAGAGACTTCCCTGAGGCTGTTGATGATCTCTGAGTCTTCTTGATTTAACGCATCAAATATGCGGTTGTCCTGGACTTCTACGAAGTGGGTCGCTTTTGGCCAGACAAATCGGGGGGCATATCGGGCGTGGACCCGATCAAGGACTCGGCGTGCCAGCTTTTTGGAGGAGGAGCTGAGTTCTTCTTGCATAAATTTGAAGGCGCGTTGCCATTCGAGTTGGCTTTCGTTAACGAGGTTGTCTGTGAGGTTCTGTCTGAGGGAGGATGCCTGCATCTCTGTATGATGTTCGAGAGCGCGAATGAGGTTAAGCTTGAGGGCAAGCTCTTTTTTCTGGGTGCTGTCGATCTCGTTTTGAAGGGTGCTAATTTCCTTCTCTTTGTCTGTGAGGGTCTGCTCTATCTTTTGGACTCGCTGCTCTTCGTTGGTGCAAAAAAGCTCTAGGGATTCAATATCCTTCTCTTCGAGTTGCAGGTCCTCCTGCTTTTGTTGAAGGAATGTTTCTAGTTCCTCGCCAAGAACGAGAATGTGCTCTTGTGTTCTCAATTCACTCTCTTTAAAGATCTGCTCCCGCTGGCGTTCTACTTCTCGCAGGACCTCGTCTCGTTGTCTGAGTGAGTCTTTGCGGGCGAGATAGAGGAAGAGGAAGCCGATGCCTATAAAAAAAACGACTCCGAACAGTATCGATAACGCTAGAAGAACCACAATAAATTCACCTTTTGAAAAGTTTCGCTCGCGATCCAGAAAAATTGCTTTAGAATGGAGGACAAGGTCGAGTGCCACCATCTGATCATTCTAATTCACAAATAAGACTATGAGCCAGAGCAATTCTTACACGAGAAATCGCATTTTTAATCTAACGATCCTCCTTATTTTTTCTTTTACCTTATCGGAATTTTTTACCGCCTCCTCCAGATCTCTCCTCGAGAAGAAGTCGGAAAGACTCGAGTTGGATTGGGGTCAGCATAAGGCTAGATTCTTTGGGTTTTTTAGATCTGGTAAGCCGGATCATCACCCGGGATCCCCTCCAGGGGATGGCGTACAGGCCCCGGAGCGGTTTTCTTACGCAGAGTCTGCAGAGAGGGCCAGGGATGAGGGCTTGGTTTATGCTCAGCAGGCTTTGTCTAGTTTGAGTTCAAACTACCTTATGGAGGCTGGTATCGAGAGAAAGGCCGCCCTGGCAGAGGGGGTTCTTTTAGGCAAAACCCTTGTTCGCAGTGCCTATTTGTTCCATACGGAATACTTTCAAGATAGTGGTGTCCGGGTTTATTTTGAAACCTCGCTTCTGCCTATTTGGCAAAAAATCCCTATCTTGTCTAAAGAAACACCCTTTTCGAACGACACTCCCCGATTTAGTGGTTTGATTATAAGATCCAACAGGGCTGTATCTCCTCATGCTGTCTATCGAGTGATTGATGAGGTGGGTCAACCCCTCCTCGAGTTGGGTGATCTTGATCCGGCAGCTTTTCAGAAAAATACGATGGGCCGTTGGTTTGTAGAGGCCAGTCGAGAGGAGCTTTCTCGAGCGGTGGGGTCGAAAACAGTCTCTCTAGAGGCAGGGGTAACGGAGGAAGGGGCCTTTGTGGTGACAAGGGCTGCTTGGCAGGAGGCTCTGCAGGACAGTGGAGCTATCGTCCGCCGAGCCAAAATTGTGATTCTTCAGCCACCGCCAGAAGGATAATTCAGCTTGACTCCTTTTCGGTTGATGGAGCAGGGAAGTCTTTCCCGCCAGATTCTAGGCTTGACTGACAGGGACTTTTGCATTGCGCATTTAAGCGGCCGATGGTACAAGACCAGTCTCCCATGGCTGACTAAGAAGCTAGGCAAATAAACTAGAGGTTTTGCCCCGTTCAGCCTAGCAGCGAAGTCTTGGTCCATTTGGACAGAGCGATGGGGTAGGACGATCTGATGATGCGGAAGCTACAAGCTAAAAACGAGTGATCGAAACGGTTCTGTAGAGGAACGTTAGTATTTAGTATAGAGAAGACATTCATGTATAAAATGAAAACGAAGAAGTCTGCTTTGAAGAGGTTCCGTATTAAGCCGTCCGGCAAGATTACCCGGGATATGGCGAATCATGAACACATAGCAACGAAGAAATCAAAAAATCGCAAGAATCGGTTAAAAAAGGGTGCCCTTGTGCACTCAGCTAATCAGAAGCTAATTTTAGCCTGCCTTCCTAATAATCGATGAGGTTGACCGCACATGTCACGTGTAAAACGCGGAACAAAAGCTAGAAGAAGAAGAAAAAACGTTTTAGAGCTTGCTAAAGGATTCCGCGGATCTAGAAATAGCAGGTTTAGGACGGCAATCCACGTTGTACGCAGAGCCCTCTGCTATGCCTACCGTGACAGAAAAGTGAAGAAGAGAGAGTTCCGTAAACTCTGGATTCTTCGTATCAATGCGGCGAGCCGTGAGTTGGGCTTGAAGTACTCTCAGTTCATCTATGGCTTGCAAAAGTCTGGCATTCAGCTTGACCGAAGTGTACTTGCAGAACTTGCTGTAAATGATCAGCCTGCGTTCCAGGCACTTGTTGCAAAAGCAAAGTCTGCACTGGCTGCCTAAATATCTATTTTGCAAGGAGAGGGGAACTGCGTAGCGGTTCCCCTCTCCTTTCTATTTGGGAGAAACCAGCTGCGCACCCATTCGACTATGCTCTAAGCTGTCTAAGTATTGCGATTTCGTCATTGCGAGGAGCCGGAGGCGACGAAGCAATCTTGCCTTTACATGGAGATTGCTTCGCTTCTCTCGCAATGACGAGGTTGTGCGATGAATACTTAGACAGCTTGGCTCAGGGCAAGATTTTCTACCCAGCCCTCTTCCTTGACCCAAGCTAAGTTTCACGAATGAAGGCTTGGATGGATTGGCTCAGCTTCTTCCTACTCTTTTCTTGAACATACATCATATGTCCTGCGGCGAAGTGCTCCAGCCGGAGTCTTTGGGCTAGCTCTGCCGTATCCGCTAGTTGCAAGAGATCATACTCAACTGAGGCTAGCGGGACAGCGAGATCATAATATCCGGCAGCGGTGTAAATAGACATCCGAGGACTGAGTTTTAAGCCCGCTCGCAAGGCTTCGAAGGCTGATGAGTAGAAAGGTTCCTCATATTGCCAAATTTCACTTATTTGCTTCGAAAGCATCACATAGCTGTCGGCGCTTTCCCACCCTAGCTCCTGGCGAAGGTAGGTATTGGTGGCTGGTGAAAGTTTTTGGGAGAGGAGTACGGTGCTCGGGTCCAGGTAGATAGGGGAGAAACTAACCGGCTGCTGGAGAGTGTACCGAGAGTCAATTCTTCCTGGATAGCGATGTTCCCCTGGGAAGAGATGAGCGCAGAACGTTTGAATGTTCAGCCCCTCCTTTTTTAAGGTAGAGAGATCGATGCCTGACATGTTGGCTAGGTGCTCGAGTAGTTCTGAATCGAGTTGGTAGAGAGGGCTTTTAAGGCGAGCTGGCAGATATTCTTGATAGGCAAACTGCTTAGCTTTTTGGTAGATCGATTGCTCATCCTGTCCCAACTTACTCAAGGAAGAGCGGCCATGGTACCAGGCGGAAACAATATAGCCGCAGAGGAAGTGGGCTTCGGCAATGATGTTGGGAGCGGATTCCTCTGTGCTGATCCCAGATAAGAAGGGGGCTACCAGGATCATCCCTTTTGTATGTAGGCCATATTTTGTGATAAGTTCATAATTGATGAGGGCGGACCTGTACCCACCGTAGCTCTCCCCACACAGATAGATAGGTCGATCCCAGATCTTATAGCTGCTCATGAATTTAATGATGAACTGACTTAGGTAGGACGCATCCGTTTTTTCACCACAGAACTCCTTGATCAAGCCCTCTCTGCATGAACTGAAGCCTGTACCGATGGGATCGACGAAGACGAGGTCTGCTACATTGAGGAGGGTCTCCTGATTCTCCACTAAGGCATGCTGATGGGAGTCGACGTCGAGTCCGTCGACTCTTTTGGGACCAAAAGCTCCGAGATGAAGCCATACGGAGGCCGCTCCAGGTCCTCCATTGAAAAAGAAAATAACTGGTCTTATCTGATCTGAGAAATAGGCTGTATAAAAGACTTTGCCGCTTTCTTTTTTGTCTATATCGCCGGAGGGACTGTCGACTAGAATTTCGCCGCAGATGGCCTGATAGCCCAATCCCTTGCACATATCTTGCTTTTTAATAGTTCGAACTTCTTTGCTCCAAGTGTCTTTCTTTTCTTCTGACATAATGTTTGTCCTATTGAAAGTCATCTAGATTAAGACTTTTTTGGTTTATACTGGACTTATACCAGATGGAAGCCGTCATGCCTCGATCTCATAAGCAATTTATTGTTCTAAGTTGTAATTTGTGGATTTCTATTGCTGCCTTGTTTGTTAGTGCTGAATTTTTAAGCTCTCTCAAAAAGGTAGAGAAAGAAAATAGTCTGAGTTTTCTTGACTCTCTGCATCCAGACTGGGCACCTGTGTGGAGTCTCGGCCAGAAACATGTTCTCGATGATCTATTATTTATAAACCTAGTTCAAACTTTTACTACCGCTGCAGAGCCCTTTCCTGAAAAAAGGAAGCTAGATCTCGATCAGCTTTTTTCATCTGTTCTCAAAATTCTCTCCCTGAAGCCCGAACTAGAGAGTGCGTACTTAGTACCATGCTTTGCTTTTGCCTTTGACTATAAGAAAGCAGAATTTTGTGAGCCTATACTGTCGATAGGTATGACCGTTTTCAAAGATAACTGGTTGTTTCCCACAATTTTGGGTTACCTATACGCTGTTCCCCTAGGAAATTTGAATCGAGCTGCCTATTATTATCAATTGGCGTCAACAAAAAATGCACCTGCTTATATTGGACGTGTCGCTACAAAGCTTTTCAAGAAGGCGGAAATGAAAGAGAGTCTTGAAAAGAATGATCAAGATGATTTACTTAAGCAACTTTTAAAAGACAGCTCTCTGCGATAGATCTATTTGGCAAGAAGAGAGGTTTTCATTGGATCCTATTCTAGAATTAAAGAATTTGAGGAAGTCATTTCCTAGCTCCTGGTGGAGGCCAAGGAAGAAAGTGTTGAATGATATCAATTTCTCTATTTTTCCAGGACAAATTGTATCCATCTTTGGGCATAATGGAGCAGGTAAAAGCACTTGTCTTAAGCTTATCCTAGGGATGCTTAAAGAGGATTGTGGGGAGATTTTATTTAAAAATAAACCTCTTCAACGTGAGGATAGAGCTAAGATTGGTTACATGCCAGAGCTGGATAAAATTTCTACTGAGCTGACTCCTGAGGAGGCTTTCTTCTATCAGAGAGGGCTCTATTCAGAAAAGAAGATCCCCTCCTTTTTTTCAAAGGAAGAAAGGAAAAAAGATAAGCAAGCTATCTCTTATATGCTTCGGCAAGTTGGACTTTATGAGGCAAAAAATTTACGGATCTCTTCTCTTTCAAAGGGGATGAGGCGTCGCGTAGCCTGGGGCCTCGCTACGCTTCATAAGCCTGAGTTGCTTTTGCTCGACGAGCCTTTTTCTGGCCTAGATCCGATGGGGCAAGAAGATATGAAGGGTTGGATCAAAGCCTGGAAAGAGGGCGGTGGGGCTGTTCTCATGAATACGCATGAACTTGCTCTTACACAGGAGCTCAGTACAGAAATCATTACTTTTAAAAAAGGTTTGATTGTATATAAAGAACGAGTCGAAAATTTTAATGAAAGTAAGTTCTTAGCTTCTTTCTAGGTAAATGAGGAAATCTTATGCAGGCACTCGACCTTCTGTCCGAAGATGAACTTTTATTCCAACAAGAGATAGCTCGGTTTGCTAGGGAACATGTAGTTTCTCGAGTTCAGCGTATGGATGAAGAAGAAAAGATGGATCCAGTTCTTATCTCTAATTTCTTTGAGATGGGGCTTATGGGGATCGATGTTCATCAGAAGTACGGGGGATCGGGGGGGAGTTTCTTCATGGCTTGTCTAGCTATAGAAGAACTTTCCAAAGTAGACCCTTCTTGTGGTGTTTGTGTCGACGTACAGAATACACTCATCAATAACATCTTTGAACGTTGGGCAAGTGAAGAGCAGAAAGAGATATTTTTTCCTAGACTAGTCAGTAAAGATATGGGGGCCTTCTGTCTCACAGAAGCTGATTCCGGCTCGGATGCTTTTGCTTTGAAAACAAGGGCAGAAGATAAAGGAGATGTCTATCTTCTCAATGGGAAAAAAATATTTATTACGAATGCAAATGAAGCCAAAATATTTATTGTTTTTGCCAATCTTAATCCAGAACTTGGGTATAAGGGTATCACTGCTTTTATTGTCGAAAAAGGAACTTCAGGCTTATCCATAGGTAAAAAAGAGAAGAAAATGGGTATCCGAGCGTCTTCCACTTGTGAGGTTATTCTTGATCAAGTGCAGGTGTCAAAAAAGATGGTTCTAGGTGAAATCGGAAAAGGCTACAAAATTGCGATTGAAACTCTAAATGAGGGGAGAATAGGGATCGCTGCTCAGATGCTTGGTTTGGCGACCGGGGCCTATGAAGCAGCCTTTCGTTATGCGAGAGAACGCTCTCAATTTGGACGAACGATCAATCAGTTTCAAAGTATACAGTTCCAACTGGCCCGTATGTATGCACAGATAGAATCAGCTCGTCTTCTCGTCTATAACGCAGCACGAAGGAAAGATGCACGTTTAGATTTTACGAGACAGGCAGCTATTGCTAAGTACTTGGTTTCAGAAATTGCAGAACAAACCGCTTCTTCAGCACTTGAAATATTTGGTGGCTATGGATTTATCAAGGAGTTCCCTGCTGAAAAATTTTATCGAGACGCCAAAATCGGTAAATTATATGAGGGAACTTCGAATTTACAGTTGCAAACCATTTACAAAAGTCTCGAAACAAATTTTACTTCTTGATGTTAACTTATGACAGGCATTTCTATCCAGCTCCAGTTCGTTCTCTTCTCTGCTCTGGGATGCTATTCGTCTATATGTCTGGCTCGGGAGGGCTACTCCTCCCGACAGGATCTCTCCCCTCTTCTGACGGGTTTACTGTGCCAAGTAGAATCTCTTCCGACGGATTCTTTGCCTGCAGATAAGATCGAAACACTGAGTTTTAGGGCGCTGTCCTTAAAGATTTTTGATGCACAAATCGAAGGATTTCGCGTGGAATCTGAGGGGGAACAGGAGTTAAGTCTCGAACTCTTACAAAAAATGGCTGTCCAACACAAGAAGAGATCTTATAACGGTCTTGCCATGGGTTTTTGTCCAAGTGCTAAAGGACGCAAAAAATCAGCTTGGGTTGCTTATACACCCGCTCCGACTCCAGTTGTTTTAGCTGAACATCAGATTTTTTTACCAAAGGAAGTCCCCAAATATTGTCGATCCATCGTTGCTTATACGGCGCAAAGAGATCGGGGCAGAGCAGAGAAAATCGACTTAGAGACAAGAACAGCTGTCATTGACTTGCCAAAAAGTTTTGAAGGGACTCTTTCCTATACCTGTCAATCTGCAGAGAAAAATGGGCTCCTGCCGAAGCTTTGGTACTTAATCCCTATTGGAGAAGGTCCGAGGGAAATTCCTCCTCTTTGGGAGCAGGCCATGAGGAGGACTCGAGAGTCTTCCGAGGAAACGCTTTTCCGATGGATGGAATTGATTCGACAGAGAGAGGGACTTCTCCCTTTGCCTTCTCCCTCAACTTTTCAAAAAGAAATTGACTTGAGTTCAAATCAAGATCGTTTTCCTGGTTTGGACTCCCTCCTTCGCGAAATGGTTTTTCCTGTTGATTTTTCAGAATCTTTCTTCTTGCGGAAGGAACCAACTAAAGAAGTGATCGATCATGATACGCAGGCTATCAAAAAACTGAAACAATATTTTGAGTCACAAAAAGCTCAACTTTTAGGAGAAGAGAGAAGTGTAGGCCGTGATTTCAAAGAGATGGCTTGGCTTCTCTGGAATTCTCCCCGTCATAGAAATCTTCTCCTACATCCGAAAGCAAATTTTATGGCAGCTAAGATAACAAAACTAGATGATCAGCGGACGTTGCTTATTCTTATTTTTGCGAGGACGAATCATTGAGTCAATTACGGAGTCAATTAAGAAGATTCAAATTTTTATGGAGGGCTTATCTCTTTCTTTTTTTTCTTATAAATTGTTCAAGATTAGAGGCTGAAGAATCGAGAGATATTCTAGAAAATCCACGTGTATTCAAAACGATAACTGGTCATGATTTTAAATCATTTATAAATTCGGATTCATCAGAGCCTCCGGAGGCAGATCTTTTCTATTTGGAAAGCCCTTGGGCTTTGTTTCTCCTCACAGAGAGGAGTTTGCTGGGGCTTGGACTTTCTTATAGCTATCGAGATAGCCCATTTTTTTTTGAACCTAGTGTAGATTTACAGTTTTCTCAAATTAAAAATGAAGATTTTGGTCCCAAGAAAAAAGGGGATGCCTCCTTAAAAATTCAGAAGAATTTTAAAATTTTCCGATCGCTATATGGGATGCTGAGTCTCGGGTCTTCTGGACAATGGAGAGAGAAAGAGGAAGAGGATAAAACGTATAAGTTTCAAGTGGTCGCTTTTTTTAGTATCGATTTTGAATGGAGAATTTCTCGTTACTTTTTAAAAGTTCAAAATAAATTCTATTCTTTTGGACAGGACTTTACTGTTGGGGCCGCGTCAAAATCTTCTTCGGGAACTTCATCCCCGGCGGTTCATTTAGGGGTTTATCTTTAGAAAAGTCTAAAAAAAGGGAGGGAAACTAGCTGTACAGTTTCCCTCCCCCTTCTTATTAGATCTTACTAATCATCAGACTAGCGTTCACTTTTAGGATTCAGTATTGCGCTGAAACTTTGGAAGTGAGTATTGTCCGTACTTGCTGCTGTGGTGTCAGAGCTGGTGTCGCTGCTGTTACCTGCTTGGCAAGTGTTAACGAAAGCTTGGGTGTATGTTCCCTTCATTTCACTTGTTGCTGAATCGTAAGTGACATCTTTCAAACGTTGAACTTCACCCCAGTAGCATGCTTTTCCGCTCATCCCACCATCTTGCTCGTTCAAGCGAGAGTCTTCGATAATGAATTTGACAGGGTCAGCCATCAGAGTGGTGCTGCTAAACTTCAGGTCAAGATTGACTTGACCAGCCAGAGTACGTTTAACGGGTCCTCTGACCTCCACATTAAAGGTCTGTTTTCCAGCTGAATCAGCGACGGGTTGATTCGTTACCGTTGCATCTGGTGTACATTTTGAGTTAGCAAGTAAGCGACGCTTAACATCTTTGAAGGTCTCGTCTGTTCTAAAGGCATCGCGAGATTTAATCTCTGTTACTCGGCGAGCCAATTCTCCGAGAACATGATTTTTAGGTTCTTTTCCTGCTCTTTTGCTATCAAATGATGGCAATTGGCAGTTTTGACCTCCGTCTAAAAGTTCGAGCTTCGTTCCCCCGCCACACATTACAGATTTAAGAGATTCAGGTAGAGCTTTACCACAAGTCAGCGCCGTGGTTAGGGTGAGAGAACCGAGGTCGATCCAGTTACAAAGGTCATTGAGCATCCAGCCATAACGCATAGGGTAAGCTATGGCTAGGTTGGCAACTTTAACGGCAAAGGCAGGAAGCTGTGTCGCTGCAAGACTTGCTGCAGTGTTTGCATTAGCAGGATCGAGAGCTGTCAATGGATCTGTTCCTGAGTTGTAGCTGGTATTGAGAGCATCAAGAGCAGCATTGTTTTGACGTTCTTGAAGTGTGAAGACGAAACCCCTCACCATGTTATCTGTATCATCGCCAGGTCCATTGCCTCCACCGCCGGGGTTCGTTTCTGTGAGACGAGTGAGCATGTCTTTGAATTGAACGGCTGTGCAACCGAAGACGAATGGGCCACCTGTGACAGCTCCGGTTTCTCCTGTTTTAGCTGTAAGCGCACGGAAGAAGGTGGTCAGAGCTGTTTTTTTGTCAGCAGCACTCAGGGAGCTTTTGAAGCGGATGTCATTGCTGCTGCTATCAATACTAGCCATGAAGGTAGTGAGGTAACTAGCTGTGGCTGACACTTTGGAGAAGTCAGGTTCATAGCCACCACCTTGGCAAACTTGTTTTTCAAGTTGCTGAACTCCTGTTTCAGTCTCACCTTGATTAAACTTGTTTTGGAGCAAAAATTTGAGAAGGGCTCGACCGTTGTCAAAGGTTTCAGTTTTCTTTGTGTGCTCGTCCTCGAAAGAAATAGAGGTGCATTTAAGAGATCCTGTTTCTGAAACAGCTCTCTGAGTCCATTCTTTTCTTTCCCAGTTCCAGTCTTGCTCAGCCCAAGCTAGAGCAAAATTAGCCAGAGCATCATCAGCTCCACTACTGTTGTCGCAAGTTGTATTTAGGTTGGCAATTCCAGTTGCTGTCATTTCGATGCCCTTAGAGGCAACAAGTCCAACAGCATCTTGGAGACCTGCGAAACGTTTATCTCCCCCGCCTTGGTGTTTTTGTTCACCCAACATGTTGAGGAATTCTTGCACCAGGCTTTGCTTGGCCCAGAGGTCTTGACCTGTACTTTTTTCGAGACTTGATTGGCACTCTGTAACAAATCGTTTTTTGAGATCGTCTTTTTTATCTTTGTTAGCTGGATCCAAATACTGAGCGCACCATTCAGGTGGAGGGCCGTCTTTGCTCAAGGCTTTGTTGAACTCAGCATTGGTTTCTTTACCGCCAGAGGCACCAGATACGAAGTCAATTTTTTCACAGCCTTTGAATCCTTTTGTATTGACTAACTTTGTTTTTCCGTAGGCTATGATGAAGTCACTAACCGCGCCTTCGCAGGCTTTTCCAGCCCCGTAATACTCTTCAAGTTTGGCAAGAGTGTCATCGCCTTCTTTGCCATCTGTTTGAGCACTAAGCGAAACCTGATAAGTTTCAACAGCTGCTTTAGGGATCCAAGCTTCTTTACCATCATTGTAGACAGCTTTGAAGAGGTCTTCAAAGGATGGAGCTTTTTCTGAGAAAGAGTAGGATCTTGTACCATCAGAAAGGTGATACTGAATCACGCTGCTTGAATCAACGCAATTGTCTCTCGCTTTTTGATCTTTCCACATCTCTAGTACAGGTAGGGATCCTGTATCTGTCGCTGATCTGTAATAGAGATACATTTCTTGAGTCATGCCATCACATTTTTCAAAGTCATAGTCTACGCTGCTGTTTCCTTTGGCATGATCAGTAAATTCAGTTCGATTTAACTCTTTCATACAGAAACCGTAGCTTCCATCAGTAATGTCAAGAGATTTGACTGCTTCTGGAATCACAGCTGCTGTAGCTGGAGCTGCGACAGTTTCACCGGCAGAGTTATTCTGCTCAAGAGTTACAGAGGCAGAGCCAGTAACGAGATCAAAGGAGATCCCCATGCTTGCTGTTTTGGTGTTACTTGCCATAGCGAGGTCTTTTGAGCTGATGACGCCTAGGATTTCTAATTTAGTAGCGTCAGTTCCTTTTAGGATAAAGCAACCAAAGGACTTGTTTTTAAAATCATTACAAGTCAGATCAAAAGATCCTGTTGCATCAAGTTGATCTATGCATGCACTGGCGTTAGTTGTGTCCAGGGTTACACATTTAAGCCAATACTGTGCCAGGTCCTCCGCAAGCGCCAAGGCAGTCCCTGTCGTCGAAGATCCCGTGATGGCAAGAGACCCCGTTAAAGCGACAGAAGTACTAGTGTCATTTGAAGAGCTGGATGAACTGGATGAACTGGATGAACTGGATGCACTGCTTGTAGGTGCTGGTGAGCTATCTGATGATTTGCTCTTCTTCCCGCATGCTGGGGCTATAAGTCCCAGAGCGCTCAGATAGAAGAGTGTTGCAACGACTCTGTTCCTGATCATGATGTGTTCCCCTCGACGAATGTTAGATGGAGTGCATGACTTCCCATGCGTAGAGGGACCATCGGTACAAATCATAGCGACTTTAGGGGAAGCTTATTTTTTTGGTGGGTACTTGTCTTGGAAAGCGCAGTCCCTCGTTCGAAGAGGGCTAAGTTGGGTCGTTTGAATAAGGTTCTCATCTCTGGCCAGACTGACTGCAGGATGGTTCTTCTCGGAAAAAACGAGGGCACCACAATGAAGGCACTGAATCTGTACTTCTTCTTGTTTTGGAGTTTCATCATCAAAAACCAGATGGAAGCGACGGCGACAGGTCAGATTATCGATCAGCATTTTCTTATAAGCCATAGAACCTTCCTGTGTTGAGAAACAATGGAGAAAGAAATTTGGAAATCTGGGGTTTTCTGAGGATAGGACCCTCAGTCAAAAGACTTTAGCAGAAATTGCAGTACAAGTATCGGAAAAATTGGCTTTTAGATGCCATATTTTTACCTAAAGTTCGGCATAGTTATGCCGACACCCTAGGGAGCTTTTATATTAAGTCTTCCAGGAAGACAGGGACCTCACATTCATGTTCGCGAATCTTCAACAAATATTTTTGAACGAGACCACGCTTAGTGTAGAAGCCTTTAATCAGGCTGTTTCTAATTCAAAAAAAGACTCTATTACTCTGCTGCATGCTATTGAAAATTTAAATGTTTTACAAGAAGATCAAATCCTCGATATTTTCTCTAGATTTTACAGAGTTCATAAAGTCAACCTTGCAAAAATGGATATCCCGGATGCCATCATTTCGATTGTCCCTAAAGATTTGGCACAAAAATATAGGCTTATTCCCTTAGATAGGGCAGGAAATAACCTGATTGTAGCTATGGGTGATCCCAAAAATATGGACGCCTTGGAGGCGGTGCGCTTTAAGTGTGGCTATCTAGCAAAACCAGTGCTGGCTTCTGAGATCAGACTGTCTGAAGCTTTCCATAAATATTACGCAAAAATGGATTTGACTAAACTGAAGGAGGATGCCAAGGACGGTCAATTTACACAGGCTCCTACTCAGACAGCAAGGCGAACCATCGGTTCTGGGACTGATAACAAAGAGGATGGTCCACTCATTAAATTAGTCAATGAGGTGCTCATAAAGTGTCTCTCCTCAGGAGCCTCTGATATTCATTTTGAAGCCTATGAAGATTTTATGCGGATTAGGCTTCGTATTGATGGTTCTCTCGTTGAAATTGCGAGGCCACCTATCACTATCAAATCAGCATTGATTTCAAGAGTTAAAATTATGTCTGGTTTGAATATAGCTGAAACACGCCTTCCTCAAGATGGAGCTATCAATATCAATGTCGGTGAAAAGCCACTTGATTTTAGGGTTAGTACTTTACCTACTCTCTACGGAGAGAAGATCGTTATGAGGATACTCGATAAATCAAATCTTAAAGTTGATATGACGTTGCTAGGTTTAGAAACAGAGCAACTTGTTGGATTTAAAAATTCCATTTATTCACCACATGGAATGGTCCTTGTCACAGGACCAACTGGTTCTGGAAAGACAACTACTTTATATTCTGCTTTGCAGGAGCTAAATCAAGAAGACGGCAATGTGATGACAGCTGAGGATCCTGTTGAATACAACCTTCCCGGCGTCAATCAGGTACAGATGAAACCGGAAATAGGTCTGAATTTTTCATCAGCTTTACGGGCCTTTTTGCGACAAGATCCAGACGTGATCATGGTAGGGGAGGTTCGAGATCTGGAAACTGCAGAAATCGCCATCAAAGCTGCGTTAACTGGCCATTTAGTTTTATCAACCCTCCACACCAATAGTGCGCCTGATACAATCTCAAGGCTGTTAAATATGGGGGTTGCTCCTTTTAACCTCGTTGCTTCTTTAAATTGTATAACAGCCCAAAGATTGATGAAAAAAATATGCACAAGATGCAAAGAAGAAGATCCAAGCGTGACGAGAGAGGCTCTTCTCACGTTGGGAGTAGAGATCTCTACTGTAGATAGTGTCAAAGCTTACAAAGGAAAGGGCTGTGCTGCTTGTAATAATAGTGGAGGTAAGGGACGAGTCGCTGTTCATGAAGTTTTAATCATGAATGATGAGGTCAAGCGAGCTATTCTTAATGGAGCGGCTGCCATTGATCTTAAAAAAATTGCGATGTCTACGGGGATGAAATCGCTGAGACAGTCTGCTTTATCGAAGATGATTCAAGGGATTGTTACAGCCGAGGAGGTTGTAAAAGTGACCTCTCCTGATAAA
>JAGNWK010000132.1 GCA_017985985.1 Oligoflexales bacterium
TTCTGTATGCGTTCCCATAAATTGCCTTTGCAATTGTGCTTGAAAACTCCAGTCATCCCCACGCTTTTTCTCGCCATAACCTCTGCTAGAGCTGCTTGGCAATCTATCGGGCCTGTGCTTGTATTACTGACTGTGCTTGTACCTGTACCTGTACCTGTACCACTGACTGTGCTTGTACCTGTACCACTGCCTGTACCTGTACCACTGCCTGTACCTGTACCACTGCCTGTACCTGTACCACTGCCTGTACCTGTATCACTGCCCGTGCTTGTTTGGACACAGTTTGGGGTTCCCCGGATGCTCGTGCCCTCTATCATCACTCCCGTCTTAGGGTTGACACAGTAAGAGTAACCCGTTGAACCATTGTTCTGTATAAGCCTCCATAAATTGCCATTACATTTAGGGATGAAAACTCCATCCATCCCTGTACTGCTTCTCGCTATGGCATTCGCTAGGGCCGCTTGGCAAGCGATCTGTACTTTAGGAGAACTTGAGTCGCAATTTGGAATCTCCGAAAGAGTCTCTGTATTTTCTATCTTGGTGCCGGTCTGTGGGTCTACACAATAAGAGGAACCTGTTGCCGGATTTTTTTGTACGACCTGCCACAAGTCGTCGTTACATTCAGGTATGAAGCCATCCCCCGTCTCGGTTCCTTCCGCTAAAGCTGTTGTACGAGCTGCTTGGCAACCGGCCTGTGTTAGGGCAGGTTCCTTGGAGTTTGCTGAAGAACTTGGACCACAAGTCTGTTTGTTTTCTCCCACAAGATCTTTTTGACATCCCTTTGCAGCTGAGACTGTGACTGGTGCCACCTGTTGGGAGCAGTCAAGGCTAAGTAATGAAACGAGTAGACACAGTAAGTACTTCATATCCTTCTTTCTCATCAAGAGCTCAGCCATATCCTGGGCTAGGTTTATTTCTAGGTCTAGGTCTAGGATCTATCGGTCTCACTCTCAAAAAGAGGATAATCTTCACGCAACACGCCGAATATACTAGATTTTTAAAGATCCCTATGAGAATGCTCTCCATAGTCGTTACATAGATAGAAAGCATTGGAGGACCTTATGATTGGGAGACGAATAGTTTTGTCGGTCTGTTTAAAACATTTTCTGTTGGCTGTAATAATATCAAGTCTGTGTCTCTTCAGCAGCCCCTCATCAGCATTTGAAAACCGTTATATGAATGCTCTAGCGAGCCCTAAAGGTATTGCTATTGTTAGCTTTACTTACGCCATCACCACAGGGATTTCGAATTTTATTTGGGCTTTTGACTGGACTTGGATTGGAGCCTCGGATCAGGCAAAATCTATCGTACAGGCGGTAGGGGGCCTTACGGCCTCGCTAGAATGCTTTGTTTTTGGAGCCTTTATCCCTATTCTTTGTTATCACTACCTGAAGAGGCACCCCATCCATAAACATAGAAGAGTTGGGGGCAGAGTGGTCCATGAAGAACTTGCGGAAGTAAGAACAGGCGATGAAGCAAGTGCTGGAGGCGGCGGAAGCGCTGGAGGCGGCGGAAGCGCTGGAGTTGCTGCAAATACAGGGAATGCGGGGAGCGGAGCCAACCCCCAAGTTGGGGCAGTTCCTTGGCAGGTCAGTCCCCAGTTTTTTGTACCGCCAGCTGCTATCCCGCAATTTTACTACTCCCAATTTACGACTCCCGGTTTTCCAGCTCTAGGGGCTGTTTATGCCGAAGGCCCTCTGCATGTGGACGACCCTTATTGATGAGAGATTGATGCAAGAGCGTATAGTTGTTCGAAATAGCTTAACAGGAAATAAAGAACCTTTTTCACCTTTAGAAAAGGACCTAGTGCGAATCTATGCTTGTGGGGTGACCCCGTATGATGAGTGTCATATCGGTCATGCCATGCAAGCGATCTTCTTTGATGTTATCCGAAATTACCTAGAATGTTTCGGTTATAAAGTGATTTATGTTCGTAACTTTACGGATGTCGATGACAAGATTATTGCTCGAGCAAAAGCCAATGGGCTTGCTCCCAATGTTCTTGCTGAGAGAATGATCGCTTCATCTGATGAAGACATGAAGGCTCTTGGAGTGCGAAAAGCAAGTCATGAACCAAAAGTCTCGGAAAATATCCCTGAGATCCAGGCTATGATTCATACTTTGTTGGCAGATGAGTCTGCTTACGTCAGCTCTACGGGGGACGTCTATTTCAGAGTCACCAAAAAAGATGATTATGGGAAACTCTCCAACCGCAAGACATCTGAACTGAGATCCAGAACAAGGGAACTTACCGGGTCTGAAGAGAAAGAAGATCCTCTCGATTTTGCTCTCTGGAAAAGAGATGAAACGGAGGGGGCCTCTTGGGATAGCCCTTGGGGAAAGGGACGTCCAGGGTGGCATATCGAATGTTCGGCTATGGCGAAGAAGTATCTGGGAGCCAGTTTTGATATCCATGGGGGGGGAAGAGATCTTATTTTTCCCCATCATGAAAATGAGATTGCTCAGTCCGAGGCTGCCAATCATGCAGCTTACGCATCTGTTTGGATGCACTCTGGTCTTTTGACTGTCGAACAGCAAAAGATGTCGAAGAGTTTAGGAAATTTTATAACGATCAAAGCGTTCCTAAGAGACTGGCACCCTGAAGTCTTGAGATTCAGTTATCTTCAGAATCACTATGGATCCAACATCGATTTTTCTCTAGATACGTTTAAACAGTGTAGACGGCGCCTCTTCTATTACTATGAAACCCTCATCGAGTTAGACCAACGAGCTCGTACGGGAGCTGAGTCTGCCAATAAGGATCTTAGTCTGGCTGCTGATGAGCGTAGTTTGGGTGAGTTCTTGACAGCGATGCACTCCAGCATGAGAGATGATTTTAATACAGCTGGAGCCTGGGGAGAGATCAACAAGCTCTTTAGATGGCTCAATCAAAAACTGAGTCAGAAAGATGGTCTACCTCTAAGTTTGATAGAACAGATACAAGAGAAGATAAAAGAGATTTCTCGTATCTTTGGTGTCCTGAAAGAAGTTCCTCAATCTTTTGTTGAAGAACAAAGAAGAAAGATTCTGCTCGAACTAGGATTTTCTTCCGAGTCTGAAATTGAGACCGCTATCAAAGAAAGAGCCCTAGCCCGCGAAGAAAAGGATTGGGCTAAAGGCGACAAGATCAGAGACCAGCTTGCTGAACGAGGAATTGTACTAAAAGATAAAGGAACAGCTCTCAGTGGCTGGACCTTCAAGTTCTAGTTAATGGGGTCAGTCACCTTTAATAAAGTATGTAGTTTAAATAAAGGTACTGGCCCATTAACTTTAGTGGCAAAAAGCAAAGCTAGATGCTTGCTTCCAATCAATCTCCTTAACCTTGCTCCTTAGTTGCCTAAAAAGTTCTCTTCTCTGCTGATCCTTAGAAAAAGGAAAGAATACCCAAATTGCTTGAGAGCAGCACCAAGGTAATCATAATTGACATGTGTTAGCTGCACGTGAGTTATCTATACCTGAGTTAGCTTTATCGGGGCCTGGGATCTTGTTACCCAATTCGTTAGCTTTACCTGAGTTATCGACTTTACCTGAATCCTTAGCTGGGCGCTGATCATCCTTTTTCGTAGGGAGGATCGGTTCTTGAGCTAAGCCGTTGCCCTTGCTGCTATCCCCTACTGGCTCATAGGGAGTTTTCTCCACATCAGGGTTTGTTTTTGTGGAGGTTTCACGATGACTTCCCGTAGGGGTTTCCTGGTTTGTTTCCTCCAAATGAGTTTCTTCCTGCCTCGGTGTGTCAGCAGATTCTTCTGCGGGTGCTAAATCCTGTGACTGTGCCTCATCTTTTCCTGGGAAACAGGCCAGATTAAGCCATAAGATTCCAAAAAGAAAGTACATGTATCTATTTTGAAGCCATTCGATTGTCATCGGATTACCCAAATTATGTGATTGAAATCTAAGTTTTAAAGGAAAAATCTACTAGTGTGGTAGAAGAAGATACTTCAGCAATAGAGCAGCTGTTGAGGTAGAGCGACTGCCTCTAGTTGGTAAGATTTGCAATACTTTTTATGTAAGCGTCGAATGATACAAAAATTTATTTAACTCTCGTAGCAATTTATAGAATTTTGGCAAAGCTAAATCTTATTCCTCATCTATTGCTTTTTTGTATTTATTGAACACATTTATATTTGTTTCATATCCTTCAAGTAACTCTCCATAAAAATATGGATTCATCACCCAAGATTCAAAGCTGATTATGTTACTGAGCTCCGCTTCAGAATTAAATGTTGGTTGATATACCCAATACCTAGATAGAGAACTATCTACCACTTCAAAAAGTTGCGAAGGAACCCACTCTGGGTAGGTGATCCCATCTATTTGAATACAGTAAAAAGATGTTTCATATTGAAAATTAATTGCGTAAACCTTGTAGATTTCTCCATACTGAGGATCGCCATAAGAAAAATTTTTAGGAATCTTCTTCATTGAAGAGGAAAGCGATGAGGGAAGATCGACAACCTTACTGTACACACATTTAACAATCATTTATTTAATTCCTTTCTCAGTAATCCCATTAAAGTTTTGGCTCTCTGGGGCAGGATTATTTTTAAACTTGAAGCCGGTAATGTAGAGAAATTGTTGTTTTAAACTAAAACCCCGAATTCATATCGATTGATAAACATCCCTAAAACGATATCGTGCATACGCTCTGTTTTTGAGAAACAAATAGTCCTCCTTGCTAA
>JAGNWK010000056.1 GCA_017985985.1 Oligoflexales bacterium
GCCTTGGCAATGATAAAGAGGATTGATGATAAGAATAGCATTAAGCGGCGAACCAAGCTATGTGCATGGGATGATTCTTACCTTGAAAAGGTTATGAAAGCATCGAATTAGATGCGCTGGCCCTGGGGTTAGGGGGAAGCTGCGCAGCTGGTTCCCTCTAGAGAGAATAAACTAGGGAGATAAATATGTTTTATGATGATGATTATCCTAGATATATAAGTGCCGCTGAGCGACGAGAGGGGGCCAAAAAGGCCCTGACGAAGCTCCTCAAAAAAGAGAGAAATTTATCTCCTATTGTTGCCTATTCCAAAAACATAGCTCAATCCTTCTGGGGCAAGGCCTGGTGCAAGCATATTGCAGAGTATGCACTCTATGAACATAGACTTCCGAGAGGACGATCCTACCTCCGTTCGGGCTGTGTGCTTGACTTAAAAGTTTTTGAAGGGCGCATGGAAGCCAAAGTTTTTGGTTCCAGCCTATACGACGTCACCGTTCATATATCTCCCATGGATGCAGAGCTATGGACAAAGTTCAAAGATTCTCTTGATGGAGAAATCAGTTCTATTTTAGATTTACTAAATGGCAAGCTATCGAAAGAAGTACTTCATCTTATTGTCGATCAGCAAGGAGGCTTGTTCCCCCACGAAGATGATTTGTCTTTTTCTTGCACTTGTCTCGATGACGCTGAACTCTGCAAACATGTCGCGGCCACACTCTATGGACTTTCCGTTCGTTTCGATGAAGATCCGAAACTTTTCTTCCTTCTCCGCTCTATCGACCCCTCTGATTTGATAACCGTAGCGAAAAGTCATCTGAATTCTATCAACGAGGGTCCCTCTCTCAGTTCAGAAGAAATCTCCTCTCTTTTTGATATCGACCTCACCCCATAAATTTGAGAAACTTATCAAGGGATCATGCCAAAGAAAATAGGCTTGAGATTATTATTAAACGACTCATTACCAAGGATAATGATCCTTCGATTACCATTGAAAGCCTGGAAGTAAACGCTATTAAACATGTAAGAAAATCCCGTCACAGCTGCGAAGGCAAGTTGCCCCGGCATCGCTAATTGAGCATCGTAAAAAGAGGAATCAAATTGACCAGTGTCCGTTAACCTCATGATGATCCCATGGTATGGTGTTTGAGTATTTTCGTTACCTTTCCCTGTTCCCACGACAAGGATTTTTCCATCATCCTGAAGATCCACAGCATAGGCCGAATCCTGTCCAGGCCCCATATTCCTCGTAACCATGCCGCCGGAGGCAAAGCTGGTATCCTTGTTTAAGGATCCACCCGTTGAACTTAAAAATCGAGATACCACCCACTCATAATCTGTATTCCCGGCTACTGGTGTTCCAAACTGTCGCATCCCCACTGCTAGCACGCGTCCATCGGGATACACTCGCAGTTTTCGTACGTCTCCTAAAATATAGGGAGCTGTATTTGCACCAAAATTGTCATCAAAAGAGCTATGAAATACACCCGTGCCCATATTGAATCGAGAGACAGACCACTGTCCAAGATGATTATGTCCACCAGCAACAATAAACCCAGGGCTTTGAGTTACGATCTTAATGTCTCGAATCACGCCGAGGGGATTTGTTGTGTTCCAATTTGCTTTTCCCGCAAGCCCCCAACTCGTGAGGAGCTGACCTTGATTGTTTAATTTAACTAGGACCCGATTCGATGTCGGTCCAGTAGGCTCTATGCTGTTCCCAACATCAGTAGCACCTCCGAGGTAGATCTCATCGATAGAGCCATTCTGAACAACGGCTGCTGAGTAGAAGGAGTCGTAACGTCCAGCTGTAGAGGTTGAGAGATCGATGACAGCGAGACCATTTGTGCCAAAGCTTGAATCCTGTGTCCCATTCGACAAGAGTCTGACGACGAGAGCTTTTCCACTGAGGCTGGCTCCTGTCGTCGGATCTTTGAGAATTAAGCGACCCACTAAATATATTTTACCTAAACTGCCAAGAGCTGAGTTGAAAATTTGAACTTCTTCACCTGCTGGTCGACCAAAGTTTGAGACCAAAGTCCCAGGGAAGGTCCCATTTGCTAAATTCCCAAACTGGTCGTAATTGATTAAAACAGCTTGCGTACTCGGTGGAGTTGTATCTGAAAATAAACCCATACCAGCTAGCATGAGCTTGCCGTCTGACTGAACCAAGATATCTCCAAATAAAGATTTGAGAGGAGACCCTGCACTTGCACTTGAGACAGATGGATAGTAAAGGCCACTTCCTGCTGGAGGAAATTGTTGATTCGCAAAAAATCCAAAATCAGAATCAAATTCACCCTGCCCACGAATGTCTACAGTAGCGACAGCAGAGCGTCCTAAGCCATCTACCAGATGAATTTGAACATCAGCAGGATTCAGAGCCGTGTCATTGCTATAGAAACTAAAAGCTCTGCAGCCAGAGCAGAAGGTGCTAGCTCTGCTGAGCTCCGTAATTTGTACGGTAGCGGGAACACCAAAGGTAAAAGGAGCCACTCCACCGCCTATGTCAAATTCGAGAACACGTCCTTTTTTAACAATATACTGATAATTACTAAAGTAAGGCGGGCTGCTTGTAGGATTTGTTGTGCCTGCCCCTGTCCCCGTTTGGGTTGGGTTTGTCCCTGTATTTGTAGGAGCGGTTCCTGTATTTGTAGGAGCGGTTCCTGTATTTGTAGGAGCGGTTCCTGTATTTGTAGGAGCGGTTCCTGTATTTGTAGGAGCGGTTCCTGTATTGGTATTTGTAGGAGCAGATCCTGTAGATGTCGTCGTACTATTCGTTCCGGTGCTGGCACCTGAGCTCGTTGAACCAGATCCCGTCGGATTACTGGCTATGGGTACACCTGTCGTCGTCGATCCAGTAGGAGAGCTCGTCGAGGTGGATGAAGAAGAAGAGACTGAATTATCTCGATTGAAATAAATTCGATTTCGTTCACAGAACGCTTTATCACCAGCTACTCTATAGAACCAATTAAACTCTGAATCCTTTAGAACTCGTCTTTTCGGACATAGGTTGACAGCCGTCGGTTGGCACATGAATGGATCTGTCTGGGAAGATGATTTTTGTACGAAGTCATTATCACTGAGAGAGTCTGCAAAATCTGCACAAGTTACAAAGCTGCCCTTATCAAGATTTTGAGCAAAAGTAACGGAGTTATTGACATGAGAGGTTAACGTACTTTGTAGATTACTAATCTCGGCTGCTGAAACTCCATACCCTTGGAGCTGAGAAGACACTGCTGATTGAACGCCACTATGAACATTCTGAATAAACTCTGCGCCCACTCCCCCTTGAGCCAGCCCATCAAAAACTTTATTCGTAATCGTTGTAGAAAAAGCAGCATAATCACTAGCTGTGATCTGCCCACTTGATTTAAGATTGGCCAAGGATGCCATCGCTGCATCAGAGACTTTTAGTGTGGAGGCTTTCATCGCTTCTTGACTCAAGACACCCGAGCTACCCAAGTAAGCAATGGATTCACTTGCCCCTTGGCTGACACTTCCAGTTAAGGCTTTAAGATCAGAGGTGGAGCCAAGATCCATTTTGCCAAGAATACCCATACTTGTTTGAGTCACAAAATAAGACATCTCAGCGACACTACTTGAATTACCCCCACCCTGATCAGCTTGGGGAAGTGCGGAGACTATACCCTTGGTTATTCTCTGAACGGCTAGTGACATGGAAGAGACATCTCCCATACCTGCTGTCTTCAGACTCTCCATAGAACCAGACATCATATCTGTCAAAACACCATTAAAAGAACTCTGATTCTTCGTCCCCTGAATTTGAGAAAGGGAAGCGACCGCTCCACTCATCAGATCTTGCATACTGGTCGCTACATCACTTGTAGCGAGACCCGTTTTACCCATTGAAGAAACTGTTCCTTTCATAGCCTCTTTTATGACACCTGATGATTTGAGCTGCTCATTGGAAAGACCGATCTCACCTATACCGGAGATAGTCCCAGAAAGAATAGACTGAACACTGTCATTGATCACACTTTTATCAAATTGGTTTGTACCGATAGAAGAAACCATGGCGCTTGTTATAGAGTTTACAGATTGACCGAGGGAGTCTCCTCCTAGCTCAGCTTTCGTTAGAGAAGAGACGACTTGTCTCGAGACATCTTTCATGGTCGCTCGCACAGCAGATGCATCTAACTGCAAATCCTTAATACCCGAAATCGTAGCTGCAGCGAACTGACCAGCAAGTGTTGATCCCTGACTTTTATCAACACCTAAATTTTTGATGGCCCCCACTGCTCCACTCGCTGCAGAACCTATGGCCTGCACCATTTGTTCTGGGGAAACATCGATAGATTTAAGATTAGCAACTACACTACTCACCATGGCCTGCGCCACCGTAGCAACAGAGTCGCTTTTTATGCCTGATTTTTGTAGTGCTCCAATAGCACCTTCTGTTATCGCTTTTGTTCCGATCGAGGCGTTGCCTTGACTAAAGCCAACCGACTGGAAACTCGACACAGCGCTTCCTATCATCTTTTGGGCTACGCCACTCACTTCAGACTCCTGCAGAGAATCTGTCCTGCCTTTCAAGGACACAAACGTACTTTTGATAAGCCCAGTCGCAAGCACTCCTCTTTGTTCAGAAGAGGTGGAGACCACGCGTTCATCTAAGAGAGAGTCCATTGCCGACTTTGTGATGGAAGGAGCCACGACAAAGATCAGGGGCGTATCAGATGCTATGGTTTCAGCAGACTCGATGAGGTGAAGGGGAGAGTTCAGATCAAAGTGGAGGTCGCTGATAATAAGTTTGTTCACATGCTGAATAAGATTCGATTTAGCTGTTTGTAAAACAATGTCGACTTGATCTTCTCTCAGGGAGGTGTTTTCAACTAGATTCGTTTTCATGTCTGCTAACATTTCAGAGCCGATTTGTAAGGCCTGTACGTGGAAAGCAGAGCGTGCATTTTCAGGAATCATTTCGAATGTGCTGGATCGGACATTGCTACGTGAGAGTATAGAACTCCCCTTTGGAACGAGAGATGAGTCACAGGAGAGAGAAAGTAAGGCAAGAACACTTAAAGGCCTTTGAGAAGAGCTCAGCCAAAATAGGGACTGATTCGCTCGATTTTTTGGCCGCGATTTTTCTCTCAACGCACCGGTCATCGAGCGAAAGAAGGAGAAGAGATACCCCATAAAGCCTCCATCAAGGACAAAATGACTCCTCTCTAGTATCGGTCGTTCTTTATCATTGTGAAAATATTTACAAAAAAATTTTTGATTTTATGAGGTTATGATAAGAAGGCTGAGCTCTTGCAAGGGGGGTTGGGCTTTTGCAAGAGGGAAACTTCGCAGATGGTTCCCCTAAAAATGGAGCAGTTTTCTCCAAAACTGAGCATCTGAACTGTCCTATCCACCAAAAAGGGCATAGGGAAGGGCGGGAGCTTGGGTAGGAGCTTCGAAATGGGGAAACCACTGTGGAGGGTAGTTTTCATAATTGCCCGAAGGATATGGATCTGGTGGATATTGGATATCGTTAATCAAAGCAGCCATCAGCTGAGGATGATCCTCAAGGAATTGGATAAGTCTTGCCACTGCGACTTTCTTCTGAAGACTAGGTTTAGCAAAAGTCGCGGAACTTAAGCCCAAAATCAAAAAAAGCATACATGCGATTCGTTTTAGATAGATAGTTAAGCCTTTAAATGAACGGTAAGCCGTGTGGCCCTATAAGTTTTTAGAGTGAGGAGTATGTATACAAACTAGGCTCTTCGCAATCAAGAAACATCGCCGATGCTGTTTTTGTGTCTGTTAATGGCTATTTTTGTTGAGCGAGCAAACTCACTCCGAGCTAGATTGTCTGCCGAAGGCGTAGTCAAAGATCCCATAGGCCCACTTCCCACGTTGTAATAAGATGGTTTTGGTGATAATGGCGTCATCTGTTCAAAAAGAAAAAAACCAAGGGATAGGAATCCCGCTCGATATGAGGAATCATCCCGAACTTGTGGTGATGGCGTACGGTAAGGGCGCACATAGCAAGAGCTGACAACTAGTAGTGGGATGTTCTGAACTTAAAATATTCCTAACGAGATACGGTAAGGAGTCCATTATGTGTGGAGTGATGGGTTATGTGGGGGGGACCCCGTGTGTATCCCTAATTTACGAAGGGCTCAAAAAGCTAGAGTACCGCGGTTACGACTCAGCTGGGATGGCTGTACTCGATTGTGGCAAGGTTAGCATGGTGAAGTCCGAGGGGAAGCTTGCCAGGCTGGAACCTTTACTCAGCAGTTTGCCTAGAAACTCTCCAATTGGCATGGGGCATACGCGCTGGGCTACTCATGGGGAGCCATCAACTAAAAATGCTCATCCCCACATGGAGCAGGGTGTTGTCATCATCCACAACGGCATCATAGAAAACTACCGTGAATTTAAGATAGATCTTCTTCAAAAAGGTACCCAATTTCTTTCCGAAACAGACTCTGAAGTCATAGTCCACCTGCTCTTGCGGGAGCTTAAGGTAGTGCCAGATGTGAGAAAGTCTTTGCTCAATCTACTTCCTCAATTTAAGGGGGCCTACGCTCTTGGGATTATGAGTATGGAAGATCCCGATGCGATTTACTTGGTAAAACAAGGCTGTCCTATGGTGGTGGGAGTCGGTGAAAATGAAAACTTCTTTGCTAGCGACGCGCTTGCTCTGGCCCCTCACACCAAAAAAATGCTTTTTCTAGAAGATGGAGAAATAGCTCGGATCTCTAAAAAAGAAATCAGCATTTGGAATTTTAATGGAGCAGAAATTCACCGCGACCCTGTCTTTATCGAATATGCAGAGACTGCCGCCGATAAGGGAGGCTACAGGCACTTCATGATGAAGGAAATCCAGGAGCAGTCTGGTGTCATCGCAAGAACTTTTGAAAGATTAAAAGGGAAGGGATCCCCTAGCAGCTCCGGACCGTTGCAAGCTTCGGATGCAGGTCATCTGAATTTTAAAGAGCTGGGTCTTGATGCTATAGACTGCCACTCCTGGGATAGAATCCTCATCACGGCCTGTGGAACAGCCTACTACGCAGGGGTAGTGGGAAAATACCTTATCGAGCCCTGGGTTGATGTTCCTGTTGAATGTGAGCTGGCTAGCGAACTTCGCTACCGTGCTCCCTTCCTGAATAGCCGAACTCTGCTCATAGCGATCACTCAGTCCGGAGAAACAGCGGACACACTCGCCTGTGTAAAGATGGCCAAGACTCGTGGGGCCCAAGTTCTCGCTATCTGTAACGTTCCTTACTCATCCATTCCTAGAGAGGCTAGCTCTACCCTTTACATGGAAGCGGGGCCAGAGCTTGGCGTGGCATCGACAAAAGCTTTCACCTCGATGATCTTTAATCTCTACTACCTAGCCTTAGGTCTTTATCAAAAAAGAGGCCCTAAACCGTATCAAGCAAGCTTGGTGGCAGAGACCTTAGAACGTTTGCGCAGACTGCCCTTGCAGATTGATCAAGTCTTGCAGCAAGAAGCTGCCATTGAGAAAATAGCGAGAAAATATTTTGAAGTTCCGAACTGTCTCTTTCTCGGGCGTGGGCTTAGCTTCCCCATCGCCTTGGAAGGGGCTTTAAAACTCAAGGAAATCTCTTATATCCATGCGGAAGCCTATGCAGGGGGTGAGCTTAAGCATGGCCCTATCGCTTTGATCGACAAAGCCATGCCTGTCGTTGTGGTGGCTCCTCTCGACAAGTTTTATGACAAGATGATTTCCAATGTAGAGGAAATCTGTGCCCGGGGTGGGAAGATTCTAGGCGTGGGTTCGAAATCAGATCAAAAATTACGTGCGCTCTCGGAAGAGTTCATCCCCTGTCCTGATGCTGAGGATGAATTGTCGCAAGCCGTGCTATCTGTCGTAACTCTACAACTGTTCTCTTACTACATGGCCCTCCATCGAGGGACTGATGTCGATCAACCAAGAAATCTTGCCAAATCTGTGACTGTGGAATAATAGGTATGACTCGAGAGCCTGCTTCTAGTGCTTTTAGAAACTTGGATGAGATTTTGCCTCTTCTTAACAAGCCTCAGCAAGAGGCTGTGACGTTTGGCGAGGGGCCTCTGCTGATTTTTGCTGGTGCTGGCAGTGGAAAAACTCTCGTGATCACAACAAGGATAGCAGCCCTTATAGAAAAGGGGGTTCGCCCACAGTCTATCCTAGCCGTAACCTTTACCAATAAAGCGGCCAAGGAAATGAGGATAAGACTGGGTCAGTTAAGCCCCCTCGCTCAGCTGGTTCATCTTGGCACATTCCACTCGGTCTGTGTTCGTTGGTTACGTGAGTTTTCACCAGAGATAGGTTTTAGTTCAGACTTCAGTATTTACGATGAGCAAGATGTCAGTACAGCGCTCAAGCTTCTTCTGAAAGAAATCGGCTTTGACAAGGATGTCTCTGCTGATACTTACCGGCAAGCCATATCGCGAGCCAAGACTTATGGGTGGCTCCCTGCCGAAGCTGCAGCTCAACCTCAATCCGAGCCTCGCATGTGGGCTGAAGTCTACAAACGCTATCAAGAAACACTCGCGCGTTCAAACGCCATGGATTTTGATGATCTGTTGATGAACATGCTCCTTCTTCTAAGAAAGAATCAGCTCGTTCGACAGAAGCTTCAGAACCGCTACAGGTATATACTGGTCGACGAGTATCAAGATACCAACCCAACCCAATTTGCCCTCATATCCCATCTCGTCAGCGATACAAAGAGTCTCTGTGTCGTCGGGGATGATGACCAGTCTATCTATAGCTGGAGGGGGGCCGATCCTAGCAATATTCTCGACTTCCAAAAGCATTACCCCGGGGCACATATCGTTCGTTTGGAGCAGAACTATCGTTCGACAGGGAATGTGATCCAGGCAGCTAGTGGTTTGATTATTCACAACAAGCAAAGAGCTGAAAAAACACTTTGGACGGCGGAAGACTCTGGTGACTTGATCGACTTTCATATCGATATGGACGGAGAGCTGGAGGCTCATACAGTCGTCGATCAGATCATCCGCGAAAAAAATCGATACGCCTATGATAAGGTCTCCATACTCTACCGGACAAATGCTCAATCTCGAATTTTTGAGGATGCCCTCCGCAGGAAAAAGATCCCGTACCGACTTTATGGGGCACTAAGATTCTACGATCGGCTAGAAGTGAGAGATCTCCTAGCTTACTTTCGGTTGATCTCTAACCGCCATGACAACATTGCCTTTCGACGGATTCTCAATGTCCCTAGCCGTGGTCTTGGTAAAAAAGCCATGTCTTCGCTTGAAGAAAAATCAATTTCAATCGATGGCTCGCTGCTGGAAGCTATGAAAGTTCTTGCACATCCGGGGCGTGGATCGAATGGGAAGCTTGCGGACCTTCTTACGCTGCTGGAAGATTTAAAAGAAAAAGCCGCTAAGTCTTCACTTGCAGACCTTCTCCCTTACCTTGTGCAGCGCTTGGATTACCTTAGCTACCTAGAAAAAAAATTCCCAGATAATTTTAGGGAACGAGTGGGCAACGTGTATGAACTCGGATCTGCGCTCGCAGAATATGCAGAGCAAAATCCAGAAGCTTCGCTCGATCAGTGGCTAAACGACGCAGCCCTGACGGGTAGTGAAAACGAAGAGGAGGGTGGCGTCTGCCTCATGACCTTGCATTCAGCTAAGGGCCTAGAATTCGAGAGAGTTTATATTGTAGGCCTCGAAGAAGGTCTTATCCCCCATTCCCACAGTCAAGACCAATTGGAAAATCTTGAAGAAGAACGAAGACTCCTCTATGTCGGGATCACGCGGGCTCGGGCCAAGCTCAGTCTATCAGCGGCTAGGATCCGCCGAGTTTATAACACCGTGACGGCCAATAAGCCTTCACGCTTTCTGAAAGAATTGCCTCTAGACTGCTTTGACAAGACTTCCCAAAAGTTGCTTGGACGCAGGACAGTTCTGACGACGGAAGAAAGCTTCGACGCGACAAGTTCCGATCTACAGGGGCTGCGAAAGAGTCTACGAAAGATCGGAGATCTCGTCCGGCATCCTAGCTACGGTAAAGGTCTGATTGAACTTATTGAAGAGGAGTACGGCGTAGAGAAGGCCGTCGTGCGTTTTGTTGATTTTGGCTTACGAAAGGTCAGTCTCGAACATCTGGACTCATAGTATGGTAAGATGAAGGGATGATAGACTTCAGCTTTAAAGTGCTCCTTCTCCTCTCTGTACTTGTCCTTGCTGCAGGCAATTGGAGAGGGGATAGTGTTTTTGGTAATTATTTTTCTCTTTTAAAGAGCAGGAATAATCTAGTCCTCGCTGTAGAAAAACTCTCCGAGGAAACCGAACTATTAGAGCAGGAAATTCATAAAATCAGAGCTTCCCCCAGTTATGCAGAAAAAATTTTCAAGGACAAGTATCATGTAACGGGTGAACACGAGAGTATTATATTCTTTGCTGATTAGGAGACTACATATGCTTCGTAAGTATCTTTTCGCCTTTGTTGCCTTGGGTACTTGGACGGCCTGCTCCCCACAGGGGCTTTTCGTAACCAAGGAGGATAAGCAGCGGTATGAGGTGGTTCTAGCAGAAGGCTCCCTAGCTTATGACAAGGGTGACCTTACGAAGGCCTCTCAAAAAACGCGAGAGGCACTGTTGCTGAGTCCTGGAGATGAAAAAGCAGTAGAATTGTTAAGCTTCATAGAGTTAAGTAAAATTAAACTCGCCCCGATTGATATTATCCGCAAGATTACGAAAAAAAAGACGTCCTCTGGCTCGACCAGCAATGCAGCAAGCTCGCTGGGCGATCTCAGTGCTATCCTCGATGTCAGCGCAAGTGATCTAGCTTTGCTATCGGACTTGGATCAGAGGCCAGACAACAGTTTCTTCAAAGACTATGACGTGAGTATCCCACAGATACCAGGCGATCTTAGCAACCCAGACAGCCCTCGGTACAAGATCAGCACTTTGAAGGGGCTTAACACAATTATAGCTCGTCTGTGTCCCTATATCAGCGATGCTGTGCTCGCTAATTCGACGGATCCCCGTCATGAATGCGAACCTGTAGCGAATATAAAAAGAAACTCTCCAACGACACACACTCTCTTCGCTCTGGCTCATCTTATAGAAGCGCTGATCTTCCAAACGGCGCTTTTCCCAAAAAGTTCTGGAGGATCAGGCAGTTCTCTTGAAGCCAGCAACCTCTTCAAAAGAGCTGAGGCCCTTAAGAAGACGAATCTTTCTGCGAGTGAAATCAGTGAATTTGCAGATGCGGTTGTTATTCTTAAGTCAAACGTAGACGACGTCTTGAACGTTACCAGTCCAGACTCCATGCTTTACGCCATTATATTGGATTTACAGACGGCCGTAGCAGCTTTTACAGCGATACCAGGTATGCCGGAAGAGGTGACAAAGGAGGCGAAAAAAGCTCTGAAGTCTATTGAGGATGCAGTCGCCAAAGCAAATCAGTCTTCATCACCAGGTGTGGATGACAAAACGAAAGCCTTCCGTGATCAGCTGAACAAAGAGCTGGGGACCACCGTGAAGGCTTCTATTGAAACTTTTATCAAGAATAATCCGGTCTCTCCGGCAGACAAAGAGAAGGCTTGTAACGCTTACAAGCAGATCGTTGGCCAAGGCCTAGAAGGAGCGGTTACTATCCCTACTGGATGCCCCAGCTGATCACGGTAAGCAAGGAAGAGGGTTTGGGAGAAAGGCTTGTGCTGAGCTAATGGTTGCGTAGCTGGTTTCTCCCAACAAGCCTAGAGCCTAGCCCTCTTCTTCGTGGGAGGCGTCGACAACACCCCTGCCAGACTTCTTCATTTTTTCTAACTGCTCCTTATGCTTGACGCTGTGCCTTGTCCAGGGGGCAAGTTCTAGCCTTCTTTTGGGGATGGACTCGCCTGTCCCCTCACAGTAGCCATAGCCGCCATTCTTAAGTTTGTCGAGGGCATGCTCAACCTCAGCTAGCAGCAGCCGCTCCCTGTCAAGCAGATGAAATGTCAAATTCTGCTCAATAGTGGCGGAGGCCAGGTCCACCTCGTCCATCATTTCATTCGCGTCGAGACGAATACTTCCCGCCTCTAGAGCGCTTTTTACATTGGATACAATCTTCTTCTTTTCTTTGGTCAGCATCTCGTAGAAAACCTTGAGCTCCTCTTGGCTGAAAAGGTCTGAAGGTGCCAAGGGCACGGCTTCAAAAGAGCTTGCAGCTTGTCCAGATGCCAGGTTTTTCTTTAAATCTTCAGTCATGTCAGGCAACTCCTTCGATGATTCAATCTGTTTTTGGTTTATGACTTTACTCTCGGTCATTTCTCTGGGCCATCGCCAGGACTGTCGGCATGATCTCATCCCGAAAAACTAGGGCTTAGATTTTAGATTTGATCGAAATTTTTGTCTATTCCGAAATTTCGATCTCATCGAAGAGTTAGAAATTTCAGGGATAAGGTGTGTCCTTAGTCTGAGTACACTGTGAACACCCTAGGGATAGAGTGTAGTCGAATTGCTGCCACACCCTAGACAAAACGAAGATATTTGTTGGCGGGATGAAGGGCTGTTTCGACAAATAAGTTGTGTACCCGTAACTTAAGCTCGGGGGCAGGTAGAGCTGAGATTGAGAACTTGAAATCATAAAGTCTTTGTTGGATGATAAGTTCATTTCGTCACACCCTCCACCAACAACTAGGTCTCTATATTATGAATCTTGAACATTTCAGCTCACTAAATCCAACGAGTTCAGAGGGATCGTCTGACACATTGAGTTTGGCGGGGCTCGCCCATGTTAAGACGCGAACTGTTTCTGGAGAAGTCGATTCTCGCCCATTTGAGGAAGCTCACCCCAGGGGGGCTGTAGACGTGGACTTCCAAATCTCTTCACAGAAAAAGGCTTCTATACAGCCAGAGTCTGTGATGCACGTACGAAAAAGAAACGGTTCTCTAGAACCCGTTGACGTCATCCAGATCACAAAAAAAGTTGCAAGATTTGGTGTTGGTCTTGGGCATATCAACCCCTACCTTGTCGCGAGCAGAGCTATCAGCGGAATTTATAATGGCGTGACTACGACAGAGCTGGACAGCCTCCTTATTCAAACTTCAGCCATGCTCATCAGCGAAGAACCGGAGTATTCAAAACTCGCCTCTCGACTTTTAACGAATTTTATAGATAAAGAAGTCGGGCAGAAAAAAATATCATCCTTCTCTCTTTCGATCGCCTACGGTCATAAAACAGGTCTGATCTCTGATCGGACAGCTGCTTTTGTCAGGGAGAATGAACGAGCCCTCAACGAAGCCATCCTGGAAGAGCGCTGTGACCTCTTCGAGTATTTTGGTCTTCGCACGGTTTATGATCGTTATTTACTGAGGGACCCTCAGACTCGTCAAGTTGTAGAGTCTGCCCAGTTTTTTTTCATGCGTGTCGCCTGTGGCCTTGCTAATCATAGTATAGAAGACGCCATTGAGTTCTATCAGCTGATTTCCTCGTTCCAATATATGCCTGCCACTCCAACCCTATTCAACTCGGGAACGCAGCATGAGCAGATGTCATCATGCTATCTACTTGACTCCCCGACCGACAGTTTAGAGGCCATTTATCAACGCTACCTAGATATTGCTCTTCTCTCCAAATATGCTGGAGGCATAGGAGTCTCCTTTTCTAGGGTTCGTTCTTTTGGGTCCCTGATAGCTGGTACCAATGGCAAATCAAATGGGATCATCCCCTTTCTGAAGACTCTGGACTCCTCTGTGTCAGCTGTTAATCAGGGGGGGAAAAGAAAAGGGGCTGCCTGTGTTTATCTGGAGACTTGGCATGCCGATATCATGGACTTTCTCTCTCTAAGGGACAATACCGGGGATGGTTCTCTTCGCGCCCATAACCTCAATCTTGCTCACTGGGTTCCTGACCTTTTTATGGAGCGAGTGGAACAGGATGCCCCCTGGTCTCTATTTGACCCTAAGACTGTCCCGCAATTCATTGATCTGTTCGGTGCTGAGTTCAAGCTCGCCTACGAAGAAGCTGAAGAGAAGAAACTCTTCAGTCAGCAGGTAAAAGCAAGAGAGCTTTATGGTGCCATGATGAAAACGCTGGCTCAGACAGGTAACGGCTGGATGACCTTTAAAGATGCAAGCAATAGAAAATCCAACCAGACCTACAAAAAAGAACACGTCATTCACCTGTCAAATTTATGTACAGAGATCCTTGAAGTCACCTCTTCCAAGGAAATAGCTGTCTGCAATTTGGGTTCTATCAATCTTGGGCAGTACATTCGTAATGGCAAGTTTGACTTCGATCTGCTCGCTAAAAACGTCAAGATTGCTGTTAAATATCTCGACCGTGTGATCGATATTAATTTTTACCCGATTGAGCAGACAAGAAGTTCAAACCAGAAGTGGCGACCCGTAGGTCTTGGTATTATGGGTCTGCAGAATGTGTTTTTTGAATTGAAGCTTCCTTTTGATTCAGCCCCTGCGAAGGCTCTCTCTCGAGTTATTCAAGAGGAGATTTACTTTCACGCTCTCTCCACATCGCAGGAGTTAGCTGAAAAAGAAGGCGCTCACCCCAATTTTCATGAGACTTGGGCTTCTGAGGGAGTTCTCCAATTTGACCTGTGGTCTCAAGAAGAGCACAGGTCACCTGTCGAACTTAAAGATAAAGCGCGATGGGACAAGCTGAAAGATAAGATCAAGAAAACAGGCCTCAGAAACTCACTTCTTATAGCGATAGCGCCTACAGCAACGATTGCCTCGATAACAGGAGCCTACGAGTGTATAGAGGCCCAGATTTCGAATCTTTTCAAGAGGGAGACCCTGTCCGGGGAGTTCTTACAAGTGAATCCCTATCTCATTGCGGACTTGAGAAAGTTAAATCTTTGGACAGAGAATGTCCGAAAGAAAATAAAACTAGGAGATGGCTCCATCCAACAAATTACTGAAATTCCAGAAGAGCTTAGAGAAATCTATCGCACCACTTGGGAAATTCCTCAAAAGGCCCTGATTGATATGGCTGCTGAAAGAGGCCCTTTTATAGACCAGAGCCAGTCTCTCAATCTCTTTCTAGAGAGTCCGACGATCGGTAAACTTTCATCGATGTACTTTTACGCTTGGAAGAGCGGTCTCAAGACGACCTATTATATGAGGTCAAGGTCGGCTACTAAAATTTTAAAAACAACGATAGATTCCACCATGACAGAAAGTGCTGCGGTCGCCTGTTCTTTGGAGAACCCAGAGTCGTGTGAGGCTTGCACTTAAGAGGAACATATATGAGTAGTACTATTTTAAGTTTGGGCTTGAATCTTACGCTTCGTCCCATGAAATACCCACAGTTCTATGAGATGTACCGAGATGCTATTAAGAACACCTGGACTGTAGAGGAAGTTGATTTTTCAGCTGACCTTCAGGATCTAGCAAGAATGAGCCCCGGGGAGAGGCATCTTATCAGTCGTCTTGTTGCTTTCTTTGCTACAGGCGATAGCATTGTTGCTAATAATCTCGTGCTGAATCTCTATCAGCATATCAACTCTCCAGAAGCGAGAATGTATTTATCCAGACAATTGTACGAAGAAGCTCTGCATGTACAATTTTATCTGACACTCCTCGACACGTACCTGCCTAACGAGCAGGAAAGAAAACAAGCGTTTCAGGCCATAGAAAGCATTCCTTCCATAAAGCAGAAGGGAGATTTCTGCTTCAAATGGATGGATTCCATTTATGAAATCCAGAAGCTTGTGACAAAAGAAGACCGCAGAAAATTTCTGCTGAATATGATTTGCTTTGCTGCCTGCGTGGAGGGAATTTTCTTTTTTGCCGCCTTCGCCTACGTCTACTTTCTTCGTTCTAAGGGTCTTCTTCACGGGCTTGCAACTGGCACGAATTGGGTTTTTAGGGATGAAAGCTGTCACATGCACTTCGCTTTTTCTGTGATCGATCAGATCAAGAAAGAAGAAGAAGATTTATTTGATGATCATTTTGAAAAAAATGTCATCAAGATGATCGATGAAGCTATCGAGTCTGAAATGATCTTTGCAGAAGATGTCCTAGAACTGGGTGTCGTAGGCCTGTCTAAGAGCGACATGAGGAAATACTTGGAATTCGTAGCGGACCAAAGACTTAAACGTCTTGGCATTTTTCCTATCTACCATGCTAAAAATCCTTTTTCTTTCATGGAATTGCAGGATGTACAGGAACTTACAAACTTCTTTGAAAGACGTGCGACCTCATATCAAATGGGGATAGAGGGTGACGTTAATCTTAACGAAGTGTTCTGATCGTCAGCAAGGGGGGGTTCGTCATTGCGAGGAGCCGTAGGCGATGAAGCAATCTTGCCTTTATCACGGAGATTGCTTCGCTTCGCTCGCAATGACGGGCCCTAGCTCAGGCAGGCTCCGTCGAATGCGTACGCAGTTGGTACCCTAGAGAGAACACCCTACCGATGTTTTTCAAACAGCTCTAGGGGAACCAGCGATTCAATCCCGATTTCAGGAATTCCTTGAACACTCGACAAGAGTAGAAACATGTCAGCTGGTGATTTGACTGGACGATATGTGAGAGAAAATTTTTGACATAAGCTGAAAGCTTCAGAGAGGGGAGTGGTTTCTGAAGGCGCGACCCACTTCCCCGTCGATTCATCAAAACAGGCTACTCTGCTCATTTCTAAGCAGGATTTAAAGTGGAGAAAACCAGTTTCAGTTGAGAGAACTGTGCAAGCTTGAGCTGTAGAGCGGATGTTCTTCTCAAGTTCTGCGGGTTCAAAAAGCCAAAGCGAGAAATAAAGTTTTTTGATGGCGTCTGTTTCATCATCTATACCATCAAGGCTCGCCACACTTACCCCTGAGTAAAGCGTGAGGAGAAGATCTTGGGGTAGATATTGCTGACCTCCATTCATCACCCATTTGAAAAGATTTGTAACCTCATACATTACGAGCATGCCATTCTTTTTTGCTTGTTCTATCTCTTAAATTGGGAGAGGAGAACTTCGAAAATTTTTTATTTTATTGGCTGGGAACTGGGGATAGAAGACAAAACCAGATTTGATTTCAGGGCTTGTGTATTTGAAGAAAATATCGAGGACATCATTTTCTTCCTCTTTTTCTCGG
>JAGNWK010000133.1 GCA_017985985.1 Oligoflexales bacterium
AGATTAGCAAGGAGGACTATTTGTTTCTCAAAAACAGAGCGTATGCACGATATCGTTTTAGGGATGTTTATCAATCGATATGAATTCGGGGTTTTAGTTTAAAACAACAATTTCTCTACATTACCGGAGAGATGAGCATTTCAGAAGATCTTGGCACACACGGCTTAGCTCAGAATGAGCTCTTGACAATCAACCAGTATGTCACTAAATATGTGACATACTGGAGTTTTTATGAATGCGATTAAGTTATTAAGAAGAGCTCCCTACTCGGAGCTGGATTACAACTATCTCAGCAGCCTATTCTCAAAATACTCTCGTCCGAGACAAGAAATTAGCCGACTTTTAAAATCTGAGATGCTCATCAGAGTTAAAAAGGGCCTATATGTCCGTTCTTCTGAGTTATTCCCTGCCTTTTCAAAGGAAATTCTCGCAAACCTAATTTACGGTCCGTCTTATATTTCTTTAGAATATGCTTTGTCGTTTTATGGAGCTATTCCTGAAAGGATTGAAGAGCTGACTTGTGTCACTTGCAATCGCCATAAAATATTTAAAACTCCAGTTGGCTGCTTTTCATACCGATATCTCCACCTCGATCGCTATGCACCTGGGATACGATCTCTTGAAATCGACGAGACACGATTTATTTTAATAGCTACCGCTGAAAAAGCCCTCGTCGATAAAATCTGGTTCTCACGAAAATATTTACAGAAAGATGATCTTGAGAATTTGATATTCGAAGATTTACGAATCGAAAAATCTTTCTTGTTAAAAATGAGAATTCCTCTTTTGAGACAAATCATTCACGCTTACCAGATACCCCTTCTTCAAAACTTGATTAAAATAGTATCCGATATGAGTAAAAAACCATGAATGAAGCCATTGAAAATATGCTTGCACGTTATAAATGCAAGAGCATTTCAGACTATGAAAATGCACTAAAGGAAATCCTTCAAGAACTTGCCCTGCTCGCTCTATGGAGGGCAAAATTTTTTGAACATGCAGCTTTTTATGGTGGAACGGCACTCCGCATTGTCTATGGTCTCAATCGCTTTTCAGAAGACCTTGATTTTTCATTGTTAGCTCCAGATGATACATTTATCATTGATAACTACTTCCCGTTTCTCAGCCAAGAGCTGAAGGCGTTTGGGTTTGATGTCGAAATACAAAAAGTCGATAAAAATAAAAGTTCTGCAATTGAATCTGCTTTCATCAAAGCAAATACATTAGAGCATCTGCTGAAAATAAAAGTTAACCATAAAGGTCACAAAGAAAAAAAATTGCAAATTAAATTTGATGTAGACATAGATCCACCTTTATATTTTGAGACTGAAAGTAAATATATACTCCAACCCGTTCCCTTTAGCGTTCGTGTTTATAAACCTTCATTTCTTTTTGCAGGCAAGGTCCATGCTCTTCTTTTTAGAAAATGGAAAAATCGCGTAAAGGGAAGAGATTGGTATGATTTTGTTTGGTTTATAGCTCAGTCCATTCCACTTAACATCAATCATCTAGCCGAAAGAATAAGACAAAGCGGGCACTGGCCCATGGATAAATATTTTTCTAGGGAGGATTTTTTTCAGATCTACCACAGAAAAATTGATGAGTTGAACTTGGAGCAAGCTAAAAATGACATAGCTCCATCTCTACGTGATGCTTCGGTTCTAGAAGTCTGGTCCCAGGAGTTCTTCTTGAACTTGGGGACCAAGATATCGTTTGAAGGCTGACCAGCTACAAAATAGGTCATCCGCTATAAAGGAGCGCTTGCAAGGAGGGGGTAACTACCTCTCCCTTGAATTGTCTTTTTGGGAGAAAACTGCGCTGCTAGTTTCTCCCAAACCCTCTACCTTGTTGTGAGGTCCACTAATACATGCCAGAATTACCAGAAGTCGAGAGCATAGCTCGCCAAATTCACAAGTCTATCATTTCAAGTACTTGTGAACACGTGCAGTTTTTTCGTAAAGATCTTCGTTTTGCCATTCCCATTCAAGGTATCAAAAAAGTTCTGCTACAGGAATCCTGTCAGAGGGTTTTTCGTCGATCGAAATATATCTTACTGGAGACGCCCAAAGGCTTTGTTATTTTCCACCTCGGGATGTCGGGTAATATTCTACTGAGCGATAAGAAAGAACCTTTTCATAAACATACTCACGCTGTTTTTCATTTTGCAGATAAAGGAGAAAATCTTTTTATGCACTTTGTGGATCCAAGACGTTTCGGTCTGATCGATGTGCATAAGGGTGGGGAGTGGGAAACACATAAACTATTTTCTCATATGGGTTTGGAACCTTTAGAGACCCGTGATTTAGGTAAACGTCTTCATGATGTGGGGAAAAAACGTCAATTACCGATAAAAAGTTTCCTGATGGATGCCAAGATCCTTGCTGGAGTCGGCAATATTTATGCATGTGAGGCGCTTTTCCTAGCAGGCCTTCATCCCTTCCGCGAAGCCAGCAGCTTGACCGTTAAACAGTATGAGAAACTTGCTAAAGCTGTGCAGGAAACGCTAACAAGAGCCATAGAAGCGGGTGGGACTAGCTTTAGAGACTTTAAATCCACCGAAGGTCAGCCTGGTTATTTTGCAGTAAGTTTAAACGTGTATGGCAAAAAAAACGGAACTTGTACCCGTTGCCAAACTGCTTTGCTACGAGAAGCCTTACAGGGGCGCAGTACCTGGTACTGTCCTTCCTGTCAAAAATAGCTCATTCCCTGGCTAGCGGGAGAGGTTGAGCAAAAAATTGGATCCAAGAGGCGTATATTCTTGCTGCTTAAATTCCAGTTCAATCTTTTGTTGCGTGATGCTGTGAAAATAGAGGCTGTCTGGATGGAGGATGACCTTTGGTGCCATAAATACATGAAGTTTTTTCGGCAAATTTTCAGCTAAGAAATAGTTCCAAGTTTTAGCCCCCCCCTCGACGAGAAGGCTAGGAACGCCTCTCGCTGCTAGATACTTCAGCAGGCTCATCAAACCAGAATCGTCTTTTTTGAGTCCAAATGTTTCAGCTCCCAACTGCTCCAGTCGCTGTTTCAGTTGATTTTCCTGCTCCCAGAAATGACTCTGACAGACCCACAAGGTTTTCGAAGGCTCTGTCTTCAAGAGATTATGCTCACTCAGCTCTCTCGATTTGAGGGCTCTTCCGTTGGGGTCAAACACAATTCTCAACGGGGTTCTTGCCCGGTTTGTGGCAACGAGATCTGGGTGCCGCACATTCAGGGTTGGGTTGTCTTCTATGAGGGTCTGAGCTCCGACCAAGATGGATTCATAATGTTGCCGCAGCCAATGCCCGTATTCTCTAGCTCTCTGCGAAGTGATCCACTGTGATGGTTTAGGATCGAGAGCGGTCTCGCTCTTTCTAAATCCAAGCACAGAGTTGATGCTCATAGCGATCTTCAGCCCGATAAAGGGAAGCTCCCCTTTATGTTCGATCCAGTAGAAAAAATGCTCGAGCAATGGGGCGGAGAGTTCTCTGAGAAGCTTTGACTCGGAGCAAAGAATGCCAACGCTTTCCAGCTGGGCTAGACCCCTGCCAGCCACGAGTGGGTTGGGATCTTTAAACCCGTAGACGAGTTTTTGGAGTGCTGATTCGGCGACAAGTCTTGAGCATGGCGGTGTTTTCCCGAAGTGGCTGCACGGTTCTAAGGTGCAATAAAGAGTCCCCCCTCGTAAGGCGTCTCCGTGCCCCTGCTGCTTTATTTTAGCCAGGAGGTTTTGCTCCGCATGACCTTCGCCGTATTGGAGGTGAGCTGCTGCTCCGAGGAATCTATGATTTTGATCTACGGCCACCGCCCCAACGAGAGGGTTCGTTTTGACAAAGCCTAGGCCTTGCCAGGCTATTTGAGCTGCCAGTTGGATACATTCGTCTTCTGTCACAGAGCTAAGGAATTCAGGCTCTTTAAAAGACAAACTCCACTCATCGAGAGCTAATCGTTGACTCATCTCAATCCAATTTGTACTTACGAGGCGATGAAAATATGATCCCGATCATGGTTTTATCTTTTTTAAATTTGCAAAGAAAGATGAATTCGTCTAAATTCGTCCCTCTCCAGCCTTGAGGTCCCATAGCTCAGCCGGATAGAGCACCAGATTTCTAATCTGGGGGTCGGTGGTTCGAGTCCACCTGGGATCGCCATCTTTCAAGTACTTACGAAATTACGAATCCTGAACCACAATCCGATAATCCGATAGAAAGTTTAATACTAAGGAGTTTAATTCCTTTGGGTGTTCAAAATTCAGAAGATGGTCGGCATTTTGTATTTGAGCTGCTTTAACATTTGGTAAATTCTCACTGAGGATCCGAGCAATGTTTTTTATGTCCTGAGAGTCCTTGCTGCCATATACTACAAAAGTATGGGCTTTCAAGTCCTTTAGCTTAGAGGATGGTTCCGAAAAAACAGGCGAACATCGAAACTTTTCCACGTTAAAATTTTGGTAGTCCTAAACAGCCAATGCTGAATTATAGTGGCGGACAAAATACCAAATAGCCCCTATGTGCTTCTCAACTTTTTTGGAAAAAGACAATGTTTTGCGTACAAGCCTTGAACAACGTTGCCTCATCGTGTTGTTGAATCTTTCGATATAACTTGTCTTGCCCGTCTCTTTTCCGACAGAGTGATGCTGTT
>JAGNWK010000057.1 GCA_017985985.1 Oligoflexales bacterium
AAACTGCAAAAATTATTTTGAATTGGTAAAAAATGTCAAAAGAAAATCTCAAGAGAACTAAAGCTGAGGCAGACTCTAGCGATCCGTCTTTCTATCAGGAAGAGCACATCCGCTCTCTAGACTGGCACGAGCATATCCGCCTTAGACCTGGGATGTACATCGGCAAGCTAGGTGACGGGAGTGCTCCGGATGATGGGATCTACGTTCTCTTAAAAGAAATCATCGATAACTGCATCGACGAATTCGTGATGGGTTTTGGGAAAAACATCCGCGTTGTGATTGAAGATAAGACCGTTATCGTGCGAGACCTTGGCCGAGGCATCCCACTGGGTAAGGTCGTGGACTGTGTTTCCAAGATCAACACGGGGGGAAAATACGATTCCAAGGTCTTCAAAAAATCGATAGGTTTGAACGGAGTCGGTACCAAGGCTGTTAACGCCCTGTCTGAGCGGTTCACCGTTCGCGCTTTCCGAGACGGGCAAGTGAAGTCGGCCAATTTTGAACGCGGCATCCTAGTCAAAGAGAGCCCTGTAGGAAAAACCCAGGAGCCAGACGGGACTGAAATTCTTTTTGTACCCGACGCCAGTATTTTCAAAAACTACCGCTTCGTAAAAGAACATGTTCACGAGCTTTTGAAGAACTATGCTTTTCTCAACTCAGGTCTGACCCTTCAGCTTGGCACCGAGAAATTCTACTCCCGTGATGGCTTGCTCGACCTGCTCAATCACCACGTCGATGCCGAAGACATCCGCTACCCTGTGATTCATCTCAAAGGCGAAGACATTGAAATAGCCCTGACCCACGGCAGTCAGTATGGCGAGACTCACTATTCTTTCGTCAACGGTGGCCACACGACGATGGGAGGGAGTCACTTAGCAGCTCTCCGAGAAGGGGTCGTCAAAGCTGTTCGCGAGCATTATAAAAAAGAATTTGATCCCTCCGATATTCGCTCAGGACTGATTGCTGCCATCAGCTTAAAAGTGCAGGAACCCATCTTCGAATCGCAGACCAAGACCAAACTCGGCTCGCTGACCATGAGTCCAGAGGGTGAGTCGATCCGAAGCTATATCGTGGACTTTCTCAAGACAGAGCTCGACAATTTTCTGCATCGTCACACTCTGGTCAAAGAAGAGCTACAAAAAAAGATACTCCAGTCAGAACGGGAGCGCAAAGAAATCGCAGGCATCAAAAAGATTGCCCAAGAGCGTGCGAAAAAAGCCAATATCTTTAATAAAAAGTTGCGAGACTGTCGTCTGCACCTTTCTCCCAACGACGAGAAGACTCTCGAGACCATGCTTTTCATAACGGAAGGGGACAGCGCTAGCGGCTCTCTCACTCAGTCGAGGAACGTGCAGACTCAGGCTATTTTCAGCATCCGGGGGAAGCCTCTCAACTGCTATGGCCTGACCAAAAAAGTTGTCTATGAGAACGAGGAGTTTAACCTTCTCCAGCATGCTCTCAATATCGAGGACTCTATCGAGAATCTTCGTTACAACAAAATTGTTCTCGCAACCGATGCCGATGTGGATGGGATGCACATTCGACTGCTTCTCATCACGTTCTTCTTACAGTTTTTTCCGGAACTCGTTCGCAACCAGCATGTGTTTATTTTAGAAACACCTTTGTTTCGAGTCCGCAACAAGTTGAAAACGATCTACTGCTACAAAGAAGAAGATAAGGTAAAGGCTGTCCACGAGATCAAGAAGATGAGCAAAGGAGACGCTGAGATCACTCGTTTCAAGGGTCTGGGGGAGATTTCTCCCGATGAGTTTGGACAGTTCATCGGAGCCAACATCAACCTGACCCCCGTACTGCTTCATCAACGGCAGTCGATCAAAGACATGCTGCATTTTTATATGGGGAAGAACACCCCCGAACGGCAAGACTTCATCATCAAGAACCTCAGGACAGACCTCGCATGACAAGAAGACAGGACGAACAAGATGGACTTGATCTCCATCTCGCGCAAGTAGCAGATCAAACTCCACAAGAGTCTGACAATGGATTCTTTGTCGACAATCTCTACAAATTTTGGTTCCTCGACTATGCGAGCTACGTCATTCTTGACCGAGCGATTCCAGACATAGATGATGGCTTGAAGCCTGTTCAGCGCAGGATCCTGCATGCGATGAACGAGATCGAAGATGGACGCTATAACAAAGCGGCCCACATCATCGGTCAGGCTATGCGTTTTCACCCACACGGGGATGTACCTATCAGTGAGGCTCTCGTAAAGATGGCTGAAAAGGGCCTCTTTATCGACACTCAAGGCAACTGGGGGAATCCTATCACGGGGGATGATTCCGCAGCACCTCGTTACATAGAGGCTCGTCTCACCCCTTTTGCTAAAGACACAGTCTACAGCGATCACAGCACGGTCTGGGGACTTTCCTACGATGGACGTTACAAAGAACCGACGACCCTCCCCATTAAATTCCCGGTTCTGCTCTTCCAGGGTGTCGAGGGGATTGCAGTCGGGCTGTCGACGAAGATCCTACCGCATAATTTTTGTGAGTTGATCAAAGAGTCCATAGCGATCTTAAAAGGCTATAAACCGAAGCTACTCCCGGATTTTCCTACAGGTGGCTCTGCCGATTTTTCAGGCTATCACGATGGCAAAAAAGGGGCGAAGGTTAAGGTTCGTGCCAAAATCGACATCGTCAACAATAAGCTGCTCAAAATCACAGAGATCCCTTATGGGACGACGACAACGAGTCTGATTGAATCGATTCTTTCGGCCCACGAGAAGGGCAAGATCAAGATTAAGAAGATAGAAGACAACACTGGTAAAGAGGTTGAGATTCTTGTGCATCTCCTACCTGGTGTCTCTGTCGACAGCATGATCGAATCGCTCTATGCTTTTAGTGACTGCGAGCTCAGTCTCTCACCGATCGCCTGTGTGATTTCAAAAGGAAAGCCCCTTTTCTGTGGCGTCAGTGAGATTCTCACCTACTCGACAGCAAGAACGAAGGAACTGCTCCGTTTAGACCTCGAACATGAAAAGCAAAAGCTGAGTGAAAAATTACACCTAGCCACTTTAGAGAAAATTTTCATAGAAAATAAACTCTATAAAAAAATCGAAGCTGAAGAGACTTGGGAAGGTGTGCTTCAGGCTATAACAAAAGGCTTGAAACCTTTTCTCAGCTCGTTATTCAGAGAACTGCAGGAAGGTGACGTTGAGAAACTCACCGAAATCCGCATCAAACGACTTTCCAAATTTGATGCGACAAAAGCAGACGATGCTCTTAAGGATTTGAAAACCAAACTAGCTACGGTTGAAAAAAATCTCTCCAACCTGACTGAATTCACCATCCAATTCTTTAAGAAACTTCTGCAGCAGTACGGATCGCAGTACCCTCGAAAAACCCGTCTAGAAACTTTCGAACTCAGAAAAGATCTGGCCTTGTCGCTGAATCGCTGCAAGGTTTATCTGGATAAAAAAGAAGGCTTCATCGGAACGGGTTTGAAAAAAGACGAGTTTGCCTTTGAGTGTGCTGAAAACGACGAATGGATTGCCTTCAGTGAAGAAGGGATCTTTATGGTCGGCAAACCTGAAGAAAAAACTTTTGTTGGCAAAGGTATACTTCAGGCTACGACTTACAAGAAAAACGATGAACGCTGTGTCTACCATTTGATCTACAGAGAGGGAAAGACGGGCCCTGTGCTAGCAAAAAGATTCAACGTAGCCTCCACCATACGCTACAAGCCCTACTCCCTCACGAAAGAGGTCCCGGGCAGCAAAGTCCTTTATCTGTCGATCAACCCACATGGGGAAGCTGAAAAAGTACAACTGGTCGTGAAGGACTCGTCTGCCAAAACGAAGTCAAAGAAGGGTCAGTTTGAATTTGACTTCGCCTCTCTGCCGATCAAAGACCGGCAAAATCGCGGAACCCTCATCAGTGAAGACAAGGTGGAGAAAGTTCTGCTGCTCTCCAAGGGAGCTTCGACCCTCAGTGTGCAGAGGATCTGGTTCGACCGGGATGAATTGAATTTAAATACGGATGGAAAGGGAACCTACATCGGTAAGTGTTCAGGAGCCGAAAAGATGATCTCCCTCTACGGTTCAGGCAGTTTTGAACTCTTTGACCTCGATCTTGCTCACCGTTTTTCCGAGCAAGTTTTACAGGTTGCTAAATGTGAACCGGGGTCTATACTCTCTGTCGTGTACTATGACGAGGCCAAAGATGACGTGTATGTCAAACGTGTCTTGATCGATGAAAGCTTTGGCATTGGTCGCTTTGATTTTATCGAGAGATCGCCAGGAAATAAAATCTATCTTGCCACGCTCAAACCAAACCCCGTCATCCAAGCTGAGTTCGTATCTGCTAAGAAGGGCCTTCCCTCTGAGGAAGAAATCTCTTTAGAAGACATTGCCCCGGTCAAAGGCCTCCAAGCCCTCGGCACCAAACTCAGCCCCAAAAAACTCAAAAGCCTCTCCCTGATTTAACGCTCCCCCTACAAGGAGGGGATTAGGGGAAACCTTGCCCTGAGCTCCGTCGAAATGGGTGCGCAGCTGGTTCCCTACAGACCTCCTATTATTAATTTTTTCAATTTAATCACCTTAAGAAACTTGACGGGAGCCCGATGTTAGTAATAATGAATAAAAACCTAAAGGCTGATAAGTTGGAACCCAACAAGCAAGTTCACACAGTTACAGGTCGTTTCAACAACCCTCTCTTTTTAAAAATGCAGGAATGGCTCAAGCAAAATGGAATTTCAGCAAATCAGCTCTTAGCTAAAGCCGTTGAGAGATATATTTCAGAAGCACAAATTCTTGAGCCAGTCGATTTACGGGTAGCCAGTGATGACGAACTTAGTCAGGTCATAAATAAACTGATGACAGAGCACAAGCGCGCACTCCATGAGCTCAAATGAAGATTACACTTATTAACTGATGTTACGCATGAGATCCCCTGACCGCCTACGTTTCACTTCGGCGTGGGGATGACGAACTTCGATCATAGTCATCCCCACGCCGAAGGCCGAGGAACGAGGCCGTTAGGCGGTCAGGGGATCTCATGCGTAACATCAGTTATTAATTCTTACCAAGTTCAAGCTATTAATAGAAGAATGTGCACAGAAACAAATACCGAGCACCGCTGCTACGATATCCGAAAAATAGAAAGTGCTTTACCAAAAAAAGCCAGAAAGCCTGTTCCTTTAGGGACAGGATGAATGGCTGCAGCTTCAAAACTTAGCTTGGCGTTTTTTGGCTTTGGATATATTTTTTGATCACTTCAATAGAAGATCCACCACCGATGCCAAAAGAAGGTTGGAGTGAACTTGCAGTTGTTCTTGATAAAGCTGCTGGGAATGAAATGTCCATGAGTGAACTGATGGGATGGTTTGAAGCCCATAAAACTCCCTTCTCCCACCCTGGTTAGAACTCGCAGACAGAGAACGGAAACTGCGCTTAGCAAAGAGGGGTCCTAGGGTAAACTGCGCAGCTGGTTCCCCTAAAGTAAGGTCCTCCCATAAAACTACCTTAAATCAGCGCTTGGTCTAAAGAGACTGAGGACCTTCAAGACATTCTCTCTGCTGGCACTATTCTTCCTGGCCTGATCCAAGGATAGACCCACGGCGAAGTCATGAAGCTTCTCTGCAAACGTCACAAAATCGTTCTCCATCATATTGATCGTAATATTTCCCACCGTGACATGGACACAACCCGTTGGACAGGTGTGGAAGGAGATCTTAGATTTTTCCAATCTTTTCGATTCGTTATCTCTTGGGCCCATGAAATCCATCGCTTATCCCCTTTATTGTTTGTGAACTCAACTATATGATAATGATAATTATTATCAATAGACTTTAAATCCCTCATCGTCAAGTCTGGGTCGAAAAAATTTTGGGACGGAGGGACGGAGCCAGGGAGGGGAGTGTGAGGGGAGGGAACGGACTCTCACAAAAGGAGATTTTGGGACGGAGCAAAGGGTTTGAGGGGAGGGAACGGACCCTCACAAAAGGAGATTTTGAGAAAAGGTAAAAAAAAGCCGATAAATTTAGAGGCTGCGGTCAGCTATGACCAGACAGCCTTTAGGCGGCTTTTATGTTTAAACTCTATGCAAAACTTAATGACCCAGCCTTAAGGGCATTCCTCAGCTCATTGCTTTCCAGCTTAGGCATCTTTGCCTCGGCCTTCGGCCTAGGGAGCTGGATAAGCAACAGCCGGTACCTTTCCCAAAGTGACGCTTTTCTAAAGGACTGGACCAGTCACCTAGTTCCTGTTTCAAGCAGCGACTGGGACCAGCTCGTTCTGGAAACATACCGACGAGTTCATGTCTATGAGCAGGAGATTGAAAAGAATCATCTCTCCCAGGGGATGCTCGTCAACAGACGTGCTGACGGAAGAGTTTTAGATGAATGTGACAGCCTTTTATTTTCTTCCCTTCGTTATGTTTCGCTCAAAAAACTAGGTTTTGAAGAAAAATCACTGACTGCGTGGCAGGCCATTGAGAAGAGTCAAAAAAACGGATTGTGGTTCCGTCACCCTGACTGCACCTGGCAGGACGCTTCGAGAGATATGATGGCAGGACTCATAGCGGCCCTTGCGCAAAGGCCACCTGGCTATCAAAAGCACTTGTTGAGTTTGTTTGATTATTTAAAGAAAAATATGGGATTCTTTGGCGAGGGGCCTCCCTACTTAAGCTTTATGACCCCACAGCTAGCTCTTGAATTGAAGCAAATGGCCCTCGACAATGGGATGGAATACCCACTTTTTCTTGAAACTGGTTTTTCTACCCTGGAGTGGGAGAGTCTCTTCTTGAAGAGGGGGTACCAGTCTCATCTGACGTCTTTGCATGCTTGGCTCGCTATGGAGTACGCGAATAAATACCCTCAAAAAGTCGATAAATCCATAGCGTTTCACGCTCTCTCCGTCCTAGACTTTTTAAATAAAGACAAGGCCTTTGATCAGAGGATGAAATGGATCAGCTACAATTTAGTAAGTTTGGATGGAAAAAATTTGTTTTTTAGGTGGCTCCGATTCAAAGCCAGCGGCCTTGATACACGAGAGCTTAGGGCTCGGCTCCTACAAGAGCTGCTCTCTATGCGAGAGTTCCCCTCTGGATCCCTCCCCCAAGATTGTGATCGCTATGCCGACTACTTATGGCAGAGGGACTCTATTGAGTATAAAGCCCAAGAAAAACCTTGTGGGGACACCTTCAGTGGGGTTGATTTTCTATGGATGGCAGCTCTGCTCTTAAGCGAATAGAGGAAAACTGATAGCAAGGGCGAAGCAAGGAAGAGGGTCTGGGAGAAACCTTGCCATGAGCGAGTCGAACGGGCTCAGGGCAGGCTCCGTCGAATGGGTGCGCAGCTGCTTTCTCCCAAAGAACGCAAGAATTAAGGGCTAACTTTGTAAGGATTTGAAGCTTCATCAGAAGCAGGAGGAGTTGTAGTCTCGTCGAGAGCTACACCTGCTGGCGCAGCTGTAGGCTGCGTTGCATCAGAATCTTCTGATCCACACTGAATGCTGAGAGCACTCAAAACAGCCATCATAGAAAGGAACATAATTTTTCGAATCACTTTTGACTCCATCTTTTGCTTTTGTCTGATACTAACGCTCTTCGCTAGACAGCAGAACCGGTTTAAAAAGTAGATGCTGCGTACTGTTCATTATTTTTCAAGCCAAATCAAGTTTTTTTTAAAAAATATATTAAAATACCACTTCAACTTAATAAAATCAACACGTTAAAGAAGGCGATCTTCGGCGTGAGAACGTCCCCTATCCCCAAGATAAACCTCCAATTAAAGCCTTTTCTGTTCAATCCGAAGAGCCAACAGGCTTTAAGCAAATGTTTCAAACTGGACGTTAAAGACTATGGCAAATTTGCAGAGTAGACAGCACGGATGGCTCGGAGTGAGGGGAAGAACGTCCCTCACTCTTCAGATATTCATAGCCCTCCTGTTCTCCCTGAGTTGCCAGGTGAACCGAGTCAAAAAATCTTCCTTCGAAGCTGCTGTAAAAAAAATATACCCAAAGCAAAGTCCATCTAACGTTCCCAAAGTCGACGGATCCAAGTTAACTGTCCACTCTGTGGATGTTAAAAAACATAGAATCAAAACCCAAGATATGAATGCCATTGACGTCAAAGTAGATGCCGATGAAGATTCTGACTACCAAAGACTTGTCGTCTGTAAAGATGGCTCAGCTACGGAGTGTAGCCCTGCTCTTTCCTCACCTGAACTTTTTGACATTGAGCGAGTCCAGCGCCAAGTCCCCTATGGTTTAGTGATCGTGCAAGTTCAGACCTGTGTCTTTCCTAAAAATGCAATAGACCCCAAACGGAACTGTGGACCCTGGAAGCAGGTACACTTCCGCAACGAGAGCTGTGCTGGGGAGACCTGTCCCGAATTGCCACCAGATCCTGCAGATGTCTACAAACTTCTCTGTGCTGAAATTGAAAAAGCGCTGAAGGATTACCAGGGCGCACCTATTGACGAAGTCCCTGCTGACATCATGGCACGAGCGGAACGCTCCGTCGAAGAACAGCTGCAGATCCCCATCAGTAATTTTGTAAACATCAACCATCCCATGAACTGCCCTCTCGTTATCGAGAGGCATAAGGAATTAGCCAACAAAAATATGCTCGGTGCAGCCTTCCTCATCGGACTCGGACTCACCACTGCAATCGTTGGGGGCATGCTGATCTATAAAGGCCGTCCTCGCAGTGTAGCTACAGAAATAATGGAAAAAGAACTCCATCCTGAAAAAGAAACTGCGCCCGTAAAAGCCATCGTCTCAGCTGCTAACGGGAGTAATTCTGCTGGTGAATACCCAGGAACATATCAGGGAAAACCATTTGACGTAATAGGAGCAGAGAGGAAACTAAAGGACGCAGAGGATAAAAGAAGAGGCTTAGAAGAAAAAGAGAAGGGTTTGAACCCAGGTTCCGAACCTGGCAAACAAGTAGACACAAAAAAAGTTGAAGAACAAATACAAAAATTAAATAGGAAGTTAACCCAATTAGGGAAAGCTCCAACTACTCAGAAAACAAGTTTGGTGCCAAACGCAGAGTTGGCTAGACTAAGAAAGGAGAAAGAAGACCTTGAAGCTGCATACGAAGCTTCAAGGAAAAGACCTCTTGGACCTGTAGACCCAAAAATCACATTAGGAAATCTGACAAAAAAAACTCTAAACATTAGAGACCTAGAGGACAAAATCCAGTTACTGCAGGATGAGTTAGCGAGGATGAATCTACCAGAGAAGGAGAGAGAACTTGCCAGACTCAAGGCTAGAATTCTCGAATTGCAAAAAAAATCGGCTGCTATTGTAAATCCGCCCCCTGGACTCCCTCCTCTAGATAGCACCGGGTCTTTAGTAGACATACTTAAAAAGCGCCTTGAATTTTTACTCGCTATAGTCGCGGATCCTATTATACGGACAGCAACTATTGGTCAGAACACCGACGATGCCGATCTTGATCATTTCATTAGTATGTTAAAAACAAAAATAGGTGATCTAAAAGCTGAACTTGACAGTGCAAATTCTGAGGACGTCGGCGCCACCTTAAACACCAAACTAGCAGAGTTGAAACTGTTTTTTGAACAACTGACAACCTACACAGAAGCTACTAAGGTCATTAACACAGTAGAGATAAAAACCATTACTTTTCAGGAACTCAATGCGGAAGGATTTTTTGTAGAAAGAACGGTTCAAAGCACAGGCCCTACAAAGGCAGAGTACATCAAAACCCTAGATAAATTACGTTCAGCAAAGAGATTTATGCAACAGGTTCAGAAAGGGGAACACAACAACAAACTTCTTGGTTTCACTCGAAGACACCAGAACTCCCTCCAAAAACTAATAAAGGCAGACGGCACTTGTTGTGTCGGTCTATTTTCTCAAATAGATAAAGCCGCTACAGCCCGACAAATAGCTGTATTCTACGCAGGACTCTTTAGTGTATATGCTCAAAGTTTCGAGTATGAGAAAGAAAGGCAGATCGCAGATAAGGTCTCTCTTGAAAGAGAAAGGGCAGCTTATGAGACCAGACTTAGAACATTTAATGAATTAAATGCAGAAAAAGAAGGAATTGCAAAAAAAATAGCTGCAGAGCAATTAAAATTAGTGCAGTTAGAGGAGAAACTCGGAATTCTTAGGCTTCGTGAACAGGAAATCAAAACAAAAATCACAGAACACGAAGGGGAGATTAGAACACGACGAGAACAAGTTAGACTTGCAAACGAGGCGTTTAGTCGACAAGAAATAAAGAACGCCAGACAGAAGATACTACAAGAAAAATACATAGAAACTCTCAAACAGCACAGGGAAAGGTTGGGAGGATTACAAAAAGCAGAAATAGAGGCCAAAGTAGCCTTCGACAACGCTGTACAAGCACTGCTTGCAGCAGAACAAAGCGAAAGCCAAAGACAAAGAGACCATGCGCAAAGAGAACAGGGTAAGCAATTAGAACATAAAAAAGCGCTTAACGAATACGATCAAGCTAAACAAAGAATTGAAAACGAAATTGAAGAACTGAACGCTAGAAAAATTATGATGGAAGCTTTCAATGGACCTCTCGCAACAGAGCAAGCGGCTTCCAATAGAGGAAAGTTGGACGTCGCTAAACAAAGACAAGACTTAGCTAGGGAAATCGCTGCCCAAGAAGGAGTCATAGATAGACTCCGAGAAGAATTGGTAAAAGAACAAGCTAAGGAAAGAACATACAACACAGAGGAAGCTGCACATAATGCCAGGGTAATAGCTTATAAGGAAGAGCTAGAACGCATACGAGCGAAGCAGGCGTCGAGCGATGCCATCAAGGACCAAGAGCTGAAAGAAGCAGAGACAGATTTCAAAAAAGCTACCATTGCCTATGAAGCAAAAATAGCTCAAATGACCCTAGATAATGTTGGTATCAAAGAAAGAAATTTGGCAAGAGCCGCTCAAGATAAAATAAATATAGAAATAGCAAAGGCTAAAACAAATCCCATTATGATGGGGTTCGGCGCACTGCTGGTAGGGGCTGGGCTTGGGGTAGCGGCTGCCGGAACAGCAGCTGCTGTCAGTTATTCCCAGGGTGGAGAAGACCCCATGCCAGGTAAACCTAGTGAGGCGACAGGTGATGCCTTAGAGCAAATTTTCGGCCTGAGTGAGGAAAACAGTCAGAGCATCCCAGCTCCTGAGGATGGAGTGAGTCCCTTCCGAACACTCATCAACAAACTCAATAAAACTTACGCTAAGCTCCAACAACTTTGGATTGACGAAGAGGCTTACAAAGTTCAAATCAAAAAACTCGAAGAAAAATACAGCGAGGGATCTGAGGAGACTCCTCCCACCGAAACACAAGAACCCGCAACTGTCGAATAACAAGATCAGGCTGCCTTGGTCGACAATTGCACAGAAGGGTCTCCGATCTTTTCATTCTCATGCTGCCGCTGCGTTATGTTCGTCGCTGCGCTGCCCGATTCTCAATGCCTTGCTAAACAACTTGTGGGATGGTTCCTAGAAATTTTGCTCAGACAGGAGAAAGTCAAAACATGAGAATGCACATGGTTATCTTGTTCAGCTTAGTTTTTTCATTCATGGGATGTGCTCATAGAAACAGTCAAAATAACCCAACAAGTAGGAATAAAACTCAGACTAAAACCAGCCTACCCGACGCACCTTCCTCTCTGGCTGAAAAAACCAAAGAGATTTTTTTAGATTATGCCAAATCCTCATGCCAAGAAACTTCATTAGATGCAACGACAAACACCCTTTGTCAAACAGCTCAGGATGTGAAAGACAGCTCTCCACAAGATCTATCGGATAAGCTTAGATCTCCTAGTGTTGCTGAAGGAATTGCACAGATGAAGGAATCCATTCAAAATCCAACCCTTGAACTTAAGCAAAACCTTACAAAAGCTGGACTCGGCATCGGTGCTACAATAGCTGCGATTGGAGCTATTTGGGGTTTAAGGCAAATTTTTTCTGAGGAAGAAAAATATAAAGAGATCACTGTCGAAGGGCAAAAAATCCATTGGCAAAAAGGAGTATATGGAGGCGCTTATTTTTATATAGGGACAGAAACCGAAAAAACTTTTGTTGAGATACAAAATGGCAAAGCGAAAGCAATAAGAAGCCTTCCAGATCTCGGCAGGATTATGGTTCCCGGCACCGGACCCTCGAAAGTTCTCCCAGCTGCTGGCCCCTGGGCATCCAGCAAGAGTATGGGCTTAACCCTAGCTTTGCACGCAGATGGAACCATCTTAAAAAACACGAACGGTGAACCTCTTTTTATCGACACTACTCATTCTACCCGTCGTTCGCCCTTTAAATTAGTAAATGGGAACGGAGATAATCCAAGCGGACCGAATGGAGATCGCCTATGGCTTTCTGAAGCTGGGATTCCCCTTCTGTCTGAAGAGGCTAACATCGAGCCGAATAAAATTTTTAAAGCTCAAGCTTTGGACAAAAGTTTGAAAACCCTGACGATCAATGGGAAAAATGTGACCTACCAAGCGGATCAATGGAGATCAATGGAAAGCTTCCATATATTAGATGCAGATAACAAACTTTATCAACTCATAGAACAAACAGATGGTTCTTTTCTTAGGCAAAACGGTAATCTGATAGTCGGCATTCGAGCAGATAGAATGATGCTTAACCTCGTATCTCTCGACAGTAATTTAAAACCTAAACAGCTTGGAGACGGAAAGATGGAATATGATGCTGCATCGAAACAAATACCAGAAAGTTTGCAAAAACCAGAAAAGAATCTTGTGGGAGACGGAGTCTATAAAAACTCAAAGGATCAATATATTCGCCAGACAAGTATGGCTGAACGTCTTCGTGGTCCTGCCTCTATACTTGCTATTGGAATTGCCACAGCTGTAGTAAGTGGAGCTGTTTATAGCAATCTAAACCTGGCAGATGAAGTGTCGAGCAATAAGCAACTTATTCAAACGCTCGGTACTCTTATGGAGAGCATACACTCTATAAGAGAATAGCCGTTTGAAATCTAATACTTATGAGATTCGTTACATCCTCAATATCGAACCAAGACTTGTGTGTTGCAGCGGAAACCGAACAGTCACTTTTAAGTCTCGAAGTAGTGATTAACTGATGTTACGCATGAGATCCCCTGACCGCCTACGTTTCACTTCGGCGTGGGGATGACGAACTTCGATCATAGTCATCCCCACGCCGAAGGCCGAGGAACGAGGCCGTTAGGCGGTCAGGGGATCTCATGCGTAACATCAGTGATTAAGCACAAGCTGATCACTTGGGATGAGACGTCTTTTCATGCGTATGTTTATCATCCTTTTTTTCATTTTTATTGCCTTTGCTCATAGCTTCGGGACAAGATTTACCAGGCATCCATGACCACAGCATATTGATAGCTGGACCAATTCCATACTCATTTGCGTAGTTGATCATTGTTTTCCCTGTAGAACTATCTAAGAGTAAATCTTGTCCACCAGTACGGACAGAAGATTTAATGATCTCTGCATCTGATTTTCCTTTCTTTTTCAAGGAATCATAGGTTGGACCTAAAACGTCTTGATACCGAACTTCATTTCTGCAGTATATAAATCCTTGCAACCATTCAGGAGTGAGATCTTTATATTTCTTCCCTATACTCCGCCGTAAATCGTTTAATGTTTTCGCTCTTTCTCCTTCTTTTGTTTCTGTGTCTTGCAATGCTAGATCAACCACAGGAAGGTATCTCTCAATTTCACACACATATTTTCCACGTAATGCACTAGGGCTATCACCACTCTTGGGAGCTTCACAAACACTAGAAACGTCAGGAGTTTGACCTTGACCAGGGCAATAACCTTCGTCTGCATACGACTGCCCTGCTAAAAAAAATAAAACCTGCAAAAAAACAATTTGTAAACAATCGAGTTGTCTTCATAAAAATCCTTGTATGTATTGCTTATTTTCTTCTGTCGGTATCTATTAAAAAAACTTTAATTTTCAATACAAATCGTGAAGTCGACTCGTCTCGCTCAAAGGCAAGTGAGCTCCCGAAGACAAATCGGGAAAAATTGACTTGGATTGAATGGGATTACATACGATCAAAAATATTTGAATATGTTTCAAATATTTTTCAAAGGTAGGTACAGGAACTTATGGTCCCGTGACGTTCCAAATAATGGAGAACTACTGCCCTGGCATTCTGGAGATAGGCTATTTCGCGATTGACACCTCAGCTAAAATACACCATAAGCTCTTCGTAATACATGCTTTGAACCCATGATAGTACCATACATCTCTCTATGAGGAGGCCTGAAGCTATGGACCATTTTTTGCACAAAAATCGAGAAGCCTACTGTGAAGATGTACCCCTACGCAGGATTGCGGAGGCCGTAGGGACACCTGCGTATGTTTATTCTTCTGCAACATTGGAGCGCCACTGCTCACAACTCAAATCTGTCTTCAGTACAAGTTCTGCGCTCTTTTGCTATGCGGTGAAAGCCAATAGCAATCTATCACTTTTGCGTAAAATTTTTAAAGAGGGCTTTGGCGCTGATGTCGTTTCGATAGGCGAACTTGAACGCTGTCTACTGGCCGGTGCCAAACCGAAAACTATCGTTTTTTCAGGCGTAGGGAAAACCGACTCCGAAATTGAACGTGCTCTTGATCTGGATATTCTATCCTTCAATGTAGAGTCATTTTTTGAACTTGAAAATTTAAACCGCATTGCTAGTCATAAAAAAAAGCAAGCTGTCATTAGCTTGAGACTGAATCCAGACATAGATGCTAAAACTCATCCCAAAATAGCAACCGGCCTTCACTCTACTAAATTCGGCATCGCAATCACTCATTTACCCCTCTTTCTTGACTATATCCGTAAAAATTCAAAACAACTCAACCTACTGGGTTTAGCTTGCCACATAGGGAGCCAACTGACAGATCTTCAACCCATAACAGATGCTGCCCAAAAAATGGTGGGACTGTCGCTTTCTGTTCGGAACCAGGGTTTTCCTATCCGTGTCCTCAACCTTGGTGGAGGTTTAGGCATCCGCTATATCGATGAAAACCCTCCTAAACTTGTAGATTACGCTCAGGCTCTCCAAACTATCACCGAGACTTCCGGACTGCAGCTTATCCTTGAGCCCGGTCGAGTTCTCGTTGGCAACGCCGGAATCCTACTCACACGAGTTTTGGGCATTAAGGAAACACCTCTCAAGAAATTTGCTGTCGTTGATGCAGCTATGAATGATCTCATCAGGCCCAGTCTCTATGGATCTCTACATGAAATCTGTGTTGCCACAGAGCTCTCCCATCCACAAAAAGAAACCTATGACATCGTAGGACCCATTTGTGAAACTGGAGATTTTCTTGGCAAAGATCAAGAACTCCCTCAGCTAAAAGCCCAGGACCTCCTCTTTGTACGCAGTTGCGGAGCCTATGCTTCTTCCATGGCTTCTAATTACAATAGCCGTCCCAAAGCTGCAGAGGTTCTCGTAGAAGGGTCCCAATTTAGATTGATTAAATCTCGTCAGATTCTTACTGATCTTTGGATCGATGAATTAAAGGCACTTTCAGACTAGGAACCATCCCACAAGTCGTATAGCTTTGAAGGTCACTTCCATGGCTTGAAAAAATGTTTTAATAAATTGTTTTTGTTCGGCATTTGAGGAAATTGCGAAGAGTTCTGCGTCTCCTATGACTTGTTGTTCCAATAGGTAATTAAGATAGGCTTCGAGCCTTTCTGTGGACGTAGTCTGAGCATAACTATTCGAAGCCAAGATGGAAGATATTATTAGAAATAAAGTTTTTAAAATTGTTAGTCGCATTTTATTTTTCTTTTCTTGCTCTCATACTTTTTTACTTATAAGGAAGATAGGAAAAAGAAGATAGAAAAAACAACGATACTTTTTAATACTCCAATCATACTGAAGATAGGAAAAACAAAGATACTTTTTAATACTCCAATCATACTGTCTTTTTCCCTTACCCTTAAGTTTTTAGCCACCGCTAAAATCTGATCTCAAGAAAACCTCAGAAAACTTAAGATGATGCTAAAAGGATGTATAATTAGAACGTTAAAAAGCATCGCGGGTTTTCCTATCTTCGTTTCTGGAAGTGGTATAGACCTCTTGATAACTATACCGCCTCTTCCTTAAAGGGTTGGATGTTTCCTAGCATTTGGAGAGAACATGAAGAAAGTATATTTTTTAATTTTTATTTTGCAGTTTTTATCGCAAGTTTTTGCGAATTCGCAGACAAAAATGGAACCTCTCTATGTAGAGGAGCCTTTTTATTCTTGTGTCGAGTCACTGAAAAGAAAAATGCTGAATGATTATGATTTTTGGCCAAAAAACCCTGTGTACCATTCTCATTCCGCCATTAAAAATACATTCGATTATCTAAGAAAACAACATTTCACTTTAAAGAAAAGTAGGAGCAAGAAAGTTAAATACGAAAGTTCTAAAAGAAAAAATAGCTATGAATCTCTTAACGTCAATACAGAGTTTTCTGAGGCTAATTCTACATTCAAATATGAAGTTAAACTTAGTGATGTGGGTTCAAAGAAAGAAAAAAACAGACTTCAATTGAAAATTGAAATGAAAAGATTCTTAGATGATCAACTGGTAAGTGATTTTGAAGCAGAATTTACTTATGATTATCAAAATAAATGTCAGCAAGAAATTGTGAAAACGACCGTAAGTTCTCTTGATTATTTTAAAAATAAGATTGATTCCAGTTTGGTCGTTAAAAAAACATCTCATGAAATACAACATAAAAATCAGATTGCATCCCTTGCTGAAACCTCAGAGAGTGAAACTCATCTTCCTCTGTGTCCTTCTGGCCGTGATGATATTTTCAAGAAACTTGAAAACGAAGAATTTCATTGTTTTGATCCAGAGATTATGCTGGAACAGTCGGGACCGTCTAAATTTTAGTGTCTCATGATTTGGCGAGATTTTCTTCTTGCCGAAGAAAGAGAGCAAAAGTATGTTGGTCCCCATGTCGATTATCAAGCTAGAAATTCGTCTCTCAGAGATAACAA
>JAGNWK010000058.1 GCA_017985985.1 Oligoflexales bacterium
GAACATGACGATGGGACAGAGGTTGTCACCCCCCTACCAGAAATGCAAAATGTAGACTGGATAAAAGATCTAGGTTTTGATGACCTAGATGATCTCGACTCGATACCAGAAAAAGAATTCACCTATGTCCGCAATCTTCGACAGCGATGAGTCCACACGGGAAGCTCCCTCCAGATCGCACCTCAAAGAAAAGCTAAAACAAGTCCCTGAAAGCTCAGGCGTCTATCTGATGAAAGACGCCACTCAGAAAGTCATCTACGTTGGTAAGGCGAAAAATCTTAGAAATCGTCTGCGTTCTTATCTGCAAAGCACGATAGAAACTCCGAAGACTTATGTCCTCGTACGAGAGCTTGAGGACTTCGACATCATGCTCGTCTCCCACGAATTAGAAGCTCTGCTCCTAGAACGCACCCTGATCAAACACCACAAACCTCGCTTCAACGTGCTCCTACGGGACGACAAAGAATACCCCTATATCCGCATAGACTGGACACAGGCTTGGCCAAGAATTCAAACGGTTCGTCGCCGCAAAGAGGATGGTGCCCTCTACCTAGGACCTTACAGCCAAGTGGCCAGTCTCCGCATTTCACTGGCCCTTATGCACAGGATATTCCCTCTCGTACGTTGCTCCCAGCATGAGTTTGCCAACGCAACAAGACCCTGCAATTACTACCATATCAAACAATGCCTCGCGCCTTGTTCCCTGCCAGTGGATCCAGCAAGCTACAAAGAGATGGTCCAGGATGCCGTCGATTTTCTAAATGGAAAAAATAAAAAACTGCTGAGCTCTCTTCGCAAGAAAATGCATGAAGCTGCAAGCCAAGAGCAGTTTGAACTAGCCTCACGCTATCGGGATCAATGGCAGGCTCTCGCAGAAATCCAAAGAGGGCAACAAGTCATCTTTCCAGAAACAAGAGAGGCAGATGTTCTTGGTGTCTTTCGAGAAGGATCCGAGCTCGTCTTCCATTTTCTAATGATTCGTGACGGGAAAATGATCACAAAAGATAGCTTCTTCTCATCAATTTCGATTCAATCTGAGGAAGAAGCTCTGTCTGAGTTTTTACTCCAATATTATGAACATAAAGAAATCCCCTCTCAAATCCTCTTACCTTTCTCCGCTGGTGAAGATCAGACTCAGTTGGAAGCTCTGCTAAGGAAAATCTCCCAGAAAAAAGTACAAATCCAAGTCCCCCATATTGGCGATAAGAAAAAACTCATCTTGATGGCAGAAAAAAATGCTGAGTACGCCTTTAGAGAAAAACAAAACACGACTAAGACTCCCATCGGCCTAGAACTCATCAGGGATCTGCTCCACCTAGATCGCATCCCAGAACGTATAGAGTGCATCGATATTTCTAATATGCAGGGCACAGCCATCGTCTCGTCCAATGTCTGCTTTCTCCATGGCAAACCAGCAAAAGAAGAGTATCGACTCTACAACATCAAAGATCAGGGGGAATCGCCTGACGACTATGCTGCGATGAAGGAAGTTCTAGAGCGAAGATTACTGAGAGCATCAAAAGAGGGAAATATCCCTGATCTCCTCGTTCTTGATGGAGGACGAGGCCACCTCGCCGTCGGTATAGAGGTCCTTTCCCGATTTCCAGAGCTCTCTATTAACTTAGCCTCTCTGGCTAAGAGTCGCGCGTTTTATCATGGAGACATCCTCCTGGAACGAAGTGAAGAACGAATTTTTCGACCTCATGTGGAAGAGTCCATTCCCCTTGAAGAAGGATCTGCCCCCTATCGCATACTCGTCTCGCTCCGAGACGAAGCTCATCGCTTTGCCATTGAGCAGCATCGCAGAAGAAGACAGAAAAATCGACATAGCTCCATCCTCGATCAGGTCCCTGGACTGGGCCCGACTCTTAAGAAGCGACTTTTCCAACATTTTCTCAATTTGGAAGAGATGAAAAAAGCTAGTCTAGAAGATTTCTGCAAAATACCTGGTATGAAAAAGACAACGGCAGATGCGCTCAGAAAATTTCTTATAACTCAAACGAAGGATCATAAGAATCAGCAGATCTTGGCACAAAATGCATCCCCTGATACAACGATTGAGGGGTCCTCCACAATAAGTGTTGAGAAGGAAACCAAGCCTGCTGACTTTGAGGAGGAGGCATCGCTGGAAGAGAAGGACTAGCCTCCTGGTGACCTAACGCTGAGTGGAGATCCTCAACCGCCTGGCGCATAGCATAGACAACTATCCCCATATTTTTGTGACCAAAGCGAACAAAGAAGCGAGTCGAATCGTGAGACAAGTAGCTTAACCATTCGTGGGAACCCTGGGAGACAAAGAGTTCCATATACGGGTACAACTGGGGGGCACTCTGCCGATAGACTGGTAAGCTTTGAGCAGACAAAACAATTCGATTGTAATCTCGCAAGTCCCCCTTAGCAGCTGCCATAGCTGAGGGATGAGACTCTATCGCCGTCATGGCAACATCCGAATGAATTCTATGTCCACGCCAGTTGTATTTATGCAAATTCAGAAGATGGATATCGACTCGATGGGAACTACCTTCTACAAAAGGCTCCTCTAGAACAATGCCCGCCACACTTTTTCGTTTTAAAAAACCAAAAAGCAACCTAGGGTTCACCAAAACCCGACTCCGATCAACCCTTCTAAAAATACGATCGAGAAAAGACTCCAGCTGAGGCTTCTGCTGACTAGGAAGACCGTCAAACAGCCAAGTTTCAGCGACACTTTGCATGGCTGCCTTATTCCCAGTCGACTTCAAAGGGCAACCGGATCTCGTTATCAACTGATAAAAAGTAAGGGTCAGCCCTATAATAGCGGCAGCGCCTCCTATAAAGGCAAAAATAACAGCAGTGTATGTGGAAAGTCTGGCTAGACTTGTCGAACTGACTGCGGCACCCCCATCCTGTTGCGGAGTAGAAGGCGAAGTGCAATTACAGTCTTGAGCCCAAGCAGAAGACTGTATTGGATCTAAGAGGAAACCTACTTGTACAAGTAAAAGCAGCAACAGAGTTAAGACCCCTCTAGGGGACCAAACACGCTCTAAAAAGCACCCAGAAAGGCTTTGCATAGGACAACAAAAGTAGAAGAAAGAAAACGTGGGGTGGCTAGTGGGGATTGAACCCACGTATGCCGGAATCACAATCCGGTGCGTTAACCACTTCGCCATAGCCACCAAGAGTGGCACCCAAATTCACATATTTCTCTATGTCTGTAAAGTTAAAAAAGATCCCCTGACCGCCAATGTCATTCGGTTAGGGGGAACTCCTTACTTATCTTTTCTGTTTTAACTCGACACCTCTCGACTTCGCTCGAGAGGTATCGCACCTTAACCGAATGACATATATGGCCCCTACAATACATTGCGAGTGTCAGCGAAGCCATCTCCACGTTATTGCGCCACTCTCAAATCTGAGGACTGAGATTGGCGAGATCCCTTAGACCAGTTCCAATAAGTCCATTTCCTTAAAACCCATTCAGCTGGCCCAAATGAGAAAAAATTTAAGTAGACATAGCTGATAGCACTGTAGGTGGCATAAATAAAAACTGTGAGCATAGAAATAGCAAACATGCTGATTTGCCCATAATAAGATAGCCCATAGCCATATAAGACCAAAGATAGGGTGAGATTGATCATGAGATAATTGCTTAAGGTCATTTTGCCAATTTTAGCAAAAGGGAGCAGCATCCAGCGTCCATAGCTTGTCTGAGAAAGAAAGACAAACAGCGAGGTGTACACCAGAGGCAGTGTAAACTCCATCCAGATATTAAGCGTCGTCGAGCCCTCTTCCAAAACAAGCAGCTTACAAGCCAAAAAAAATCCCATCATGAGCGCACAGCTTGATCCTACCTTGAAAAAAAACAAATTATGTTTTTTCAAATCAGAGAAGTAAGATTTTTTGCCACAATAAAGTCCCAAGACCATAAAAAAGAAGAGTCTAAGCATAAAATTTAAATAAGCAGAAAACATATGCATGTTTTTAAAATCTAAAAAACCAACAAAATTTGAATTGTAATAATCAAGAACTCGATATGGAACAATCGCCCAAAATCCAAGTGTCAGATACATGGGATTCTGGGCCAGTACTTTTTTAAGAGCTGGGGCTTCGTCAAAATAAGGGAAGAGGGCCAGTATTTGTCCCAACGCAGCACAGACCAGAATGATGCCACACACTTTCAAAAGATCTTCAGCCGGCCGTCTCATCAATGGGATGAGGGCTAAACCAAAAATCCCATAGATCATGAGGATATCTCCCCACCAGATAAAAAGAGTCTGTAGAAAGCCTAGAATAAAAATCCCAAAAAATCTTTTCCTCAGTATAGAATCAGTTTCCAAACCTTTTTTTTGAAGAGACTGATGAAAAAGATGCAAACTTAAGCCAAATAAAAAAACAAAAATTCCCGTAAATTTTTGGTAAATGAAGTTGTCGAGAATAAAACTGGTGACACTCTCCAAAAGCCCACTCTGATAATAAAATCTTCCCTCCATAGTCTTCTCTACCGACGTATTCATCAGGGAAGCATTCGCAAGTGAAATCCCTGCTATGGAAACACCCCTGATGATGTCAATAACCGGCACCCTAGACTTTACCTGCTCTGACGACGTAGTCACTTCCATACAATCCCCCAATACTGTGATGGACCAGGAACCATCCCATAGGTCATACAGCAAAGGGCCTACTGCTTTGCTTTGAGATCACCTGACCGAATGACATTGGCAATCAAATGATCTCAAAGCACATCCGTACCAAAGCCATGTAGCGGGAAAACTAGGAACCATCCCACAAGTCGTCTAGCTGCGTTATTTTCGTCACTGCGCTGCTCATTTACCGCAAGTAAACTGCGCTGCTCGCTCCTCAATGCCTTGCTATTCGACTTGTGGGATAGTTCCTAACGACTTATGGGATGGTTTCTGATTTTTGCTAATCTTGAGGGAATGATAGCATGCTATCAAATTTTGGGGTGAAAGATCGGAGTCCTAAAACGCGGCAGATTTTTTTGTAAGTTCTGAGTAGAACGATCACTTTTGTAACATTAAAGAAATCCAACCTTGGTCCGTCAAAGAAGAGATCAGGCGAAGACCAGACTCGGCTGAAATTCGCGTCATTTCTTCTGCATCCTCTTCAAGAAGCCCAGACAGAACAAGTTTTCCTGAACTTTTCAGGATAGGAGCTATGGCAGGGATTAGTTGCCGAAGAACAACAAAGAGAATATTGGCAACGACCAAATCAAACTTGAGACCCTCTTGCGAATCTGGAACACTGCCCAATCGAACATCGAGCTCAAGCTCATTCAAAATTGCATTTTCCTTTGCAGCCCGAACGGCATCATGGTCGAGGTCTGTCGCTACAACTTGTTTCGCTCCAAGTTTTGCCATAGCCATCGCTAAAATCCCAGAGCCTGTCCCTAGGTCAAGCAACTTAGAATCAGCATAGTTGAAGTGCTCATCCCAGAGCTTCTGGATGAAGCTAAGACAAAGTCTCGTTGTCACATGTTGACCAGAACCAAAGGCCATCCCAGGATCTACAACCAAATTGCGGCGTCCCTCTATGTTTACGGCTTGAATCCAAGGAGGATGTATGTAAAAAAGCCCTGTATCAATCGGTTGAAAGCTTTCCTTCCAACCCGACTGCCAAGTATCAGAGTCCATGCTCTTGCGCACGAGAGTAAGCTCAGCAAAGTTCTTGGTTATGTTTTGTTCCAGTTCATCAAGATAGCTAGACTCAAAGCTGAAAACGGAAAGAGGGGACTCCTGGCCCCCCTGATCTTCGTAGAAATGACTATCATCAAGTCCAAATTCATGGTCAAGATCAAGTCCATCTACAGCTCCTTCGACAAAGTTTAGGACCTGATGTTCTGCGAACCAGTCCAGAATCTGGTCTTTTTGTAAAGAAGCTTTTTTCAGGTCTTGTGAAAAAATAACCTGCAGTTCATACGTTGTTTGTTTATTCATAGTTTGCTCAAAGTTAATAAGATCTGGGAAACTACCATGCAAAGTTCTTTCGGTATATATAAGCTAGAAAACTCAAGTAAAAATAAAGATTTAGACTTATCTGTCCAGGCTTTTACCAAGATTTGTAACCAGTGGGACTTCTGGGACTTAGCCGACGTCAAAGAAGCTCTCTCTCAGACGAACACCCTCGCTTTTTACATGGCAACCGAAGCGAAGGCAAAGACATGGCTGGGGGCTCTTCTTTGCACGGAAACGCCAGATGGAGCAGATATTCTCTACCTCTACATCTGTACCGAACATAGGGGTCTAGGTTGGGCCCTGCTCCTGCTCGACGAGCTTGAGCTCTACCTCTCAAGCAAAACTCTCTCAAATAAGACTGAGGATGATCAAAATATTGCACTCGAAGTGCGACCCTCAAATGTAGCAGCAAAAAAACTCTATCTCAAGTTTGGCATGCAAGAAGTGGGGAGGAGGAAGGCCTATTACCGAAATGGAGAAGATGCCCTCGTCTTCTCTAAAACAATAAAGAAACACTAGGAACCATCCCATAAGTCCTAACTCCGTTATTTTCGTCGCTGCGCTGCCCATTTACTAGCAAGTACACTGCGCTGCTCGCTCCTCAATGCCTTGCTACACGACTTATGGGATGGTTCCTAGTACCTAACTTGATCTGCTGCTCGAAGGCTTCTAGCTAGTCGGGAGGACGTCCCCCCGAGCGAAGGTGAGGGGTGTCTTGCCTTAACCGAATGACATTTGGCAGTCAAGGAATCTCATACGTAACATCAGTGTATGAGTGCAGAGAAATAATCTATAACCAAGGCCTGCAGCTGATCAAAGCTTTTTGCTCTGAAAACAGCTTCGTAAGCTCGTGGTGATTTAGGACCCCCTGGAGCTGCTCTCCGATAAAAAAAATCATAGTAATTTTGCAGCAAGAGCAGAGCTACCTTATAGCGATCTTTCGACAAGATCGCTGCTACGATATCCTTATAAATGGCAGCGCTTATAAATTTTTTAATAGAAGACAATTTCTGGATTAAGACTTCGTCAGGAATTTTATACTCAACAGCAATACGTTCAGCCCTTAATTCCACAGGCAATTCAACCCAAATATGCCTTCCCTCACACATATGCTCATAAAGTTTTCTCGGGAGAAAAAGCTTCCCAATCCTTCTACTCTCCCCTTCTACGACAAGAAGATCCGTATTTGCCAGCTTTAAATCCCAATAGAGATGAGATTCAAATAACTTTTGTGACGGCTGGGGTTCAGAGCTTTCTCCCCAGACAGACCCCTTGTGCCGAGCCCGACCCTCCAGGTCCAGTATCGACAGAGAGTACCCCCTCAAGATACGGATAAGCTCACTCTTGCCAGTTCCACTAGGCCCATAAAGTGTAATCGTGGAAGGAGTGAACCCAAGCTCCAACTCTTTGGATATAAATCTACGATAGGCCTGATATCCACCTTCCAACAGTCTCGTTTTATAACCGATCATATCCATAACGGTGAATAACGAGCGAGACCTCATCCCCCCTCGCCAGCAATAAAGACAAAATTCAAAATGAGCTTGATGATTGCCTGACGATGTTTTTCGAACTAAGTCCTCTAGCTTCTCCAGAATATTAACCAAATTAGCAGAAATAAGCCGAGCCCCCAACTGCCTAGCTGAGAAGCGATTTCTTTTATATTCAGTCCCCACCTCAGCCCGTTCTATGTCGCTGAGAACAGGAAAATTGACAGCAAAAGGGAGGTGGTCCTCTGTGAACTCAGAAGGACTTCTCACGTCGATAAGAAGCAAGTTTGACTTCAAGACTTCAGATGAAACCTTCTGAGCTAGAACCTGACTCAAAATTTCTTCTGTCTGTCTCAATTTAAAAGATGGAATCATTTATTCGCCTAGGAAAAGAACTCGACCAAGTCTTGAGGGAGTAACCCTTTTCGCTCATTTTGAGAAAGATCTTTCACGATCACCCCCTGCTGCATGAAAATCGTTCTGTCACCAAACTCCAGGGCCTGGGACATACTGTGGGTGATCATAATAGTCGTCAAATGACATTCCAGCAGAATTTTTTGACTGATTTCGAGGATAATTCTCGCTGTTTTCGGGTCCAAAGCAGCTGTGTGTTCATCGAGGAGAAGTACATCGGCATTGTGCATAGTCGCCATGACAAGACTCAGGGCCTGCCTCTGCCCACCTGATAAGAGACAGACCTGATCCTTCAAACGATTTTCCAAACCCATGCCAAGAAACCTAAGCTTCTCTCGAAACAATTCTAGCGACGAGCGCTTCAAAGCTTGGGCAAAGCCACGCCTCTCTCCGCGCTTCATAGATAGACTCAAATTCTCTTCTATCGTCAGGTGCGAAAAAGTTCCGATCATCGGATCTTGAAAAATTCTTGCTATTTTACCGCTCCGCTTGACAGTAGCCTTCCCCGTTAAATCTGATCCTCCCACGAAGACCTGTCCCTGATCGACAAGAACATCCCCAGCAACAACATTCATCAAGGTCGATTTTCCGGCACCATTACCACCGATAACAACCAGAAACTCCCCTTCTTGCACCAGAAGATTAAGACCCTTAAGGACATGATTCTCAAGTTGAGTACCCCTATTAAAAAAAACATGAATGTCTTTTAAGTGAATCATGCTCGTACCCTCTCCTTCTTCTGCTTTTTCTTCATCCATTTGGCTAAAATGGTCGCAGTTGCCACAAGAGCTGCTGTGAGCAAATTGAGATCCGAAGCTTGCAAACCAATTTCACTAGCATTCAATGCAAGGGAAATCACCAGGCGGTAAAGGACCGAGCCGATCACACAGGCAAAAAGAGCCAACCCAAGAGATCGCGGATGAAATACCGATTCACCGATGATGACAGAAGCAAGCCCGATGACGATAGTCCCCGTGCCCATAGAGATATCAGCGAAACCCTGCGACTGAGTAAACAGAGCCCCAGCAGCAGCAACGAGTCCATTACTCATGGACAGAGCTATAAACTTTACTTTTCCTGAACTCACTCCATAAGCGGAACCTGCTTTGGGATTGATCCCTGAGGCCCTCATTGCTAAACCAAAATCTGAGGAAAAAAACATCTTCAGAAGAAGAACTGTAACCACAGTAAGGACAAAGAGAACATTCAGAACAGAATAATCTTGAAAAAGAGTCGGCTCATTGATCAAAGCAATGTTGGGCTGCTGCCCCATAATTCTAAGATTGATGGAATAGAGCGCCGTCATCGTCAAGATACTTGCCAAGAGACCAAGGATATTCCATCGAACGCTTAAGTAAGCCGTTACAGCTCCGGCTAATAGACCTGCAAACAAAGCAACGATGAACGAAAGGACCGGACTACAACCCTGAACAAGCAAACTCGCCGTTACAGCCGCTCCGAGAGGGAAGCTTCCATCCACCGTAAGATCTGGAAAATCTATGACTCTAAAGCTTATGTACACACCAAGAGCGACAAGACCATAAATAAGTCCCAACTCACAAGCTCCCAGGACTTGTAATGCATTCATCAAACAGCCCTCCCTGTTAGAAAAGCGAAAGATATCCCCTCTCAGCTTTAGCTCGGGGGGATAAATGTTAAAGTTTCAGTAGAGGTGTCCTTGTCGCATCTTACAATCGACAGTTGAGCTCCTCTACAGCGTTAGGGGACAGATTGAGTCACAACCCCTTCAATCTCTTTAGGGATACTGATCGCTAGAATTTTGGCTGTTCCCTGATTGAAGTAGAATTCAGCTTTCTCTGGTTTGCTTGGTGGGAGCTTATCAAAACTCTCTCCCTTCAAAACCCTAGCCGCTAGCAAGCCTGCTGTCCGACCAACTGCAAATTGTGAGTACCCATGGCAGGCTAAAACCCCGAGAGAGACCGAGTCTGGATCATTTGTAAAAGTCGGGATTTTATGAGATCGAGCGAGTTGAATCACCTGTTTAAGAGCTGAAAACACAGTGTTATCACTCGGAATGTAAAGAGCGCCAACTTTGCCAGCAAGAGAACGAACGGCGTCCGACACCAGGTTTGAGGAATGAATAGCAAGTTCATGAAGCCGTACCGTCGCAGGGACCTTTGCCCGGAGAAGCTCTACCGCCTTAACAGAGTTAGCTTCACCCGCGTTGTACAGGACTCCAAGGTCTGTTAGGGTAGGGACCACTGTGTATATCAGCTTAAGTGTGTCTCCAAGAGAAGGCTGATCGAAAGCCCCCGTTATCTGAACTCCTGAATCAGAATCCAGTAGACGTGCAGCGCGTGGATCACTCACCGAGGAAAACACGATCGGAATCTTTAACCCTTTGGACCTCTTCATCACCTGAAGCACAGCCTGAGCGGAGGGAGTCGATATAGGGATAATCAAGTCAACTTTTGTGTCGATAAATTGTCTGGCTATAAGATTGGCCGTCACTATGCTACCCTGCGCATTTTTTTCCGAAATTCGTAAGTTCTTGCCCTCCTCAAAACCCAACTCCCTGAGTCCTGCTAGAACCCCTTCTTTGGCCTGTAGGAGAGATGGGTGAGCCACTATTTCTGTGATCCCGACCGTCTTCATTTTGGGCTGCACAACCTTTACTTTAGCTTCTTGGGCTTGGACTTCTATCGATGCCGTTAGTGAGAAAAAAAATAACAAGAGGATGTAGGGTAGGCGTGAGAAGATCCCTAATCGAGGGACCGAAAGGAGTTTAGTGAACGTCACAATGTCTTGGATTTCGACTCTCGTCTGCATGGTTTACTCCCCATAGCAAGTTGAACAATTGTTTTTTCTAACGGGATCTGTCTCCCAACATTGAGAAAAGAGAAATGAAACCAATAGGAACTTTGGTGGTTAAAAAAATACAATACCTTCATCAAATAGCCCCCTCAGGTCAATCATAGGACCCATACCAGCACAATATCTAAGTTTTTCGTCGATTTCTGGTCCATTGAACCAGTTTTGCGCCTGGTTCGCCTCACCTTCCGCACAAAGACGATGGAACGACCCTCATCCCTATCCTCATCCTCTGATACCTTGCTATATTACCAAGGACAGTCGACATTAAAAAAAGAGAGGATCATATGCAAGATCAATCTATTCGATTGATGGACTTATCTCACGGAGCTGGGTGTGGATGCAAAATGGGACCGGAGGATCTCCATGAAGTTCTTAGCAAACTTCGCAATGACTTTGTCGACAAGAGGGTACTCGTTGGGTACGACACCGGTGACGACGCCGCCGTTTTACAAATCAGTCCTGATATGGCAATCGTTCAGACAGCTGATTTTTTCACCCCTATTATGAACGACCCCTACCGTTTCGGACAAGTAGCTGCCGCAAATGCCCTTTCAGATATTTATGCAATGGGAGCTGAGGCTCTCTCGGCGATTTCACTACTAGCATTCCCCATTAAGAAACTGGGAACCAAAGTCCTACAAGACATTTTACAAGGAGGAATGGATAAGGTTCATGAGGCTGGAATCAGTCTGGTGGGGGGACACTCTATCGACGATCCTGAGCCTAAGTATGGCTTATCTGTCACGGGAACCATCCACCCTCAAAAGATTATTCGCAATCGAGGAATCCAGAACGGAGACCGTCTCGTCCTAACGAAACCTATCGGAACAGGGGTATTAACAACAGCTATCAAGAGAAACCTGATCACACAAGAACTAGAAGATCTCGTTTTTAGCACTATGAGTAGCTTAAACCTTCCCTCTTCCAAAGCCATGCAGGACTGTTTTCTCCATGTCCACGCAGCCACTGACATCACAGGCTTTGGTTTAGCTGGCCATCTGTTCGGCATGCTCAAAAATGGAAATTTAAAAGCAAGGATTTTTGTCGATCAAATCCCGGTCTTACAAGGCGTTACACAACTCATTCACAGAGAATGCATCCCAGGCGGCACAATTCGAAATTACAACTATGTTTCAAGTGTGCTAGACAGTTCAGCGATCAAACATCCGGTCCTTTGGGAACGCATCCTCTGCGACCCCCAAACTTCTGGAGGCATGCTGATTGCAGTTCAGTCAGAAGGACTTGAAGATCTTCTTCTTAAACTTTCTGATCACAAAGCGATCTGTGCCGAAGTCATTGGAGATATTGTAGAGACAAAGGACCAGCATAAAATTGAAATCATCTAAGGAGACCGACTATGAGACGTTTGTTGAAGATCCTGGCCCTTTCCTCCCTTACTTTCAATTTTAGATCAGAAGCTGCAAACGTCACCCCTCACCCCTTCAAAATCACCTTTGGTTCCTGTGCTAGACAAACGAACAAAGAGCAAAGTTGGAATGCGTTAAGCAAAGAGAATTCTGACGTTCTGCTTCTTTTGGGGGACAATGTCTACGCCAACGCTACCGATGAAAAGACCCTCTCCCAAGCTTACGAAACCCTCAACGCTCAACCTGACTTTCAAACACTCATAAGACAAACCAGAGTGCTTGCTACTTGGGATGATCACGACTACGGAATCAATGACTCCGGAGCTGAGAATCCATTAAAAAATGAGTCGCGCAAGCAGATGCTCGACTTCTTCAAAGAGAGCGCAGATTCCCCCAGAAGAACTCAAGAGGGAGGCATCTATGCCTCCTATGATTTTAAGCATAAAAATCAAAAAATTCGCATCCTCGTCCTCGACACCCGTTGGAACCGAGGTCCTCTGGATAAACTCTCTCGTCCAGAAGATGTACAGGAACGAGCAAAAATCGGTATGGGAAAAATCCTAGTGAACAGCGATAAGAATTCAACCATGCTGGGAAAAGCACAGTGGGAATGGCTTGAGACGGAATTTAAAAAACCATCGGACCTTCTTATCCTTGCCTCTAGTGTACAGCTGCTCTCTGAGTTTACGGGGTGGGAATCCTGGGCAAACTTCCCTCATGAACAGAAAAAAATGCTCGATATGATCAAAAAATATAGTCCAAAATTTAAGAAATTTTTCATCCTGAGTGGGGATATCCATCGAGCAGAAGTTCTCCGAGTTGACGGGATTCTTCCAAAACCTCTTTTCGAAATCACATCTAGCGGCCTAACCGAAGTGGCAACATCATTCCCAAAAAACAAAGCGCGGATCAAACACTATATCGGATTTAATTACGGACTGATCGAAATTCAAAAGAATCTTAAAGTTCGCATTTCTCTAAAGGACCGAGCTGGAGGAACAAGGATTGTTCAGGATATCTAAAGAGATCACCTAAGCACCAATGTCATTCGGTTAGGAGAACTCCTGCGAGCCAACCTGTCTAAGTATTCATCGCAGAAGCTCGTCATGAGCGAAGCAATCTCCAAGTAAAGGCAAGATTGCTTCGTCACCTACGGTTCCTCGCAATGACGAAATCGTAATACTTAGACAGGTTGGAGCGAAGCGAAGCAATCTCCGCAGCTTCATCGTTCATGACAGCGAGTGAATGAGCTCTCGAAATGGCTGTCGGATTTCTGTCAAAGAAAATTTCAAGGATCTTTGTTTGCCCTGCTCTATCTTTTTTGCGCGGAGGTGAGGGTCCGTCGCCAAATTAAACATCATTTGAAGAGTCCCCTCATAGTCAGACTTGTTAAAGACGGACTCCGGATCTGAAATTGTCTCTGGCACAGCCCCCGAATCATGAGCTAGAATAGGAAGACCTCCCACCATAGCCTCCACCAAGGGAACACAAAACCCTTCATGCTCACTCGCACATAAAAACACACGGCAAGCGCGATAATATTGCCGCAACTCCGACTCAGGAACAGATCCTAAAAAAACGACATCCGACTGCTTTATGTCACGGAACGAGAAGCCCACTTTTAAACCGAGAGCAGAGGCAAACTGAACGAGAGTTTTTTGATATTCACGAGAATATGCTGAACCGATAAGGCAGAGAAAGGCTTTCGAATCGACAAACCGCTTATACTGATCAATCAAAGAGATCAGCTCGTGCTGACACTTGTTGGGCGAAAGACGACCAACAAATAAAAACGCGGCCCTAGCATCCTGTGATAGAGCGTCCTGGATCAGGTCAGTTTTTTGATCCATCTTTTCTTCAAAAATGCCATATCTACGAAAAACAGGAATCACTGTGGGACTTGGTCCTCTAGATTTATCAAATAATTTCGCACTCTGAAAAGTGCTGACATTAAACAAGGATGGTGTGAACATAAGGGGATGCTCATAAGCTAGCATATCGAGTTGCTGCCAACCTAAATAGCAGCTCTGAGCTGAAAAAAAATCACGAAATTTCATAAAAAAATGGGGAGGTGTTATGTTATGAAAACGAAGAATTTTCCTTCCTCTCCAACTGACAAAGCGATACGTCAGGTCTGAACCCACGGCAAAGTGATAGAGGAGGGCTGTATGGCTGTCAAAAGACAGTTCTTCAATAGGAAGAGCTTTACCTCGCAGCCCACGATTAAATCTTTCCACGTAGATTTCACTGTCATAACCCAAACTCCGAATTTCCTGACGCAAAAGCAGAGCCTCCTCACCGATTGCATCCTTCTCGATCAAGCAGGGCAAGATTTGATGAATCCGCTGAAGCAACGATTCTGGCATCAAAATTCCTTCTAAAAACGGTTGCATGTATTTCTAAAAATAGATACTTGAGAACTTAGCACAGGATGCATAACAACGTGAGAACACGACAATGTCAAGTTCAAGGTCAGGTTCAAAGTCGAAATTAGCGCCAGAGCAAAGAATTCAAAACATAGCCTTCCCAAAAAAGGCCTCCGAACTTCTCTCTCACAACACAAGTGCACATAAAATCATCCTGACTTTTCTTCTCCTATCTTCCCTCATCATGATCTACCCCACAGCGAGTCAAGACCTCTTTGCTGTTCACTCCGAAGCACTGAACAACTCAGAGCTCAGTCTACCTGACGATCTCAAAACTCTAGTGGCTGCAGAACCGGAGCAAACTAGCAATCATGAGCTGGCCTTTCAAACTATCGACAAACTGAATCAGGACAAGACAGACATCTACGGGAGAAATCTAAAAACATTTCAAAAAAATCTGCTCAAGAATCATCCTGTGATTTTAGCCCTCTTTTCCTCTAAGGGCGGTCGCTTTATCCTCTATCGCCCAGGGATGCCTGCCTTACAAGCTCCCTCCGTTCCTCGAGCCTATGAGCTCGTTAAAACCATTGGGCACAGTACGCTGGCCCTCTATTCTCTTCTTGTTCCCTTTGCAGGATCAGCTACAAAGAATACAGCTTGGAAAAAAGCAATAATCCCCTTTCTCGAGAACAATAGGAAGGCTCTTGACAGTTTATCAGACCTCGATGCAAGTGTGAGTATGGACATCAAATCTGAAGCAAAATCTATACTCGAGGGTAACATCGCTTTTATGGAAGAAGTGCTTAAGAAAGACTCTGTTGAAGTGAGCGATCTCCGAACTTATGGGGCCAAGCAAGGGCAAGGCATTAAGAGCATGCAAAAACAGGCTTCTTCACTTCAGGTCACCCACTGGGTAAGCGTAATGAATCAGTGGAAAAACTTACTTGGCAAAGATTTCGACAAGACGTACGCTGTCGCTAATGCTGTCTACGTTACGCGTAGCCGCAACGTTCTCTTTACGGTACTCGCCCAATTCTTCCGAGAAGAGGCGATCGGTGACAGACTCTTCCTTTTTGAAACGACTGACTTCGACATCAGCCCCGATGCCATACTTGCGGAGTTAACTCGAGTTGTGTCTGATCGCGCAGTTGGCTATCTCTTCTTCAAGGGAAAATATGAAATGGACGTAGAGCTGCTGGGAACTGCTACTCGCGTGGCCCTTCAAGATATCGAAAAAGAACTACCCGGCCCCCTAGTCCTTCCTCCTTTAAAGAAATCGGAGGAACTACAAAGTCGTTGGCCTTGGTAATCGATCTTGGGAAAAACCAGCTGCGTAGTTTTTTCCCAAACCCTTTTCCCTGCCTTAAAAGGCATAACTTTTGGAGATTCTATGTTCAGTCGACAAGTCCGCACCCTCTTCTTTGCCGTCGCCTATCTCTCACAGACAGGCCTAGTCACAGCAGCTCCTAAAACCAGTGCTCCTGCAAGCAAACCACAAGCTGCTCCCGAAAAAGCTGCTGCAGGCACCAGTTCTGCAGCCGAATGCTCTATCGTCGTGGAGGGAACCGACTCCATGCAATACCAGCAGAATGGGAAAAAGCTAGAAACCATCACAGCTCCTAGCAACTGCCCTAACAATGCCTTTACCGTGACTCTCAAGCACGTTGGAAAGCTGGCCAAACAAATCATGGGCCATAATCTTGTCGTAACGGCCAGCGGCGACGCTGCAACGATCAACACCGAAGCGATGAAGCTTGGCCCAACAAAGAACTACCTCGCCGATGTCACTGTAGAACCTTTCAAAACAAAAGTTTTGGCAACTGCTATGAAGCTTCTAGGTGGAGGTGAGTCAGAAGACATAAAAGTGGATATGACTCGTTTCAAAAAAGGAGGAGATTATACATTCTTCTGCACATTCCCCGGTCATTTCAGCATGATGCAAGGAAAGTTTGTAGTCCGTTAATGAAATCGAGAGGATCTCATCTTCCCCCTACACTTTTTCAATAAGCTTTGCTACCATGTACATGCTTTACCAAAAACCTGTACATGGCTCCTAACATAAAAACACTTATATGAACGAAGACCCTTCAAAAAATGCTCGAAGCATCTATGTGCCTCTGGCCTTAGCCATTTTGTTTATTTTGATCTTG
>JAGNWK010000134.1:0-2593 GCA_017985985.1 Oligoflexales bacterium
TTGTTGGCTGAGCCTTTACGTTCTTGTTTGAAAAGATGGTTGAAAAAACAGTGACTTTAGGAGGAGAATAAGAAGAGAGCTCATCAAATTCGCCCACCTGGATACTGCTATATTCTCTATTGATCACGCGGCCTTGCCCTGAGCCATCATCGTATGTTTGCTTGACGATTGCACTAGGATTGCCAAAACGGATGTCTAATGTAGGAATCACAACTGGGGTAGGAGTGGGTGTGGGAGAGGCGGAGGTGGAACTAGGTTTGACCGTAGGCTTAACGGTAGGTTTGGCAGATGATTTTACTGAAGCGCTGGGTGTCGAGGTAGCGACCGGTGAGGGAGAGACTAGAGCACTTGGTGCGGGAGAGGGTGAAGGCGATGTAGAGGCGGATGGTTTGAACATGGTTTTAAAATATACAACTCCCATCAAAGCGGCGACGATAACTACGATAAAGAAGCCAATTAGAGCTGGAAGAATGGGGAATTTGGGTTTTGGTGGAACATATACAGGGCGTGGATCAACTGGAGGGATCGATGTGGGTGAAACTGGCTGATTTTCTTCGAACATAAACTCTACTATAGTTCATTTGAGAGCTGTTGTACAAGCTCTTTGGCTTTGCGAGATAGCTTCTCTGGAAGCATTACCTTGAGCTTGATATAAAAATCTCCCCTACCGGATCCTCTGAGTTTATGCATACCCTTGCCAGAGAGTCTTACAGTCGTGCTAGGCTGAGTACCAGGTCTAATTTTGATGAGAAGCTCTCCGTCTAGCGTGGGAATTGTGGTCTCTCCACCGAGAATAGCCATGGAAAGTGAGATCTCGTGATAGATATAAATATCGTCACCTTCGCGCCTAAAAACCTTGTGAGGTTTGACATTGAATGAGACATCAAACTCAGAGTAGCGAATGCGGGTCCCATCGTCTGCGCCTGGGGGGACTTTGACAGTGTATTGCTTGCCCTGATGAACAAAAGTCTTTTCTACCCCGTTTACCGCGTCCATAAAATCGATAGCCATGGAGTAGTGAGGTTTTTGCTGGAAACCTCCGCCAAAGGGATTTTGGCCACCAAAAAATGACTCAAAAATATTGAAGGGGTCATTGAAGCCCTGCTGACCTGCGCCACCAAACATATCTTCAAACCCGCCGCCTGATGAGTAGGTATAGGTGAAGGGGCCCTGACGGTATGACTGGCCGCCACCTCCACCAAAACCGGCAGAAGGATCGAAGGCTGCATGACCAAACTGGTCATATTTAGCTTTTTTATCACTATTGCTAAGGACTTCGTAGGCTTCGTTGATTTCTTTAAATTTGGCTTCGGCACCTGATTCTTTGTTTCGATCTGGATGCCATTTGAGAGCTAGCTTGCGGTAGGCAGACTTGAGGTCTGTGGCACTAGCTGATTTGGTGACACCTAGGATATCGTAGTAATCGCGTTTGGTAGACATATAAAGGGATTATAAAGGCATTTTAAGCAGTAAACAAGGTGGAGTGCTAAAGGTGTTTCAAGAGTTCTGGTAGTTCTGTTGTACCTTCGTCGGCAGTGATATGACCTTTATTGTGGAGGACTACAACTTCTGGATTCAATTTTTCTTCAAACATAGCTCTGTTTTCTAGATATGGAACCCAGGGATCGTTGTCGGAAAAAATGGTAATAAATTTGTTAGATTTGTTAGATATTTTAGAAAAATCCATGTTTGTTTTTATCCATGGTTCTGCAACCTTCCAGGCATCATCATTCTCTAAATTGGTAAGGGTAAACCATGGTGCAACTAAGATAACTTTTACTACAACACCATTTGATTGTTCTAAATAGCGAAGGATGGTTTGACAGCCAATGCTGTGACCTATGAATATGTCGCTATCACGGATTTTACCAACTTGTGCAGATAGATGATCGACCCATGCTTGTATAACTGGAGTCTCGGTATCTGGCATCAAGGGAGCAATTACTTCGAAATCTAACTTGGAAAATTCTTGGATGGCCCAAGGGAACCAATCTGATTGTGGGGAACCACCCCAACCGTGAATAAGAAAAATGCGTGGACTTGTCATGTGGACATTGTAACAAACAGAAATATATTCCGATGAATCGATTCATCGGAATATATTGATTTATGATTTAAATTATTGAATCAATTTGCAAGGATAATTTTTTGGATAGTTTTTTGAGTTATGGGTAGGAGATTCTCTAGCAGTAGAGCTTCGTTAATTGAAAACCATTTTGCTTCTTGAATTTCATCATTGTCGAGTTTAAGAGTTGAGTCACCCACTACATGACACATCGACTGGAGAGCGACAAAGTGCTTTTCGGCATGAAAGCTGGGGTCGAGCACAAACTCGACAGTTTCTATCACATGATCAAATTTGACTGTGAGGCCGAGTTCTTCTTTAACTTCTCTCACTACTGCCTCGGCAATTTTTTCTCCCCACTCTATGTGCCCACCCATGACTACCCATTTCCCTGGCCATTTGTAGGATTTCACGAGGATGATTTCGTTTTTGTCATTTAAGATAAAACAGCCGACGACTACTTTGGGGAATTGCTTGTCCATGCGTAAATCATATCACCCTGCGAGGATCATCCTCGCAGGCTCGGTT
>JAGNWK010000134.1:2693-4488 GCA_017985985.1 Oligoflexales bacterium
GTAGGATTTCACGAGGATGATTTCGTTTTTGTCATTTAAGATAAAACAGCCGACGACTACTTTGGGGAATTGCTTGTCCATGCGTAAATCATATCACCCTGCGAGGATCATCCTCGCAGGCTCGGTTCCCTGCAGGGTCAAAACCAGAAAACTACATCGTTTTAGCAAAAATACTCTCAGTATCGTGTCATGATCCAAGATAACGATCGAGAGATTCCCTTACTTTTACAAGATATGCGTGGGGGACATAGCTAATAACTAGATTGGCTGGCCATGATTCGACTTCGTATATATCTTTGATCAACTTATATGCTTTCATCACCTCTCTGTAGGAATGTGGTACTGTATTCCATTTATTGCTATGCAATTCCCAAGCACTTGCGTACCAATCGGAACGAATCTTCCCTATTGGATAACCCGATACCACATCACACTTTATTAATTCGTTTTCCGGGATAGAATATTCAAGGATCACACCATTAGGCTTAAGGAATGGTTGTGAGTATCTGATATCACCAGCTAAAGTACCTGTAGGATAATTGCGAGTGTAAGCGTGAAATAGGTGTGCCTGATGAAACTTAACTTCTCGACCCATTTCTAATGTTGTGGCGTGAAAGACGGTAATTTCTTTTGACATGGGCAAATTGTCGCAGATTTTCTTCTAAAATCAAGCTATGCCTCGGTTCTATAGACCTAAAGTTTGAAGAGAATGGCGAAGCTTGTCTGCATATACTTTGCGCTTAGCTGGGTCAGCGAGTTGCTTATTGTCCATGTGTTTGTGGAGATCATCAGCCTCATAGCGAGGGAAAATGTGGAGATGATAGTGGAAAGCGTGCTGGCCGCCGGCTGGCTCGTTGTTTTGGAGAATCGTGATACCCTCACAGCCATATGAATCTTTCATAACGGTAGATATTTTTTTGGCTATCGCAAAAATGTGAGCACCTAAATCATCTGGGAGGTCATAGATATTTTCGTAGTGTTCGTTTGGAACCACGATGACATGACCTGGATTATTTTTGATCCAAAAAGAATTGATAAAAGCGGTGCAGAGATTGTCTTTATAGACAATGTCCTCTTGCAGCAGAAGGGTTTTGTCGCTAACTACCCCACTTACTCCGAGGCAGATGGGGCAAATGTAGTCGGATGAGGTGTGGTTGTGCATATAATTTCAATCTAATTTAAGACTGTGACATTCTGGTTCTAATGGACAAGATCCGTTTAGTTTACACCGGTCCATTTTGCGATAAACTTGTAAACCCATTATCGCATCAGTCCCAGACATATCTTTCCCAGCTCCTCGTATTATTGCAAGCGCTATTGAGCAAGGGTAATTATCTAAACTAACTCTTCCTAGATAATACGTAGCGTGAGCAAACTCACCATCTATAATGGTAAAGCTAAAATGTCCTCTTGCAATGTCTGGATCTGCTAATGCATGGCCAACTTCGTGTTTTAAATGTTTTTTTGCTTCTTTGGGCGATAAGTGCTGTGTTAAAAACATCATTCATTCGCGCTTCACCCCATCCAAATCAGTGCCTATGTTTGGAGATATATATTCAATTTCTTCAGTCATGGCTGTAGATTGTAGCAAAAAAGCCCCGGGGTCGCCGGGGCTTTTAAGTTTTTGTAATATCACATATATCACACACCGGGTGTGTGATATGAATAATTATTTCTTTTTCTTTTTTGGCTCTGCGTCTTCGACGACCTCGCCTTCCTCGGCCTTGTCTGAAGGCTCGGCAGCACCGTCAGCCTGCTTGGCTTGCTCAGCTTTGGCAGCATCTTCTGGAGATGG
>JAGNWK010000059.1 GCA_017985985.1 Oligoflexales bacterium
ATCCCAGCCTTCTGCGCCAGCTATGGTTGCACAAATGGTCAGCATTATAATATCGATAAGACTATGTTTCTTGGTGCGTTCAAGTCGGGGGTCTTCTAGGTCGCCGAATGCATCTATTAGTGCCATGTTCATCTCCCATCACCGGTAGTTTTGGGTGACGATTATCACATGGCGTCTTTCTATAGTTAATTGAAATTATTGTAATTATGATGCGCTAGCCCTGCGTTCCCTCCCCTCACACACCCCTCCCTAGAGGAAGATCCTACAAGCCGTATTTTTCCTTGAGGTAGCTTTCAGCGGCCAGTCTGTCTGTGGTGGAAAGTTTTACGTTATAAAACACAATTTCTGCAATGCTTCCCCTATAGTGCGTGAAGGTAGAGCCACCCCTTTGACCGAGAATGAAAATTCCAGAACTCGTAGCGGCAGGAGCAACTGATTTAGTACCAATTTGTGCCCCATTTTTATAAAGAGTAAAACCACCACTGGCATCTGCTGTCAGTGTAAGGAGTATAGGTGCCGTGCTTGTTTCATCTGCGTTTGCTGAAAAGTTTTTACTGGTCGGTGTTGTGGCAATGAAGCCCCATCTTCTAGCATCGTTGTTATTATAGACCAGTGCTTCGTATCCAGAAATTGATTCATGGGAGAGGATAGTTCCCCCAAGAAAACCGTTGAAAGGCTGAGTGTCGAGGTCACTCAGTTTGGTGACGATAAATATGGTCTTAGCTTCTATGGTTCCTGTGTAGGGCATCGACATAAAATTGTCAGTTCCGTCAAAAAGCACGGTAGCATGACGGTGAATAGCATTCGCTCCCGTCTTCAACAAAGGCCGTTGGCTAGTATTCGATTGAAGCATGATCCCTGTATCAGGACGGTTTATCCATTGTGAAACGGTATCATCACTGCTGAGTCCCCCGTCTCGGAGATCGTCAGCGACAAGCCAGAGTTTTAAGTCCGTTACTTTTGGCAAGAAATCTGTTTCTAAACCGATGGAAAGTGGAGTGAGATAACTCGCTGCGATCTCGGTGGTCTCTGTCACAGCATATGTTTTTGATACAGCAATACCGGAAGATCCTGCCCCGGGAACTGCAAGGCAGTTGTTGTTCGAATCTTTGTAAGATTTAACTAAAGGCAAGGAGAGAGAACTCACTTTGTACTTGGTCCCTCCTCTCACAAAAGCCATAGGAAAGGCTAGCGTGGAAGGAAGCTGGATAGCTAGATTTCCTGTGCATCCTGATCCGATGTAATAGAGAGTCGAGTTTGCGGGACCTGCTAAGAACCCTGACTGCTGCAGAGCAAAAATGAGGTGTGTGTCCACAGTAGATAAGAGCAGCGTATCCTGATCTGTTGTGTCGAAGGGGTTGCCATAGGCGATAAAGCGCCCAACAGTCGTCATCTCCTTCGCATCTTTGACAAGGATGTATTTTCCGTCTGCGCCAGTGTCTCCCTGAAGGCCAGGATCCCCCTGAGCTCCTGTTGAGCCCTGAACTCCTGCATCCCCCACAACTCCTGCTGCTCCCGTATCACCAGTTGCACCCTTTGCGCCCTGAGGTCCTTGAGGCCCCTGATCTCCCTGCGCTCCTGGTAGTCCTTGAGGGCCTTGATCACCAGTGTCTCCGGCTACACCTTTCGGTCCTTGATCTCCCTGAACCCCCTGGATACCCTGAAGTCCTTGATCTCCTTGAGGCCCCTGTAAACCATCAAAACCAGTTGGTCCCGCTGCTCCTGCAAGTCCTTGGATACCCTGAGGCCCCTGAGGTCCTTTTGGGCCCTGTGGTCCAGCATCACCGACGACTCCTGTGTCTCCTTTTGGCCCTTGAACTCCCTGGACACCGCGTATTCCCTGTGGCCCTTGTGGCCCTGTATCTCCTTTAACGCCCTGAGGAGCAGGACCTTCAGGTCCCTGTGCTCCCTTATTGCCTTTTTGACCCACAGCACCTGTGATCCCTGCGTCACCAGTCGCTCCTCGACCTCCAGCAGGCCCCATAGCTCCCACAGGTCCCGATCCCCCTACTGGGCCATCATCTCCCCGTGGTCCCTGAAGCCCTTGTGGTCCAGTGGCTCCCTGTGCACCTTGAGGGCCTTGTGGTCCCTGTTCGCCTTGTCGACCTTGTGCTCCCTTAGCCCCGGTTGTTCCTTGCGCGCCAATACTACCCTGGGCACCCTTGTCCCCCCTGAGGTCGATTTCATTCCAACCATTGATGTCACAATAAAAGAACTTAGCATCCGAGCGTCTAAATTGTACGCGTCCTATTCTGGCATCTGCGCATACAGGTAGAGTGTCTGAGGATGTTGCAGCAGCAATAGCACTGCTGATGTTTGCCGTTTTACTGGATATTTTAGTAGCTGTGCTGGTGCCTGCTAATTCATTACCGTCTAAGGACATGTCGAGATTGTCATTACTCGTATCGAGTTCTACGGTAGCATTTGAAATTTCAGTTGGGGCCGTGGGAGTGTTGTCTCCGCAAGATGTATGGAGAAGGGCAAGTGGAAGAAAAGTGAGGAGAAGAAGAGAACTTCTCCTCAAATCGTTGTCAAAATGAAATATCCCATCTCTAAGCATGTTAGCCTCATAAACTTCGAGAACCCTATAAGAACCTTCGGAACAAGTAGGTCCCTCTTTTAATAGAAATCAAAAAATTTATGAAACATGAATGGTATTAGATGGTTAACAACCTTGTTTTTAGCCCGGGTTCTTGCTTTGCTCCCTCTTCCTTGCAAGCCAACCTGTCTAAGTATTCATCGCAGTACCCCGTCATTGCGAGCGAAGCGAAGCAATCTCCGTGTAAAGGCAAGATTGCTTCGTCGCCTCCGGCTCCTCGCAATGACGAAATCGGAATACTTAGACAGGTTGGAGCGGAGTCGAACGGGCTTAGGGCAAGGTTTCCCCTGCCTCTTTCTTGCAAAGTAGTTTTCTTCCAAACCTTGGTTCAAGAACTAAAGTTCCTCATCGTCTTCTGATGCAGTCTCAGGATCTAGAGAGGGGATAAGTTGTAGGCCCTCTGTGGTGTCGGTGCCCGCAGTTGGGAACTGTGCATAAGCAATATTCACTGCAGTCTTGCTAAAGAGGAGTACAGTATCGAGTCCTGCGACTGCCATGGCGTGTACATTGGGATTGGTTGCTAAGGTGTAAACCAAGAAGCCTACGGCTACGCCTCCCCCAGCACCGACGAGAGCAGACCCTACAGATGCTGCAAGTACTTTGGCTACACCGATGGCTCCCAATGTTCCAACCCCTCCAGCCACTATAGCTGCTGCTGCTCCTTGGATAAGTCCCTCGACAAGAACTTCTCCTCCTTCAATCGCCATGATCACTCCAGCACAACGAGCTTGAGTGGATGCAGAAGGGTTGGAACAGACTTCAGCTAAGTAGTCAGCTACCAATTCGTAACAGACATTGTTGATACTTCCTTGTAGGATGATAGCAGAAGGTCGAAAAAAATTTGCATATCTAGTCCCGTATCTGAGCGCAAGCAAGTATTTAGGGAAGTATTTAACACCACCACCAATGGCACCACGCACAACAAGTCGTGTAGTGCTCGTCGTATTTGCCCCAGATGCCGTCAAGTAGCGACGATCGGCTTTACGGAAGGAATACCCCATGGCAGCACCGATTGGTCTTATGACACACGCAGTAAGACCTTTTTTAGTGAATAGAGAACCTGTCACAGCAAGTACAATGCCCAGCACGGGGGCATCAACCTTAAGAGCATCGACAGTCGCATCGTAGGCTGCTGAATTGACGACAGGCAGTAGGGCTAGTTCCTTTCCCCCCCCGGCCTCTCCTTCAACGGCCAAAGCTTGACACCCGATGCTCAAACTCAATAAGAAAACCAAAACCTTTCTCACGCACATACCCCACCTCTTCCCAAACGGTTAAAAAAAAACCCCGGTTCAATTCCGGGGTTTTATGCAAAAGAGACAAACGCTCAGTCAAAAAAACCCCAAAAAGCCCCCTAGAAAGTGAATAGACATATAACGATCAAGATCGCGCCATGAACTAAACTCTTTGTGCTTTTTTACTGTACCTAACATTTGAAACCTCTTTTGAAGAGACTAGCCTTCTCAAATATTGGTCAGGCAGTCAAGTGGTTTAGAAAAATATTTTTAAATAAGAATCTCGAGACTGTTTTTTAAGCTCTAAGTCTGCAGTCCATGCAGGAGAGTCTTCAGGATCATAGTTGCTGACGGGGACTCCGTGGAGAGGATGAGGTCTGCAAATTTTTTTGTAGGAGCTACAAACTCTTCATGCATGGGGCGTACTGTTTGGAGGTATTGATCCATAACACTTTGAATATCCCGGCCTCTCTCCATAAGATCTCGATTCAATCTTCGGATAAAACGAAGATCATCACTTAATTCAAGATAGATTTTGATGGGACAGAGTTTGCGAATCTCTTCGTAGTGAAGAAAAAAAGTACCTTCACAGAGGATGATGTTTTGTGATGAGATCTTTTCCGTCTCTGCTTTGCGTGAATGACTTGCAAAGTCGTAGATGGGCCTTGAGATGGTCTTCCCTGCAAGGAGAGACTGCAAGTCTTCTAAGAGACGTTGATGGTCGATAGAGTCAGGATGGTCGAAGTTGACGAGGTTTCTTTTTTCAGGACTTAAATGAGAGAGGTCTTTGTAGTAGTTGTCCTGACCGAAGTGTAGGACTCCCTTCCGTTCCCTTGCGAGATTCTCGGCTAAGGTGGACTTTCCAGAGCCGGAACCCCCAGCTATCAGGACGGCAATTCTAGAATTTGTTTTTTTTATCAAAATGTTACCTTGTTTTTTTTGATTTCTAATCTTACTATGACCCAAAGCCATTAAGTTTATCAAAAAATTGAAATCAGTAGTCTTTCATTTTTTGGGAGAAGCCAGCTGCGCAGTTTTCTCCCAAAACCCTTTTCCTTGCAGTGAGGTGAGCCCCATGGAAAATAGTAAAAAAGACCCGGTGAAAAAATCTCATCATATTATGCTCACCTCTCACCCTTATCCGTATGGAGTCCGTCCCGTGCCTATCCATTGGGGAGCTCCGACGGTAGAGGAGCGAGGTCCAGTCGTGGGGACGACGACAGACCATTCTCATCGAAATGTGATCGGAGCTCATTCGGGGTCTTACTCCGTGTATCGAGCTCTTGCTATTGCTGCAGGATCTTTAGATCCCGATCGCTTACCGGACCTTAGTGACACAAGTCCTGTTGTCAACGTTGGTCCACATCCTTCTTGGAAAACAAAAGATTCGATTATTTTTCTAGATCCATGGGGACATCTGATTCTATCTTCTTTTCAAAGTTATTTGAAGAAGGGCTGGGATATCAGACCGAGCATTGCTATCACGAGTGCCCATGTTCATGTCCCCGAAATTCAAACAGCCATACAAATGGGCCGTCTCAAAATCGACAAAAAGATTCTTCTCGCGTCTGGGGACAGTGTTGTCACCAAAGCTGCTATCGAGCCAGTGTGGTATCTTCCAGGCATTGCAGAAAGATTTGCGTGTAAGGAGACGGACCTGAGACGCATCTTGTTTGAGCAAACCGGAGGCATGTTCCCTGAGCTGATCACAAGGCCTGATCTTAGTGTCTTTTTACCACCGATAGGTGGAACCACCGTCTATATCTTTGGTGACCCTGCGAGTATATCAGATCCGGATATTCCCCTCAGTGTGCGTGTTCATGATGAGTGCAATGGTTCCGATGTTTTTGGTTCTGATATTTGTACATGCAGACCTTATCTCGTTCATGCGATCGAACTCTGCATCGAATCAGCCCAAAAAGGTGGAACTGGAGTTGTTGTCTATAACCGTAAAGAAGGTAGAGCCCTCGGAGAGGTTACAAAATTTCTGGTCTACAATGCACGAAAGCGACAAAAAGGTGGGGATCAGGCTAAAACGTATTTTGAAAGGACAGAGTGTGTCGCTGGGGTTCAGGACATGCGTTTTCAAGAGATGATGCCCGATGTTTTACATTGGCTGGGGATCACACACATCGATCGATTTATTTCAATGAGCAATATGAAATTTGATGCTGTAGCCAAAGCAGGCATTCAAATCCGAGAGAGGGTGACGATACCCGAAGATCTCGTACCGAAAGATGCCCATGTTGAAATTGAGGCAAAAAAGGCAGCAGGGTATTTTACTGAAACTCCAAGTTCACCCACACAATTAGATGTGAAAGGAAGGGGACTGAACGAGTGAATATACAGGAGCAACGAGACAGTCATATTCATCTGTCTGAACCAGAAAGAGCGCTCGCTTATCTAGAATCTGTGGAGTCTCCCAGAAGGCAGGCTGGAGAAATCTGGAAGAAGGCTCTGAGAGACGAACTTTTGCATTTCCATCTGGACCTTAAAGCACTTGGAGCAGCAGAGGATTTTGTCATATCGGTGATCAAGAAGGATTATCCATCCTTAGAAGTTCCTTATCACAGTCGTTGGAGGCACTTCGAGGGGGGAACTGTCGATAGGATGGCTATTTTAGAGGAGGGGCTTCGTTCGCTTAGTCCTTTAGAAAAAGGTTCTCGTCTTTTTGATCTCGTTATGATTTCTGTTTTTCTCGATGCAGGGGCTGGTGATCGTTGGGTGTATAAAGATGCCTTGGAGTCTCGTTTGTCGTCGAGATCAGAAGGGCTTGCTCTGGCGAGTTACGACCTCTTCTGTCGTGGTTTTTTTTCAGCTCATAAAAAAGATCCCTGGCGTGTGGATGCAAGTCGGCTTTTGTCCCTGCGTGAAGCGGATTTGGCTGATGGCTTGCAAGTGAGTCGTGACAATCCCTTGCTCGCTTTGGAGGGGCGATTGGCTCTTCTGCGCAATATTGGAGCCATGCTCGAGAGACGAGGATCCAGTGAGGCTCGTCTCGGATTTCTTTTCGCTGAATTCTATGAACAGGCTTCGAAACAGCAAAATAAACTGTCAGCCTCTGTCTTGTTTTCTAGTGTACTCCGAACTTTTCAATCGGTATGGCCTAGTCGACTGACTATAAATGGCAAGAATCTTGGGGACGTGTGGTTCTATCCCGGAATCGAAGGCCCGTCGGGGACAGATGGACTGATGCCTTTTCACAAGCTGAGTTTTTGGCTGTCCTATTCTCTGCTCGAACCCCTGATCTGGGCTGGAATAGAGATCTCGGAGATGGATAAGCTCTGTGGGCTAGCAGAATACCGGAATGGAGGGCTTTTTGTCGACAGTTCGGTTCTTGTTCCGAAGAATCCAGGGATTCTTGCGGAGAGGCACCCTGTGTCAAGTACCGTTATCGTAGAGTGGAGGGCTCTCACTCTCTCTCTACTTGATGTGATTGCTCAAAATATCAGAAAAAAGTTGGCAAAGTCATCTCAGGAATTGACCCTAGCCCAGGTTTTACAAGGTGGAACCTGGACAGCTGGAAGGATTTTGGCTGCCCAAAAAAGGAAGTTTGGTCCTCCGCCGTTGATGATTGAAAGTGATGGGACTGTTTTTTAATCCCCTTTTTTGGGGAACCAGCTGCCCCTCTTCTCCTAAAGTTTCCCCAAATCCCTCCTTGCTGACATTGAGTTTTCCAAGCCCCTCCTTGCTTCTTGCTAGAATAGCCTAGAGAGCATATTTTCTCAGAAAAGGGGGATGCTGTGGATTATTTAATGCCATTTTTTGACATGTTTTTACTGATGATCAATTTTATTCTTAAAATTGACGTCTATCTTCTGACCTTTGCAGAACAGTATGGGTCTTATCTTTATGGGATTTTGTTTCTCATCGTCTTTTGCGAAACGGGTTTGATTGTCACCCCCATTTTGCCGGGGGATTCACTGCTCTTTGCAGCCGGTGCCATCTGTTCCAGGGGGATCTTAGACCCGTTCCTTACGATTGGGGTCACTATTGTCGCGGCTTTTTTAGGTGATCTTGTGAATTATAGTGGGGGACGCTTTTTTGGGGCCAAGCTTTTCAAAGATAATTCTAGATTTTTAAAGAAAAGTTACATCGACAAGACGGAGCTCTTCTATCAAAAGTATGGGGCGAAGGCGATTGTCTTTTGCCGTTTCGTCCCTATTGTCAGGACCTTTGCTCCTTTCATTGCTGGATTCGGGAAAATGAACTATGGGACTTTCATTTTTTATAATATTTTCGGTGCTGTCCTCTGGGCGCCAACTTTTGTTCTGGCGGGTTATTTTTTTGGGAATATACCAGTTGTCCGCGAGATGTTCACTCTCACTATTTTTGGGATCATAGGCGTCTCTCTTATCCCACTTCTTGTTGAGTTTATACGAGGCTATCGCAAGAGACAGCTGAGCTGAAATGGATGCAGAAATGTATAAAGAAAATCAGAAACTTTTTTTAGCGAGCTCCTCTCCTCGGAGAATTGAGCTACTCGCTCAGCTTGGACTCAAGCCTGAGGTGCTTCCCTCTGACTTTGAAGAAAAAAGAAGGGAAGGGGAGAAACCAGATGACTATGTCCTTCGGAACGCAAGAGGCAAGGGAGAGTGGGTCTGTGAACATAAGATTCGTGGTGCTCATGCCGGTCCTGGTTTGGTCATCAGTGCGGATAGCATCGTTGTACTCGACAGCAAAGTTCTTGAAAAACCAGTCGATGATCTAGATGCAGAAAAAATGTTGATGGAGATGTCAGGGCGTTGGCACTATGTTCTGACAGGACTCAGTTTGATCTCCGTCGACGAGCAGGGGTGTATTCAGAGCCGGCAAGAGGGACTCTATAGGACAGAGGTTCTTTTCAAACCCATTTCAAAGGCAGAGATCCAGTCCTATATTGCAACGGGTGATCATCGAGGCAAGTCTGGGAGCTTCTCTATTCAGGGAAAAGGCTGTCACATGGTTCGAGAAGTCAAAGGGTCTGTTACGAATGTGATGGGATTGCCCTTATCTGATTTGGTGGATCTTTTGCTCGAATTGGGGGTCATACGCCCCTCGAAATAGGTTTTTGTGAGGGGCTGTTCCCTCCCCTCACACTCCCCTCCCTGATTGCGGTGTTAGATATAAAAATTGAGGATTATAAGATGGGACTTCGTTATCCTGGGGGGAAATTTGACTTAAGAAGGCTCTTCATAAAGTTCTGTGCCTTCCTACAAAAAAAAACAGTTCTTATTTTAGACTCAGATCCACAGAGCTGCGCAAGGGTCTTAGCTTCTTCTGATCGTAAGGGCACTTTTGTGGAGCATCTCTTTGCCATTCCAGCTTGGCGTCCTATCTATTCTGTCGAGTCAGAAGATGGCAAAAAATGGGAACAGCTCTCTCAACAGTGTGCACAAGTCTTAGCAAATCTCCCCTGGAAAGAACGCTTACTGCCAGCTTTGGATAAAAATATTTTGTGTTTAGTGAGGAGATCTGAAAAGGATCGGGATTTCATCTTAGATTCTGAGATCCTCTCCCGTTTGACTCTTCAGACTCTGTTCGAAGTTTTATTTCAAGAAAGCCTTTCTCAGCAGGACGAAGATTTGTTTTTTAGAGCCTCTATAGAATGGCGCAAAGAAATTGCGGTAAAGGGAAAAGCTAAATCAGAGATAAAGGAAGCTTTCTCTCGACGGTTTCTCGAGATTCTACAAGCCTCAGAGTACAAACTTGGTTTTGAGAAAAACTCTTCTGATCAGATAATCTTTCTGTCTGTGTTCGCTCAACCTTTTATCTTATCCCCCCAGATTAACATCAGTGATATCCTCGTTGCTGTCTGGGATTTTATCCGTAAAGGTGGACTGCATGACAGAGCTTATCTTGAAGCTCAAAAAGATAGCTCTTATCTGAACGGTTTGATCATGGAGTCTATACGACTGCGTCATCCCTTCCCCGTTTTGGAACGGGAGCTGACAAGAGATTTGCAGATCAAGGGAGTCCCCTACAAAAGTGGGACCCAGGTTCTGATTTTGTTTGATGAGTTCAAGCAAGATCAGGATTTCAAACCTGAACGTTGGGAGAAAAAATCAGACAATCCCTATTTTGGAATGCCATTTGGTTCTGGCAAGCGAATGTGTCTTGGTTCAGCACTGGCAACTGCTCTTTTGCAGGGAATTTTAAAGTCTCTCTTGTTATCGTTTCCACGAACTAAGGTTCAACCCGATCGGGGGCACCAGTACAGTGGACGGCATAATGATAGCTCTCGAAGTTTTGCAGAATCTTTTTACCAAATCAAAGTGTTTTTTTCAGTTTTGTGGAGAAGTCGTCAAATAGGAAAAACGAAAGGGACTTGTCCATTTCATTGATTTTTTCTTTTTCTAAAGAGGGCGTTCCCCACTCTTTATTTTAAGTTCACGGGATGAGCATATATTCGAAAAAAGAAAGAAGAAGGAGAAGGGTAAGTGCAGAGTTAAACATCCAGTCTTTGAAGCGGATTTTTAATCCCCTTTCCACCCAGTAATCGAAGAAGCCCGTCGTGTAACGAGGGCTTTTACCGGCTTTCACTCGGAGCTTATCCTCCCAGGTCATAAGCGGGCAAGGCTGGGAAAAAATCACTTCTAGACCGATCAAGATCAAGAGACCAAGCTGAATCTTTCTTAACATAGCGATATGAATCCAGGGTGAATCCACTGCCCATCCCATGAGGATAAGAAAGGGGCTCAATATCAAAAAAGCAGAAAGAGCTAAATGCAAAAACAGCACGAAATAACTTAGGGATAAGTACAGGAACATGTGGGGGTCCTACTTAGGGCGACAGCAACTGATACTCAAATTGATTTGGCAGTTGATACCTTCTGGTTGAAATTCACCGTTACGATTAGGGCCGTATTCAGCCATGCCGAGGTTGATGCTGTATTCATCCAGAGGGATTTCGATACCAAGCATATTAGGATTGCCCGTACCACTCCTCCTCCCGAAGGATCCGTAAAGAAGTTGACCACGAACAGTCCGCTGCCCAACAGTTCTCTGAGCTCTTCCGTCAGCAGCTTCGTCGCTGACACAATTTCCGCCAGAGCCGCCATCGTCTTTGCGTACATTACATTGAAAGAAGCAGTACTGTTTATTGGTTCGTTGCATCCAGCCATAACCGACGGGACACTCCGCTTCAAACCCATTATTCGGTGGATAAATGGGGATGCAGTCATAAGCCTCATCGACGGTGAGGCAGTTGGCGGATCCATCTGATTTAAGGCCCCGGAACACTCGGTCCGCAGGGCAGACGAGGGCAGCATTGGCTGTTTTTCGACAGAGGGGGCCTCGACGGTTGGTGAGAGGTGCGATCGTTCTTGGTACGTTTGGGTAAGAACACTCACAGGAGGGGCGACCAGTTTTCTCATAGCCTTTCATGACGGCTCCTGGGTTGCAGCTTGTGTCTGTAAAGGAGCCTAGAATATCAGCTGCTTTCAATGTGTAGTAAAAAATCTCGGCTGGTAAAAAAGGAACCCCTTTTCCATATTCTTTTTGAAAGGCATCCGCCTGCTGCAGGGTGATTCGATACGCTGTGTGGATAGTCTCTGCACCGTTCACACAGCTTGGGGCCGCATCTGGGCAGCTTGCATAGAAGAAAGATTCTGCAAGGAAGAGACAGCTGGGATCGCCGACGGGATCTGTGCACTGGATGCCTTTTGTGTTGTAGTAGATAAGTGCGCCTGGAAGCCCTGTCACAAGTCTTAACTCTCCTCCTCCGAGATCCTGGGCTAAGGAAAAGAATTTTCTTGGATTGGGACTAAGCTCAGCAGCTGTGCACCCGTCATCTGTGCCAACCAGGCATTTTATAAGTTCAGTATTGCCATCAAAAAGGAGACTGGTGTAGATGAGTGTCGGATTTCTGATTTTGCTTTCAATATCTTTTGCTATCGATTCCATCGCTGCATAACTGCGAAGCTTGCTTTGGAGCTTATAATTGCTTCTAAAAAAAAGCGCCATCCCGGAGACCATGGCTCCGACGATGCCGGTGGCTACAAGGACTTCAAGGAGACTCGCTCCCCTTTCTCGGAATTTTTTCAGAACATTCTCCTTTCCCTAGGGTTGGGTAAGAATGTCGACCCTCCCATCCTGTCGTATGCCAATCGTATGCTCAAACTGAGCGGAGAGGAGGCCGTCATAGGTCACTGCTGTCCATCCATCTGAAAGCACTTTGCAGCGGGGATCTTTTTCGTTGATCATGGGCTCTATGGTAAAAACCATTCCCTTGCTGAGGCGAAAACCCTTGCCTGCTTTGCCAAAATGAGGGATGGCTGGATCTTCATGAAATTGCCGTCCTATTCCATGGCCGACAAACTCACGAACAACCCCATAACCCCGCTTCTCTGCGTACTCCTGGATAACAGAACCTATGTCTCCCACTCGGATTCCGTCTTGTACAACACTGATCCCGAGATCGAGGCAGGCTTTTGAACAGGCGATGAGATCCATCGCTTTTTTAGAAACTGAGCCGACCGTGTAGGTTCGGGAAGAGTCTCCGTGAAATCCATTCACAATGGGGGTGACATCTACATTGATGATATCACCATCTTTTAAAATCTGTGTTTTACTAGGGATGCCATGGCACACCACATGGTTGACAGATGTACAGACGGACTTGGGGAAGCCCTTGTAATTCAGGGGAGCGGAGATAGCTCCCTGCTTTATCGTGTGCTCATGGACGAAGTCATTGATTTCCTGGGTGCTGATTCCGACACGGATGAACGACTCGAGCATCTCTAAAAGCTGCCAAGCGAGAAGTCCTGCTTTCTTCATCTCATCCATTTCACGATCTGTTTTCAATACGATCAAAAAATACTCCTATATTGTTTTCTGGGGGAACTAGCTGCGCACCAATCGACGGAGCTGGTTCCCCCAGGCCCCCTCATTGCTGTCAGTCGATAAGAATTTTAAACCAGTCTGGGTTGTTCGTTTTCACAGGTTCCTTCAGAGGAAGGCCCTGAATTTTGAGACAGGCTTTGTGCTGGAGGAGTACGGTTATCGGTTCAGCTTCATAGAGAGTTCTGTGAATTTTCTTCAAAAGTTCAAACTGAGGTTTTTCAAAGCTCAGTGACTCTGCGTAAGCTTCTAGCACTTTATCGAGTTCCTTATCTAGCAGAGAAAGAGAAAAACTATCCCCTTCTTTCTGCTCATTCGATTTGGAGTGGAACTGCTTTAGGAAAGAGGCTTCCGGCCAAGGAATGATGAGACCAGAGATCAAGCCGTCAATCTGGGACAAGTCTTTCGGTTTAGCAACAAACGAGATGTCAAGGCCAGATGATCGGTAGCTGTCGATCAAAACCTTCTCAAGCAATCCCATCTCCTGTCGGATTGAGGACAGGGTCAGAGGAGGGGTCTTTTCCTTGCTATTTCTGTAGGCTCTCGAATCGAATTTTCGAACGAGGACCTTCTCATCAAAACCTGGATGTCCTTTGGGGATAAGTGATGAGGGAACTTCCCCGAGAAGACTAGCTCCCCCAACGAGGAGGGCTCTTCTTGGGCTGAGTTGGGTCATCAACTGTCTGGTCTTGGCACTCTGTAGGCTTTTTCTCTGTGTATTCCATACAATAACACTCATCATCTCTAAGTCGACGGGATAGGGGCAGGGAGCTTTGTCTTTGACAAGGGGGGGAAGGCTTGTTGGGGAGTAGACCGAGTCGCCAGCAAGTATGAATTCAACAAGTAGGGGCTTCTTTGCCGGAGCGGGAGTGGCGTTTATGGCATAGGCTTTATTGAAGTGGAGGGCAATTTTTGAAGAGGGGCTGCTGTCAGCTGTAGGTTTTGTGGGAGATAGACTTTCTTGTGTAGGAGAAAACCTACCGACACATTCAAAAGAAGGTTTTTTAGAGCTGCTCTTGACCCAAAAAGGAACTCCATTGAAAAGATAGGGACCAAATTTTGGTTTTGTCTGCCAGTGGACTGAAACGGTGTCTTGCTCTGTTGTGATGGAGTAAGGTGGGAGCTCCCAGAGTCCAGCCCCTCTATCTTCAAGCACCTGCGCTATATTGTTGCGAATAAAAGTGGCGAGGTCCTCTGTCTGGATCAGCTTCCCACTCCATGAAAATATGCCGGAACGAAGTTCGTAGGTCCACAGCCAGGTCCCTGTTTTGTCTGGACCGGCTTGCACACTTTTTAAGATCAGAGCCTCAGATTTTTTCTCTTTTAAATTTAATCGAGTGAGTGGAGGGCAGGCTAGTCGTCCAAACACGGGATCGTAACCCAGCCAGAGAGGGGGGCTTGGATCGAGAAAGGAAACGGGGAACGGCCAACCCTTGATGTCTAGGAGGAGGTCTTGATTCAAACGACTCTGCGCAGAAAGCGTTCCGCAGAGAAGCATAGTCCACAGGACGAAGGGCCATCTTTTCCAAGTCCATCTTCTAAGGTTTTGGTAAGTCTCATATGTCTTGTACAAGTTTAAATCCATGTTCTGCCCAACGGGTTGTGAGTATCCTTCCTCCCTCTTGCTCAATAGCTTTGGTGATCAGCGGTTTTGCATCTGGTGGACAGAGTACGAGCATAGCTCCTCCACCTCCAGCACCACAGACTCGGGTGAAGAGAGCTCCTTTGCTTACAGCGGCGCGGTCGATGGCTCTCGTTTTTTCTGTTTCAACGCCAGGCCATAGCTTGCAACGCAGGGCCCACTCTCTTTTGGAGGACTGTATGAGTCCGGTTAGATCCTTTTTTTTTGCTGATTCAGCGCAGTCGAGAGCCGCGGCTCCAATCTCTTCAAAAAGATCTATGACCTTTTTGTCCCCATCAAAAACACGTTTGAAGATCTCCCAGTTGTTGATGGCCGAAGCCCGCGACTGGCCACTGTAGCAAACCAGGGCCTGCTCCTCCAAACCTTTTATGTGAGCCGGCTCTAGGGTGAGGACCTGCTCTCCGCCAAAGGGATAAGAGAGCAGATTGAGGCCTCCTCGCAGGGCCGCCCAATAGTCTTGGACCCCAGCAGGGATACGAATCAACTTCGACTCCACATCCCTTACCGTTCGAACCAGGGCATGCTCGTCTAGGCTTGGGGAGCCGTCTAGACTCTGTCTCAGATGGGAGAGGGCTCCACCTATGGTGATGGCTAAAGAAGAAGAGCCGCCCAGTCCAGCTCCTTGCGGGGATTGAGCCGTTACCCTTAGAGAGATGGCTGGTAGTTTGCAATCCCAGAAAGCAGAGATGAGCAGTCCCAGAAGGGGGAGCTCTTGATTTCTGCAGACGGCATCGAAATTACCGCTGAAGGACAGGCCTTGATCCGTACTGTAAACTTGGTACTGTGAGCCCTGACTGAGGGATAGTTCTATGGAAGAATACAGGCTAATGGCGATGTTGACGGTCGTTTTTTTTTCCAGAAGATGATGGACAGGCCAGAGATCAAGAGTGCCCCCAGCAAGGTCTACACGAGTGGGGGAGAGAGCTACAATTTTGCTCATAGGTTAGCTCCATATTGAAAGAAAGATAAGCGACATGAGTTTCATGGATCTAGAAGCTTTATCTAAAGAAGATTTAATTTTGCAACTTATTCTATCATCCCGGCCTAGTGGTCAGGTACTGACTTATTCTGATTATGATTTGATTCAAACGTGGCTGACTGAAGCTCGGTCTGACGCGGATCTGTTGATGCTCGCCCTATCGGAAGTTTTAGCGTCTCCAGCTGTGCAGAAAAATCCCAAGATACCTCTCAACTTGTTACGTAAAAGAGTCAGTAAGAAAATTTCTGAGTTAATGGGGTCAGCCCCCTTTATTTAAAGGGGGTTGACCCCATTAACTAATGGTGGATGCGGATTTTGTAATCTTTGGCGACCAGATTTTTGAGGTCGAGAGCTGTATTGAGAATATTATTCATCCCATGGGAGCCGATGAGAAGAGAATAAGTCTTGATTTTTTTGTTCGGGATCAGCAGGTGGAGCAGTCTTAGGAGAAGGTTGTGCGCTAGATCTTCTCCTAAAATTTCTGGGGAAAAGTAGAACCCTACTCGTTCTCTAGAGCAGTCAAGGATGGCCCTATACAGTTGCTGAACCCACGACTCTTCGGCTCCCTTTTCTAAGACTTTTTGTCGGCCTATGTGGGGGTTGGGGAGCTCTGTGAGATAGACAAGTGTAGGGCCTTGTGCTGTTTTTGTCGTGTCTGCTAAGGCGAGGGGGCAGGGAGAACTGGTTCCCTGAGCTGCCGCTTCATGCAAGATCGTTTCGACCGAACGGAGGTTGATCAAGTCTGATGGGCTAAGAACTCCCTTGCGTGTGATCCCCACCCAGAGGTGACAGGGTTGTTCCTGGCCGTTTCCTACCAACTTTAGATCAATCATGGGGATCCTCGGGGTGTGTGAGAAGTGGGACCCATTCATTATCTGTCGATCAGCTTATGAGCGCAAGATCTGCGTAATTTTTCAATTTTCTTTTTATGGAATCTTCTTTTCTAAAGAGGGCGTTCCCCCCTCTTTAGGAATCTCCCCCCCATCAAGTTCCGTAGAGGCTTTAGGAATCTCCCCCCCATCAAGTTCCGTAGAGGCT
>JAGNWK010000135.1 GCA_017985985.1 Oligoflexales bacterium
CGAGCAGCAAAATGGGAGCATAGGATGAACAAGGAAAAAAGAAAAATCGATTGGAACTTCACGAGAAAAAAAGCTCGGGTTAAGTTGGGGTATTCACACACCAACTCCAGAGTGGAGTGGTACTAGTGGGTGCAGATCTTTTAAAAGATGCCTTTTTCGTAAACCAACGTGGTCGTAGCTTCGTAGGTAAAGAGGCTGTTATAGCTCGTCACAAAATAGTCCTTGCTCCTAATGGACCCTTAGGTACTAAACCAGCAGCAACCTATACGATTGAAAGAATTGATGGTTCAGAAAGCGAGAACCACGCTCGTGCTCTTGTGGCATGGAAATACCCATCACACGATAATGAAGGTAATCCTGTTGTCTTTACACCTACAGATCCTCAACAAGGTTATTTTATCTTCACATTTCTTAAAGGGAATGGTGAATGGAAAATTGCGACTCTCCAAAACACTCCTCAGCTCAATTAGAACTGAAACCTTTATTGTAGCGATGATGAGTGAATGGAGTGAATCGCTAGAAGTTGTAATCTAAGGTGCTTATCACCTTTCATTCTCCTGCTCTATTTCCAGCGTCTAGCCAACTTCAGTCTAATACGCCGCGTTCTAAACGAATGTAAGTCCTAAAATCCCTCATCATAAAGAACTTGTGACGGGAAGAATTGGATACGGTGCGACTGTTCTCCATGCGGCAGTGCTAAGTGGTAACTTACCAGTCGTCGAATATCTTACCAAGAATCATAAAGAACTTGTTGGAGCAAAAACTATCGAAGGTTGGACGGCTCTTCATCTTGCAGTGGTAAGGGGTCACTTACCAGTAGTGGAGTATCTTGCTAAGAAGCACCCTGAGCTGATGGTGGTAAAAGACCAATATGGTTATCTTGCCATCGAAGCCGCAGCCTATAAAAAAGACGAGGATGTCGTTCAAGCTCTTAAACGTGCAGGATCTCCGGTTTGTAATTCTTGGAGGTCAGCATACTTAGATTCCCCTCTGCGATTAGAAAGTGGTATGATTGGAGTGTTAAAAAGTATCGTTATTTTTCCTGCTATGTGGTGGAGATTTTTTTATAAGCTGAAATTCTACTTTTTCCAGTATCGAATTAAAAAGAGCCGCCCAAGGCCGAAGTAAGATGCCATTAGGTGGTCAGGGCGATGTCATATGCAAGGGCAGAGGGTTCGATTGATTGGTTCAGCCTTTGGCTACGAGGAACTGATCGAGAAGCTTTGCTCTCTGGTTCTTCCTCATTTGCTGAGATTTTTTTTTGGGGGGGGGGGCTTAGCCCCGAACTCTAAATCCCCCAAAAACAAGGGGTCATGCCCAAAGATCAAGCGAAGCTTGCGAGTACCCGGGCATCTCCACCTTGAGGGAAAGCCCTAGAACAAGAAATCTGTTGATAAAAACTTTGAGCTTCGTGTTGTAATGATCTCAGAGGCAAGATTTTTGTTAGATTCATTAACGGCACCAGCAACCATAGTGCGGATTGAAAAACTTCGCAAAGCATCATGGACAGACAGTGTCCCTTCAGCAGAACTTTTGCGCCCTGTGAAAGGGAAGGTGTCTGGTCCTCGTTGGCACTGGCCATTGATATTGATTCGAGAGACTTGGTTTACTAAACGATCGATCAGAGCGCCAAGAACTTGTGGTGACTGACCGAACAGTGCTATCTGCTGTCCCACTGTCGCAGACGATACATAATCCAGGACTTCTTCTAGATCATCGTACACATGCACAGGCACTATTGGTCCAAACTGTTCTACGGTCCAAAGCTGCATGGTTTTATCAACGTCCGAAACTAGCGCTGGTCTGACAAAGGATTCTGTAATTTCACCACCATTTTTGTTTATTATGCGAGCTCCTCGATCTGTTGCATCTTTGAGTAATTCTGCAAGCTGTTCGGGCTTACCTATTTCAGGTATGGGGGTGATTTTGACACCCGGATCCCATGGCATGCCTATAGAGAGCTCTTCGATTTGAAGACAGATTTTTTCAAGAAAAATATCGGCAACTTTGCGATGAACAAAAATGATCTTGATTGCTGTACAGCGTTGACCATTAAAACTCAAAGCACCCATGACGCATTCGTTCACAGCATGATTAAGGTCAGCATCTTCAAGAATAATTGCTGGATTTTTTGCACCAAGCCCTAAGATAGAGCGCATGCGATGTGGACGAGGGTGTAATTTTTTCAACAAATCCGCAACGCGATCTGAGCCAATAAGAGCAAGGACATCGATTTTGCCAGACTGCATCATTGGACTGGCTGTTGTGTCACCGGTGCCGAAGACTGTGTTGACAACGCCTTTTGGAAAGGCATCACGAAACGCAGTAAGCAATGGTTGATGTAGAAGGACACCGAATCTTGGCGGCTTAAAAACAACGGTGTTACCCATAATGAGTGCGGGAATCAAGGTAGCAAAGGTCTCGTTAAGCGGGTAGTTGAAAGGACCCATACAAAGCACGACCCCTAGTGGGCTGCGCCGAATTTGTGCGAAATAGCCTGCGTCAATAGTAAAGCGCGAATATTCGCGATCCATACGTTTAAGTTCAGCGACCGTTTGGATTATGTAAGTTACCGTACGATCGAATTCTTTTTCAGCGTCACCTCTGGATTTTGCAATCTCCCACATAATAAGGCGAACGACAATTTCACGCTGTTGCACCATGAGAGGGATAAATTTTTCGATATGCTCAATCCGTTGGGCTACCGACATTGTGGGCCAGGCGCCACTCCCGTTACTGTAGGCTTGGCAAGCTGCATCAAGTGCTTTGAGTGATTCTTCAGAATTGAGAAGTGGCATTGTTCCTATCACAATAGGTTCCAGTTCTGAACCATTGCGGCGGCGGATAGGGGAGATGATGTCTTTTTCTGGACCTTGCCAAATGTGAATTTTACCGTCAATAAGGTAGCGACCTTTAAAGGCTTTGGCCCCTTCTTGGACTTCACTAAGTGAGCTGTCTCCCTGGGTGGGGAATGTCGATGGAAATTTTGAAGCAAGACTCATGCAGCACCTCGAGGATAGATACTATGGTTGGCGGACAGGGTTAATGCACATAAAAACTTGCCAAAAGCAAGAGTCCTTCCCAAAATGTACAAAAAACCCCATTGAGAGAAGGAATTTGCGTGAATTTAACACAGAACTACGTAGGAAAAAAGGTTTTCATTGGAATGTACAACGTAAGCGATCAGCAAACCACATCTTCTCAATCTACTAAAATTTGATATTTTTTCCTCCTGACAAATATGGAGGAAGGTATGAGACAGCAAGAATGGTTGGATCACTTTAAAAAACAGGAAGAACAAGGGATCTCAGGATCTCGATACTGTCGAGAAAATAGTTTAAGTCAAAGCCAGTTCTCTTACTGGAGAAATAAACTTAAGAATAAGCCTCGTCTCACAGTAATGACGCGATTGGAACATACCATGATCTGAGTTATCTGCTGACGCTTCGAGGGTCTTGCTTTATACGTGCGTTTACAGCACCTTGCGTCTCATGTCAGATTGTCCGCGCTATCCTAGCGGGCTATTAACGCTTATAATATGAAGCAGTCTGCCAAAAAAACATAGACTTCTTCTTCCTTCGAAAGCTCCGTTTGCTTAACTGTCTCTTGTATAAGAGTGAGAATTTTGTGACTGAGTACGTCGAAGTCGCTCCTACTCATAGACATAACTGCAGTGTAGTGGGTGTTTTTTTCATGCTCGGTACATAGTTTTTGCATGGCGTATTGACGCCACATGTTGTGATTCATCCAGGTGAGGGGAGAATTCTGTGGAAGATGAAGGTTCATGCGGTTCACAATCCAACCACCTTTTTTGCTAGGACTGATGATTCCCTGCTCCGTAAGTTCTTTGATAGTTAACTCTACAATAGTCGAGGGAAGATTGAGTCTCTCACTGAGCTTAGCGATAGTATTGAGTTCGGGAATACTCACTGCAACATGTACGGCAGTCATGATCCAAGATGAATAGTAGCGTTGTTGCTCCTCAATACTTAAGCTAGTGCCACGTTCTCTAACCTTGCTAACAGAGTGGTTAGCCTGACGTAACTTCTCAAGTCGTCTTTCAAGCCAGCGTCGATGAGTGAGTGAACCTGACCTTTCGTATTGAAGCAAAAGGGTAAAGTACTCAGCTTCGACCTCACTTAACTCCCAGAATTCCGTCAAGTGGAATGCCTGTTCAGGGGTAAGGTGCACAAGCCCATTGAGCACCTGGGACAAGAAAGTGGGATGGCATTTGGCCACCACTGCTAATTTCCCTTGATATCCCTTAATGTTAGAATAACCGCTAATCTTTTCCTTAATGAAGTCTTTGTAACTTTTATGTAAAAAAAGCAAAATTGTATCCTGCTTGAATTCGGATTATTTTATAAAACATAAAAAAGAATGTCAATTCTTTATAAAAAGATTATGGACGCTTAATTGTCTT
>JAGNWK010000060.1 GCA_017985985.1 Oligoflexales bacterium
CTTCCCCTCTTCGGGTAGTTCACCTAAGTTTCTTCGGGCACCCTTGCCTTCTCCTATTCATTCCCTCTTCTCAGGGCTGATTCTGGACTTTCACCAGCTAGCTAAAGTGCATGCCGGGCGCACCCCCTCTCGACTCGCTCTGCTCGCTCGAGGTGACAAGATCGAAGTGGCGGACGAATACTTATTAGACAAGTTGGTCTCCCTATCAGTTGAAGCCCAGTAACCCTGAGCGAAGTCCACCGTAGGTGGACGAAGTCGAATGGGTCTCGAGTTAACACAGGGCAGACAATTAAGGAATTTCCCCTAACCGAATGACATTGGCAGTCAGGGGATCTCCTGCACAACTGCAGATACTTATTCAAAATGCTTTTTAAAAGCAGCAATAGTAGCAGGAAGAGCTCTGACCCTCAGTCGTGTTCCTTCATCCTCACCACTTTCATGCAGCACATGCATACTGCTGTACACCTCTCCTAAAAACTTCCCTAAGTGATAAGGAATAAAAAGATCTTCCTCCACCATATGTTTCTCAAAATGCTTGATGATCAAATCCCGAAGACCAGCAATATCATCAGCACTTCGAGTGGATATGGCGATAGACTTTGGAAATTCTCTCAGCAGGCTCTCAATCGTTTCTGAATTGAGACAGTCTGCTTTGTTAAGCACAATCAGACCGTTGGTCGAATTCAACTTAAGATCTGCAAGAACCTCCCTCGTTACAGCTAGCTGTTCCCGGAAAGTAGAATCCGATGCATCCACCACATAAAGAAGAAGAGAAGCATCCGCTGCTTCATCTAGAGTGGATCGAAAAGAAGCTACCAGACCATGGGGCAGTTTTTTGATAAACCCAACCGTATCTGAGATCAGAATGCGTGGAGTCGTCTCTGGTTGTATGGCCCGGATCACTGTATCAAGGGTTGCAAACAACTTATCCTCCACCAAGACCTGACTACCAGTTAACGCTCGCATCAGAGATGATTTCCCTGCATTGGTATAACCCACAAGAGCAACCTTCAATTGCTCTTGCCGTCTCTGACGCAAATGCACCTGGTTAGTGTGGATATCTTCCAGCTCATGAGAAAGCTCCGCAATCCTATCTCGAATACGTCTTTTATCGAGTTCATGCGCGGTCTCACCAATCCCCTTGGCTCCTATACCACCCCCCTGCCGATCTTGCCCGACACGACTGAGTCTCAGACGTGGAGTGAGGTACTTAAGTCGAGCGATTTCAACTTGGATACGAGCTTCACGCGTCTTAGCATGTCGATAGAAGATCTCGATAATCACACCTGTCCTATCGAGGACCTCGACACCTGTCGCTGTTTCCAAATTGCGTAACTGAGTAGGAGTAAGTTCATCATCGAAAATCACCTTGTCCGCTTTTTCTAGAGGAACCTCATGCAAAGGATCGAAAGGATCATGATCATCCTCCACTTCTTCATGCTGCTTACTGCCAGGAGCTGGAGAACTAACAATCCCTGTGCCCCCCGTAAGCCTAGCTAGCTCTTTAAGTTTACCCGAACCGATAATCGTTGCCGCAACGGTATCATGTCTTTTTTGAGAAAGGGTAGCGACGACTTCAAAACCTAAAGTGTAAGCAAGACGACCGAGCTCTGCTAAGGATGATTTGTGCTCTTGCTCACTCACGTTTGGTAAATGTAAACCGACAAGCACTGCTTTTGGTCTTATTTGTTTTTCCATATATTTAACTCCACATGCTTACGTAATTTTTTACGAACAGATTTGTCTAAGAAAGAAAATATTTTTTCTTCTGGGCTGATGCTTAATTTTACATGACCATCCATCTTTATTGGGGTTAAGCTGACTGTCTGACTTAATTGGAAAAGCTCTGCATAAAGTTCAGCGTGAGCTAGTAAGTGACCGGAACCTGAAGTATAGCCCTGAGTCACAAGTTTTTTAAGTCTATGATTCAGTAAATCACACAAACTTTGGCAGTCCGTATATAGGTTGACATGCACTTCACCTTCTTGTTCAAGTATATGGGACTTAACGGCATTCATAGCTGTTCTGATTTCTACAAATGTACTTTTGTTGGAGGAAAAGACTTCAAAATGGATACGATGTTCAAACTGACTCGCTATTTCAGAAGGGTCTAAATCGTAAAGATCTTGTGCTTCTACGACTAAAGAAGCACCCACTCCCAAGCCTGATTGGGGGGAAACGGAAGCGTCTGTAAAGAGTAGAATTCTCTTCTTCTCTAAAGAGGGCGTTCCCCTCACTTTAGAATCTCCACCCCGTACGAACAACTTAGCTAACACGTTGACATCACTCATAATTATTATTATCTTAGCAGAAGACCACCTTACGAACAATCCATTACGTCAGAATAACAGGAGAACATACCATGAGTCTGTTCATTTTCCCTGCCCTAAAAAAATATTTTCACTCCCAATGGTTTGTTCTCCTATTTTTAAGCTGGGGATTAGCGGGTCCTACCTTTGGTACAAACGCTAGAGATTTGAAAAAGCTTGAGAAGATATTTCGTAAAATTTCTGCAGCTCAACCCGTTTTGAAATATTACATCAGAAACAGTATCGACCTTAGGATGCAGATAGCCACTTTCATCGCTAAATCGCGAGCCTTGCCTACAACTCCTGACGCTGTAACGATAAAATTTGCCAGAACGATCGTACAGTTCACAGATGCTCTCCTCGCAGAGATGAAAGTGCGTCTTAGTAAAAATAGTGACATGATCAATGATTACAGGAAAGAACTCACAGAACTCACAAATGCATCGCAGGCATCTGATGACGGTCTTTATACTCCCCAGTCTCTCGACCGGTCTAGCTCTGAAGAACTCTGTCAAGAACTAGGCTTGGCTACCCGCTTCCTTAGACTCGAAAAAGAGCTGATAGTAGCAGCTGACGAAACATGGGAGGACACCCATCTTTCCTGGCAAGATTTTGGCAAAATCAAGTTTGAATACACTAAAATTGCTGACCGGCTCTGACGAGCCCTAACCGAATGACATTGGCGGTCAGGGGATCTTATTGCTCTATTTTTTAGGAGTGATTTCATGATATACCGGGGCTACGAGTTCGGAATCCAGCTAAGAATTCTTGAGAGGAGGCTAGATGTTGAAAAGATTAATGGAACGAATCCCTCTTGCCACACTCCAGCAATACAGTGTGGGGGAAGAGATTGCCAATAGCGTTATCCATGGCCTAGGTGTTGTGTTTGGGGTCGTCGTCTTAACGATACTCCTGACCCTCTCTTCCATATATGGCACACCTGATCATTTCGTTTGCTATTTCGTCTATGGACTTTCGGTTATTCTCCTCTATACATCGTCCACTCTCTATCATGCTCTTCCCCAACTGAAGGCGAAGAGCTTCTTCAAACTTTGTGATCATGTATCTATTTATCTTCTCATTGCAGGAACCTACACGCCATTTCTGATTTTAAATATCAAGGGCACACTCGGCTGGGGGCTTCTCATCCTTATCTGGAGCCTGGCCCTCGTCGGCATCATCCTTAAGTTTTTTTTCACAGGTCGCTTTAAAATTCTCTCAACCTGTATCTATCTCGGGATGGGTTGGCTCATTATATTTGCGGCAAAGCCTCTGAGTGCATCTCTGACTTCCATTGGTCTGTGGTGGGTCATCCTGGGGGGAATAGCTTACACATCGGGGACAATCTTTTATCTTCTTAAAAAAGTCCCCTTCCACCATGCTATCTGGCACACTTTCGTCTTAGCTGGGAGCATTTCTCACTTCACTGCCATTCTCTACTCCAGCAATTTCTAAACAGAACTCATAAGCTCTAAGATTTCTTCGAATTCTTGGAGCTGGTTGATCCAGTAGTCTTGGGCTTTAAAGTGAGGAAAGGTCCGCGGGAAGATGGGGTCTTCCCAGCGCTTAGCAATCCAGGCACTGTAATGCACGTAGCGTAAAGCACGCAGAGCTTCGATCAGGCGGAGATTGCCCTCGTCAAAAGAGAGAAACTCCTCATAGGCATCGAGAAAAATATGTCTCTGTCTATGACCTTCTTCATCTCTTCCCCCACAAATCAGCCACATGTCTTGTACCGGGGGACCGTTCACCATATCGTCAAAATCTAGAAAAAAGAAGCCTTCCTGGCCCTGTAAAACATTGCCAAGATGACAGTCTCCGTGCAGACGTTGGTTGGGAATTTTTAAGAAGTCTGCCCTAGATTGCTGGCAAATTGCTTCCACCAAGGAACTGTAGCGGCCCTCTAAAATAGGAGGGAGAAATGGACCACTTCTAAGAAACTGAAGGCTTTCTAATCCAGATAGCCCGACATCGAAGGTGTTTCGATAAATTGCCAGCTTTCTTCGGCCAATAAGGTGCATCCGAGCAAGTAGACGTCCCATGACTTTCAAATCCGTATCACTGAGTTCCTCTGGCCTTCTGCCTTGAACTTTCGGGAATACCGCAAAAAACATGGAGCTGCCTTCCAGATGCGGCAAAATACCAAGACTAGATCCCGACTGTAAAACAATAGGAGCGACAACAGGGACGTCCTCTGCTTGAAGCTCTCTCAAAAATTCGTGCTCTTCTATAATCTGCTCTTTGCTCCATCGTGCGGGGCGATAGAATTTTACAATACGAAAAGAGTCCGCTTTGTTCTTGGGTGGACTTGAAAATTCAACCTCCACTTCATAGACCCTGTTCTCAAAGCTTCCGAGTTGGAGCAGCCTCCCTGTACACCGCACACCTGAAGTTTCTACAGCAGCAAGGATCTTGTCGGGGGTTAGTGAGTAAAAAAATTCCTGCAGATGATGATGGCTCATAAAGATCCCCGATTTTAAGATGGGACCTATACATATCACGGGAAGTCTTTACAAGAAAGAGCCCTTGGGTGAAAGCTGCTCATAGTGCAGGGCTGTCTCAGCTTAATTGGCTTGACAAAAAATACTCAATATTTCTCGCTTCTGCTCCACTCTACTCGAAATGACGTCACCTCGAGCCAACCTGTCTAAGTATTATGATTTCGTCATTGCGAGCGAAGCGAAGCAATCTCCGTGTAAAGGCAAGATTACTTCGTCGCCTCCGGCTCCTCGCAATGACGAAATCATAATACTTAGACAGGTTGGAGCGGAGTCGAGAGGTATCGAATTTCCCGAGGAAATCGATTTTGATGAGACAGCCCTGGCTCAGCGTGGGCGCGTAGTTTGCCATCCCCACGCCAAACTAAAAATCGAAAATGAGGCATTATGTCTCCTGCCTTCCATCAATTCTTAAGTTCAATATTATTTTCCTCGCTGAAAACGATCCTTTCAGCTAGATTTACCTGCTTTTTGTCAGCAAATTCAGACCATTAGTGAGGACAGAATGTTCAGATTATCCATGTTTTTGATGCTAGCCACCCTATTGACTAGTCCAGCTAGAAGCAATCCCACGGAGAAGCTGGAGAAAGAAGAACAAAGCACCAGAAAAGAACTTATAAGAAGGGAGGAGCAATACAAAGTCCTCCTCGAAGAACTCATCGTTCACAGACACATGCTCCTGTTACAACTTCAAGACATCCGTCGAAAATACCCAGAGCTATACGTTGATGAGCTGGGAACAAAACTGGGTGCAGGAACTTATGGCACTGTTCACGAAACCCTCGCAAAAGGAAGAATATATGCTTTAAAACGCTTTCATATCCGATGCCCCGGACCAGAAACATGTCCACCTTGGTGTGCTCACTACTGGAGTGCAATCGAAAATTCCTTGACTGAGATGAAAGTCATGTCCACGATCCAAGGTGAAGCCAATGTCATGTCTCCCATCTCTTATCGGCAGCCCGACGGCACTCAAAATCCTGGTATTTATATGCCTAGGATGCAGATGGACCTCGCTAAATTTTTAAAAAATCACGCCCGCGGTCTGCCACATCCTATACTTCAACGAATTCTTGTTCAAATGGTAGCAGGAGTAGCTGCTCTGCACGCTCAAGGCTTTGTTCACTGCGATTTGAAGCCTAGCAATTTTCTTATCGATTATAACGGCAACGTCAAAGTCTCTGACTTTGATTCGATCAACTCACGAGTTTCTACAGCGGGGGAGATTGGTACCTTGTGGTATCGAGCTCCAGAGTGGATTTTAAAGGGTGACTATGATGCCACGGCGGATATTTTTAGCCTGGCCTGTATCTTTTTTGAGTTTCTAAAAGGTAGACCCTTATTTCGATCTAAAAGTGAACTTGCTCAGCTACTTGATATCTTCAAACTTTGTGGAACTCCAAGCGATAAGAACTGGCCTAATGCCAAAACACGATCAAATTACCCAACTCTCTCTCCGCAGTGGCAAGAGCATAGATGGAAAGATTCTCGAACAAGATTTTGCGAAAGCAAGTTTGGGGCTCCCTGCAAATATACTGCCTTGCTTGCAGCTATGCTCAACTTGGATCCAGCCTTACGTCCAAGTGCAGCCGATATTTTAGAGTACCTTCGCCCTAAAAAAGGTGGACCTTACACTCTCCCTGCAAGCGCAGCAGGATTTGAAGTCGTCGATGTTGATGACGATGGGGACTGTGGATTTCATGCTGTCGCAGCGGCCTACAAAAAAGAACCCATCGATCGACAAAGTTTTGTCAAGAAGATTTTTGATTTATATCAAAGTGAGCTAATTCTACCGGACTCCCCCTTAGCACAAGCCATCCTGGCTGCTATCCAGAGCTTTTTGCCAAACGGAACGACGATGGACGATCATGAGGCTATTATTTTATGGCTACAAGCCCTCTCCCAAAGGCTCTGGTTGAGTCATGCCGATCTTGCTGTGATGGCTTTTCTCTATGACTTCACACTCGTGATTCACACCCCTGGGCTGGAGCCACAGATGATCAACCCCGGACAAGAGCAGACGATCCACATAGGGCATGTGGCCACCGACGCTATCTGTCAGGTCAACCACTATGTCCTTTTGCTACCGCCCGCTGGTCCGAGTGCTCCTGCTGCTGTGGATCCAAGCCCTGATCCAGTCGATCCTAGTTCTTCAGCTGTTTTAGCTCCCATTAGCCCTGCTACCCCAGATCCGAGCTCTCCGGCTATGGTCGATCCTGTTTCTGATCCAGCCGCTCCCATTACCTATGCAACCATGGATCCAGATGCTATTGCAGTTCATCCGACAGATCGGCCTTTAACTCCTGTGGAATATCCCCAGACCCCTACGTCGGGTACCTCATCTCCCCAGGTTCTTCCTACCACTGCTCAGGTTTCGCCATCAGTATCCACTAATTTTTCAGATCCTGCTTTGTCTCACTCCGTTCCACCAGCTCCCCCTCCATCGCCAAACCTCTCCGACGCAGATCTAGAAGCAACAGTTCTCACTACTACAGCAGCCCTGAATCCCCTCCTGCACTTTGTTATGCGGAAATTTCAGTAGCTGAGTCAGTGCCGGAGATCAGCACGGAGGAGAGCTAGAACTTTTTCTGGGCTGCAATCCATGCTGTGGTCCAAGCGTTTTGAAAGTTAAATCCACCTGTAATCCCATCGATATTTAAAAGTTCCCCGGCAAAGAAAAGCCCGGGGCAGACCTTACTTTCCATAGTTTTAAAATCGACCTCCTTTAAATCGACCCCACCACAGCTCACAAACTCTTCCTTAAAAACACCCTTGCCATCGATGTCTACCTTTGTACTGGTCAGAGTGTGAACAAGATGTTTTAAATCCTCTTTGCTGAGATCAGCCCACACACGATCTTGCTTCTCAGAAAGACAGTGCTCCAGAATTCGATGAAAAAATTTCTTCGTCAGAGGGAAAACATTTGAGCTTTTGGGGTTCTGTTTTCCATTTTCTTTTTTCTGGCTAAGACATAGCTCCATCACCTCTTCCTCAGTGAGAGGAGCGACCCAGTTAACCGATAAACTCGCTTTGTACTGTGCCTCATGCAGTTCTCTTGCTGCAAAAGCTGAAAGCTTCAAGACAGCAGGGCCACTTAGACCCCAGTGGGTGATCAGAAGGGGACCGGTCTGCTGCCACTTTTTTTGATGCGGTGGTACGTCCAAGCGGAGGGCTACTTGCTTAAAAGCCGTACCCATCAAATCCGTCAAGATAGGATGCGTGCAGTTGAACGTAAAAAGAGAAGGAACTGGACTGATGATCTGATGTCCGAGTGAGGTTGCTAGCTTATAACCAGCCTCAGAACTACCGGTAGCCAGCAGAATTCGGTCCGCTTCTATTGGCTCCTGATTTTGAATCTCGACTGTGAATCGATCACCGTTTTTATGAATCTGATTAACCTTGGCTCCTTTGCGAACTTCGACACCGAGTCTCTCTACCTCTTGATGAAAACATTCGATAATCGTTTCACTTTTATTCGTACTCGGGAACATCCTTCCATCCGCCTCGGTCTTTAGCTCCACGCCGCGCTCCGCAAACCAGGCAATCGTATCCTTTGCTTGAAAACGGGTGAAAGCCCCCAAAAGTTCTTTACTCCCTCGAGGGTAGTTCTGCACAAGAAGTTTAGGGTCAAAACAATGGTGAGTCACGTTACAGCGTCCACCCCCTGACAGCTTTATTTTTGTCATAGGCCTGTGGGTTGCTTCTAATAAGATATGACGGACAGAAGGATTGGCCTCAGCACTGTTGATAGCTGCAAAATAACCCGCAGCCCCCCCTCCGATGAGTACGTAACTTTGTTGATGATGATTCAAATCTTGTAGTCCTAAATTTAAACGATACCTCAGCAAGCTGCCTAGTATTCATCTCAGAACCTCGTCATTGCGAGAGCAGCTAAGCAATCTCCGTGTAAAGGCAAGATTGCTTCGTCGCCTACGGCTCCTCGCAATGACGAAATCGTAATACTTAGATAGGTTGGAGCTAAGCAATCTCCGTGTAAAGGCAAGATTGCTTCGTCGCCTACGGCTCCTCGCAATGACGAAATCGTAATACTTAGATAGGTTGGAGCGAAGTCGAGGGGTATCTTGCCTTAACCATATAACATTGACCAGACCACCTAACGGCCTCTGACTGAGAAAGACCAGAGAGCTAAAGCGCGGAATTGCCTGTGAGTTCAGCTCCGACGATGAGCAGATGGATATCGCTGGTACCCTCATAGGTGTTAACCGTTTCCAGATTGCACATGTGCCTCATAGTCTTGTATTCGTCCATGATGCCATTAGCCCCAAGTATGTCTCTAGCCATACGGGCCGTTTCCAGAGCCATCTCACAGTTATTTTGCTTCGCCATACTGACCTGAGCGTAGTGCAGACGTGATTCCATTTTTAGCTGCCCAAGACGGAAGGCAAGAAGCTGACCCTGGGTGATACGAGAAAGCATGATCGCTAGTTTTCTTTGAACAAGTTGTTTGGTGGCCAAAGCTTTTCCAAATAGAACTCGGTCCTGTACATAAGCAGCAGCCTCATCAAAACAGGCTTCCGCTGCCCCCAAAACCCCCCAGCTGATGCCGTATCTCGCCTGAGTGAGGCAGGATAAAGCCGCTTTCAATCCTATGGCATGGGGGAGCATCGCATCGAGAGGAATCTTGACATCATCCATATAAAGCTCTGCTGTTTCTGAAGCACGGAGGGAGAGTTTTCCCTGCATTTTTGGTGCTCGAAAACCCTTGGCATCGGTTGGAACTAGAAAGCCTCGGACACCGTCTTCAGTATGCGCCCAAACCACAGCAATCTGGGCAAGATTACCGTTTGTGATCCACATTTTCGAGCCATTGAGTACCCACTGTGAGCCTTTTTTGACTGCTTTTGTACCCATCGCACCAGGATCCGATCCTCCTGCCGATTCAGTGAGCCCAAAACAACCAATAGCCTCTGCCGAACTTAGAGGTCCTAACCAAGTTCTCTTTTGCTCCTCACTGCCAAAAGCATGGATGGGGTACATCACGAGGCCACCTTGGACCGACACAAAGCTACGCAGCCCAGAATCACATCTCTCGAGTTCTTTCATCACCAGGCCGTAAGAAATCGCATCCATCCCGGGAAGTCCATAACCCGAAAGCTGTCCCCCCAAAACTCCAAGTGTACCCAATTTAGGGATCAACTCTTTTGGAAAAACTTCACTGCGATAAGCCTCGCGGATCAGAGGTTCTACCTCCTGGCTAACAAAGTCACGAACTGTCTTCTGCACTAACTGCTGTTCTTCTGTCAGCAGGGAATTTAAATCCATGAAGTCTGGAAAAGGAGAGCTACTTAATTTTGGTTTGTTATCTTTTTTCATTAGAAATCCTTTGTTCTCTAAGTTTTCCCCTAAAGAGGGCTTTCCCCTCTTTAGGGTTCTCCCCATACCGATCAAAATTCCCTCTTTAGGATTCTGCCCCCCTATGTCCCTAGTTCTCCCCCTGATTATGCGTAAGAACTTCGCAAATAAAGTAGTGCGAAGGTTGAAACGAGCAAAGCAAAAAAGAGAAGATCCTTTTTCCGAAAACTTAATCTTCGCTTCTTGGGATCATAAAAAGAAATATTTGAAAGGGTGGGATAAGGTATAAAACGGGGGAATATAGGACTGACTTCCTGAGAAAAAAGCAGATAAGGAACCGAGCCAAACTCTCTCCTCAGAGCTTCCTCCCCCTGCATTTTTTTCTTTAGAAAAAGAGCAAGAGCCAAAAAACCAAAACAAAACACATAGGCTTTAGCCGTCGCCAGCAAAAGACCTGTACCTATGAGAAAATAAGATAAAAAAAGTGGGTATCGAACAAAACGAGACATGGCTGTGAACTGTACACCAGGGTTTACAAGCGCTTGTACTCCTTGCCTGGAAGACCTCGAAAAAACATAGAGTAGAAAACCAAGAAAAGAGAAGCTTCCCCCAATCCACAGCGAAAGCTCATTTGACCGCGAACAAAAAATAAGGAGAAGCACTACAAGTACAGAACGGTAGCTGCCTTTTAAAATTTCCACCTTTTGTACTCCCAACACCACTGTTCAGGATAAAGCCGCACCATTCGTTCAATCTCAGAGGCAAAGCTTGCCACAAGCGTCTGTCTGTCTGCGTTGTGCCCCCTCTGCCAAAGGATCTTCGAATGCACCCGGTAACGGAGATCTCCTTCACGGATAAAGAAAACAGCAAGAACAGGACAGTGATAACGATGAGCTAAGGCAGCCGCTCCTGCAACGAAGGGTGTTTCCTGGCCTAAAAATTTAACGAGTGGTCCCCGCCTTTCTTTTGGCTTCTGATCCATAACAAAGGTAATCCACCCGTTATCCTCACGCAAGGACAGATGCATGAACTTGGCAAGCTGCTTCGAATCTGAGTCTAAGATCTTGACTTGAGTCTGCGAGCGAAGTTTGGCAACCGTCCTATTCAAAATCTCTGATTTAATGCTCTTTGCCAGTGCATAAAAGGGACGAGAAGCAGACGATGGTCCATAAGCGCTGATGAGCTCCCAGGCGCCAAGATGGGCTGTAATAACGAGTTGCCCTCCAGGCTCCTTTTCCAACTCAGCCATATTCTGCCTAAGCTCTGGAACCCCTAACAGCAAGTTTTCTTTCAAGCTTGGTGAAAAAAAAGTCTTCGCTGTCTCCAATGTGCACAAAATCTGATGAAAAAGAACTTGCTCAGCAAACTGTCGAGCAAAGGGTGTGTGGAGGGGGAGCTTAAAAATCTTCTCAATATTAAACAGAATGCGATGCCGTTCCTTTTTCTTAAATCGAAACCTAAGAAAACCTAAAATCCGGGCTAGACCTTTATGAAACGAAGAGGGACAAAGTGCTAATCCTTTCATCCATTGGAAAACAAACCAGGCAAACCAGGTCTGTAGCCATGCTCTCATGACGCAGAGTCTCTATGTTTTACCTGAGATAGTTCTGCCTGTTCCATCTGGGATGACTGCACCGCAGCTAATTGTGATTTATTCAAAGACAACATAGCCTCCTCATAGAACTCTCGCGCTCGATAAGAACTACGAACGAGTGGGGATGAGGCCACCGAAATAAACCCCATGTTCTTCGCTTCTACAGCCAGTCGTTCAAAGATTTCTGGATGAACCCATTCTTTGATCGAAAGATGCTTCTGCGTAGGACGCATGTACTGCCCCAGTGTAAGGAAATCGACGTGAGCAGATCGCATATCTTCCAAACAGACAAGAACTTCTTCATATGTTTCGCCGAGACCTAGCATCAAAGAGCTTTTTGTGAACACAGGATAGTCTGCCAACTCTTTAGCTCGTTTCAGAACTTGAAGCGACTGCTTGTAAGAAGCCCGAGCATCTCGAACTCGTGGGGTGAGTCGCTCTATCGTTTCAAGGTTATGAGCGTAGACTTCCAATCGCGAAGAGAGAATGGTTTGAATGGCATCCTCTCTACCATTAAAATCCCCAACTAATAGCTCGACTTTAATTCCAGGGTTCAACTCTCGCACCCGATCAACAACCTTGAGCACATGGGCCACTCCCCCGTCGGGGAGATCATCACGATCCACCATCGTGATCACCACATACTTTAATTTGAGCAGTTCGCAGCTTTTAGCAACCTTCTCTGGTTCCTCTGCATCTGGTGCAGGGGGCGCGGAATGAGTCTTGATGTGACAAAAACGGCAAGCTCTTGTGCAGGTGTCACCCAGAACCATGAATGTTGCTGTTTGACTACTCCAGCAAGAGCTAATGTTAGGACACTTGGCTTCTTCACAGACAGTAACCAGATTCTTCGAACGCAGATCTTTTTTAATGTCAAAAAAAACCTTCCCTGAGGGAAGAGGAGTCTTCAACCAGGAAGGTTTGCCAATATGGAGGGGGTTTTTTTGGTCTTGCATATACCCTTCGAATGATCGCTAGCAAGGAGGGGCTAGGGGAAAGCCTGTTGTGAGCGAATGGGTGCCAGCTGGTTTCCCCTAAAAAACTAACTCTCAGCGATTTGACCTTCTGACGCCACACGTTGAAGATCAAATACGGGCTTCAAAGCTGCCTCAGCTGCCTCGATGATAGCGATGACCTGGGACTTTGTAAATGAGCCCTTCTCTGCGGCTCCTTGAATTTCCAAGAGACGCCCACTCTCTGTGATCACGACGTTCATATCGAGATCCACCTGACTGTCCTCCGCATAATTCAAGTCGACAAGCACAGCTTCATCCTTAATTCCAACAGATATAGCCGCGATACCATCAGTGATAGGATTATGCTTAAGTCGGTTCTCTCTCAAAAGCTTAGCAATCGCTAGCTTTATTGCGACAAAACCACCTGTAATGGAGGCTGTTCGAGTTCCCCCATCGGCTTGAATGACATCACAGTCCACGACCAGCGTCATATCGGGGAGCTTAGATAGATCGACAACCCCTCGCAAACTCCTGCCGATCAGACGTTGGATCTCCTGAGTTCGGCCCCCCACATGACCACGCTCTCTCTTTGTTCGACTAGAGGTAGAGCCTGGAAGCATGGAATACTCCGCCGTAAGCCAGCCGCGAGGAGGTCGGCTGTTTCTCATCCAGCCAGGTACGTTCTCTTCTAAACTGACTGTGCAAAGCACTCGGGTCTCACCCATCTCCACAAGGACACTACCCAGTGCATTTTGTGTATAGTGCGGTGTTATTCTCAATGGACGGAGCTGCTCCGATAAGCGCCCGTCTTTTCTTTCTTTTCGCATGATTCCCTGTCCTTTGCCTTGTATGTAGTACTTAAAATAAAGGGAAGGCATGCTAACACAAGCGCTCGGTTTTTTCTAGGGGGAACCAGCTAGGCTTGTTATTCCACAAACAGTCCCCTAACCCCCTCCTTGCTATTATAAATAGTGGGAACGGGGAGAGTTGCGTCATAGAGAGGGGCTTTATAGTCCTTTGTCATTCGCTGCTGCTGGTCTAGGAGGGTCTTCAGTTCAACATATTCTTCATCCCAATTTCGACTCGCTTCCAACTGATAGCCCTTCTCGACTTTTCCACCCGGCAGCTCTCGTGCGATAGGTCGATAAAAAACAAGAGGGTCTGACGCCACAGAGATAGAGAGTCCTTCCAGTTTATCCAAGGGATCACCGGACCCGAGCAAGAGCTGAGTACAAGAACTGAGCACTTCAAAAAAATTAACAGTCGTTGCAAAAAAATAAGTCGACTGATTTTTTATTTTTAACCCTGGTAATGACACTCTCGTTGACATCCCCACCGAGTCAGACACTTCGCAAGAAATCCTCCCTTCACTTATGTTTGAATCTTTAAACTGCTCTGCTTTTAAAAATAAAGGAACCTCACCTTGCAGAACCCTTAGAGGGTATAAAATATTGGCAACGATTTTCCCTAAGACTTGAGATCCCGCATACTTGAGGAATCCATGGTAGGAACTCGCAGTATTAGCTAGGTAAAGCTTGCTATATCTGACAAGAGAGTACGTATTTTCAATGCCCATCGCAGCTGCTATTTGGGATCCATTTGAAATCCCGGCATTTCCTACCCCCTGTATAATAGGATTTGCAGAGTTTATAAATTGATACTTGTTAAAAAATCCAAAAGCTGTCACCTCTACTCCTAAAGAAATCAAATGGCTGGCAAAGACTGAATACCAATCCTGAGGCTCTAAGATTTTCTGAGCTACATTTTTATTGAGGTGCTCATCGACAAGCAAATGAAGACCTGAGGCTTGTTTTGACTTTGCATAAAAGAATATGGGATAGCCTTCGGTGAGATGAGAAGAGTAGGAGACAATAGGAATAATTTTACGACTCTCCTCCTCTTTCGTCATAAGGATTCCATCGACAACTTTGGCTCTCACCAAAGCTATGCGGCAGGCCGTTGCTACAAAGTATGGATTTTCCAAAGAAGCAAAAGCAACGGCTCGAGTGAGATTAGCTTTATCGTAGCGCAGCACCCAACGCCCCTGTAGGACCATATAATTTTTATAGAATGAACTTCCATAAAAATTAGCATTATTCTGTAGATCCCCATTTAGAATATCTTTACTAACCCAAACTTCCCTGCTTGGTGTCACATCGCGACTCACTCCATTCGCATAATAACGACATTTTAAATACGGTCTACTCAAGGTTTCTTGCAAAAAGACATCTTCCGTATAACTTGTATTAGGACCATCTAGATAGGGTCCAAACACCGCCGTATCTAAGCCATCTCCTAGATAGGGTTTATATTTATACATAACAATCCCAGCACCGATCGTCATCCCTATCACAGATGTTGAAGCCACCACTATAGGTGCTCCCGCCAAAGCAGCGAGAGCAGATCCCCCAGCTACGAGCTGTGAACCCCCAAGCGTCATGATCGTATCTTTTTGCGACCTGAGGATCGCATCTGGATTATCCAACCAATCACTGTACTTCTTGATCTGTTCTTTCAATGAATTTCGAAAATTATCGAGATAACCATCCTTTGTTGCCACGAGCTTGGGGAGAACTACATCAAGAAAATCTGACGATCTCTTGACAATTTTATCTTTCATATTCGTATACCAGGTCTCTTCTAAGCACTCACTATCCGAATCAAAAAAGACAAGCCCAGAACCTTCGTTGATTTTCCACTCATGATCTTGCAAAGGGTAGCAGTTGTATTTTGTTTTATCGTCGACATAAAACGCTATGTTATTGACCGGAATTCCTTTTTTAAATCTTGAATCTAAGAAAGGAGATGAACTTGAAAACCGCAGTGATATCTTAGAAAAAGAACGATCACGAGGTGATGCTTCTAAATCGAGATCAAAATTTAGAAGATAAGATTTATTTGTTTTTATTTTCTTATCTTTCAAAGAACGAAAAACATTTGTCAAACGACTATCATTAAAACCAAGCTCTAAACCAAACTCTTCACGGCCTAGTTCAGGGGCTCCCAATGTAAAATAGATTTTGATTTTGTGCTTAACGGAAGCAGATACTCCGTCGAAAATTTGTTTGGCATCTTGAACAGATTTTTCCTGCTTTTTTTGGGTGCCCTTTGATCGAGATTGACAGTGCCAAGTGAGTGACAGCATAAAAATAGCGAAGATAAATTTTTTCATCATAAGGAACCTCTTAAGAATTCAAGCATATCCCTCTAGGAACCATCCCACAAGTCGTATAGCAAGGCATTGAGGAGCGAGCACGCAGTTTACTTGCTGGTAAATGAGGAGCCCAGCGACGAAAATAACACATCTAGTTCCGCTCCACTCTGGATCTGAAGCTTCATAATCTTCTTGCATTTTTAGTGCGTTAGCCTTTTTATGGTTGAATGAAATTAAAAAAGAAGACTCCCAAGTCACCTGAGAGGGTGATGCTTAA
>JAGNWK010000006.1 GCA_017985985.1 Oligoflexales bacterium
CTTTCATATCATGCTCAATCAAAAGAACAGCGGTATGAAAGCGATCTCGAATAAAGCGGATATTCTCCATAAGGGAGTGGCTTTCATGAGGATTAAGGCCTGCGGCAGGCTCGTCGAGGAGGATCAATTTGGCATCTGTAGCGAGGGCTCGAGCAATTTCAAGTCTTTTCTGATCACCATAGGGCAGATTTTTAGCAAGTTCTAAGCTGCGCTGATCGAGTTTAAAAAAAGACAGGATTTCTGTACATTTCTCCCTTTTTTGCTGTTCGTTGTCGAGAAATGACTTTGACTGTAAGAGAGAGCTTAGAAAACTAATCTTCTGATATTTGGGGTTGTGGTCCATGGCGACCAGGAGGTTGTCCAGAACGCTAAGCTCTTTGAAAAGTCTTAAGTTTTGAAAAGTTCTGGCAACACCCATACGGGTGATATGAAAAACTTTCATGCCATCAATTTGTCGACCGAATGTTCTTACAGACCCTGAGCTGGGTTTGTAAAGACCTGTGATCATATTAAACACGCTCGTTTTACCAGCTCCGTTGGGCCCTATAAGTCCGAAGATGCTTTTTGCAGGCACACTGAAGCTGACAGCAGAGACCGCTTTCAATCCACCAAATTCAATAGTCAGATCTTTTAATTCCAAAGCTGCTGACATATAGCCCCTCGCCTCTAGTTTTTTGATTTTCTAAAAAATTTTAAAAAATCCTTAATTTCTCTCATCCCCATCACCCCATCAGGTCGTAGTATCATCATGAGAATGAGGATCAAAGAATAGAGAACCATCCTAAAATCGATCTGAGTGAGTTCTTGGAGAGGTCTAAGTGCCTCTTTGAGAATTGTGAGAAACATAGCTGCTACAACAGAACCTGTTAGACTGCCCATACCACCTAAGACGACCATGATGATGATGTCAAAGCTCTTGTTGAAGTCGAATATAGCTGGATTGAGATAGTTTAAATAGTGAGCGAAGAGTCCACCAGCTGCCCCTGCAAAGAATGCACCGATAACAAAAGCTCTTACTTTAACTTGAGTTGTATCGACACCCATAGCTTCACTGGCAAGGGGGTCTTCCCGAACACTGACAAATTCCCTTCCCATTGGTGAGGAAAGAATTCTCATCAAAACAAATAAACAGAGACATGCTACGGTGTAGACCCACCCAAAGGAACTGACTGAGGGTATTCCAGGTAAACCTCTCGCCCCACCTACAGCGTCAATATTAAGCAGAACAACTCGGATGATTTCTCCAAAACCTAGAGTGACGATAGCGAGATAGTCTCCTTTGAGACGTAGAGACGGTAGCCCCACTAGATAGCCGACAGCAGCTGCTACGCTGGCACCAGCAAACAAAACGACGAAAAAACAGAGCTGGGATAGAAGCCAGCTGTCCTGAGTAAAAAGTTGAGGATATTTCTGCTGGAGGGTCAAACTGAGGAAAGCAGAGGTATAAGCGCCAACAGACATGAACCCTGCATGACCCATCGAAAATTGGCCCGTATACCCATTCACAAGGTTGAGACTCAAGGCCAGCGTAATGTTGATCCCTGAGTAGATGAGAATGCCAAAATAATAGGGGTTCATATTCGACGATATAAAATCACTGCAAAGCCAAATAAGTAAAAAGCCAAAGGCCCAGAGGGCCAGTGGGTTCAAAGTAGGGTAGGAGATGGAACCTGAGTTTGCTTTAGCAAATAAATTCTCATGGGATGGCATTAAACTTTCTCCGTTTTTTGAACAGGGAAAAGACCCATCGGCCTAAACAGGAGCACTAAAATCAGAAGAGCAAAGGCGAGAGCATCCCTATAACTAGGCAGCCAGTAGCCGACGAGAAACTCCTCGGCTACACCAAGGAACAGAGCTCCCACCACAGCTCCTGCCATATTCCCAATCCCTCCTAAGACGGCAGCTACAAAACACTTGAGGCCTGGCATGACCCCCATCAGAGGTTCGATTTTGGGATAGATAAGACCAACGAGGACACCTCCGGCACCAGCAAGGGCAGAGCCCAGCATAAAAGTGAGCGACACCACCCTATTTACAGGTATGCCCATAAGGCTTGCGAGATCGTGCTGAAAACTGACGGCTCTCATAGCTCTCCCAAACCGAGTGCGAAAGATAATAAACTGGAGGATCAGCATAAGCGTCAGAGCTAAAACGAGAGAAACCATCTGTAACGGATTGATTTTGATTTCACCGAAGGAAAGATCTAAAGAGGACTGGTAGATCTGGGGGAAAAACTTGGGGTCTGAACCAAAAAGAATCTGACCTGAGAATTGTAGAAACATAGACACACCTACAGCTGTGATCAAAGCGTTGATGCGTCGAGCTTGCCTGAGAGGTCTATAGGCTACTCTTTCAATCACAAAGCCGAGAACAGCGCAGACGAACATGGAGATGAGCATGACAGAGATGAGAATAAGAAGAGAAGGTTCTGATGTCGAGAAGAAGAACCTGGTTGCATAAAAACCAGAGAAGGCACCAATCATGTAGACATCACCATGGGCAAAATTAATAAGCTGCAAGATACCAAACACCATCGTGTAGCCTATGGCAATCAGGGCATAGATGCTCCCAAGAGACAGTCCGTTAATGAGGTGTTGTATGAATTCAATCATAAATTTATGGCCTGTGGGCTAACAGTCGTCAAAAATTTAAACTCACCACTCTCTATTTTGAGAACGACAGCTGATTTAATGGCATTGCGATCTTTATCAAGACTGAACTTGTCTGTCACCCCTTGGAAGTCTTTCGTATCGGCAATGGCGTTCCTCAGTGCTTGTGAGTCTGTCCCATTTGCTCTTTTGATAGCATCGACGAGGACCAGAGCTGATTCATAGCCCATAGCAGCTAGACTGTCTGGGACTTCATTGTAGACAGACTTAAATTTTTTGATAAAGTTTTGAACAGCAGGTTCCTGACTTTCTGATGAATAATGGTTAGAGAAAAAAGAGCCCTCTAAAGAGTTTCCACCAATTTCACGAAGCTTTGGTGAGTCCCATCCGTCTCCTCCTAAGAAGGGAATGTTCATCCCGAGCTCTCTTGCCTGCCTTGCGATAAGTCCGACCTCTGTGTAATAACCAGGCACGAAGATAGCCTGAGGATTTTTTGAACGGATAGCTGTCAACTGAGATTTGAAATCTATATCTCCAGCACTGTAGCTTTGATCAACCACAATACTTCCACCCCCCTTTGCAAATGTCATGGTGAAATAATCAGCTAATCCAACACTATAGTCATTTTTTACATCTCTTAAGATAGCTGCTGATTTGATTTTCAAGTGATCAAGGGCAAACTGCGCCATGACAGCACCTTGAAACGGATCAATGAAACAGACGCGGAAGATATAATCTCCCTGCTGCGTGACTCGAGGATTGGTTGATGATGGACTAATCATCGGTATTTTATGGTTCTGGGCGATAGGGGCCATCGCTAAGCTTCGTGAACTAGCAACCTCGCCAATAACGGCTATAACTTTGTCTTGGGTGATCAGCTTGTTCATAGCGGTCGCTGCTTCTTCTGGTTTTCCTTGGTCATCTATGCTTATCAGTTCAATTTTCTTCCCTAGAACTCCTCCTGCCGCATTGATTTCATCAAAAGCCAAGGTCACACCTTTATGGACAGAAACACCGAAGGTCGCTTCCGAACCCGTCATGGAACCAATCTCTCCAACCCGTATCACTGAGTCTTCATTTTGAACACTTGCTGCGTTACTATTGCTGCCAGTTTTTTTCTTTTCACAGCTTGACAACATGCTCATGCCTATCAGACCCGAAATGGTAAATAGACTATTAAAAACAAGATGAGTTATAAGCTCTCGACGCATAAACAGCCTCCTCAGATGCTTTTAAAGCTTGGCTTTTTCAGAGAAATGAAAAAATAAAGAACTTGATGTTTGAGCTAACTCTGGCAGATGAAGAAAAATAAGTCAACGGCTTCTTGCTCTTATAGGGGGGTCTAGGAACTATCCGACAAGTCGTTTATCAAGGCGTTGAGGATCGAGCAGCGCAGTCTACTTGCTAGGAAAGCAGCAGACGCAGCGAAGAAAATACGCAGCTAGACGATTTGCGGGATAGTGCCTACTTCTTTCTGATAAGTCGAAGAGCTTCTTCATCAGCCAAGAGTTTATCCTCATGGAGGAAGGATTTATATTGAAGAGCTACAACTTGAGGGTTAAGGGAGTTTACGAAAGGGTCAGCTCCAGAATATCGAACACCAAAATACTCTATGGATGTTGGTGTGAGTGATTTTTCTAGGCTTTTTACATTAAAGTCTTTATCGTCGATGAAAAGAACAGATCGAGGTTTTAACTTATTCTCATTAAGGAAGTTCACAAAGACTTCTCCCTTATCATTAAGATGACCAGAGAAAAAAACACCATTCATGAACTTAGTATCTTTAAACGTTGGCTGTTTTGTGAACATGGCATGGGGATTGTTATTGAAATCAATGCCTACAGATTTTAACTGCAAAAAAGTGACTCGGTCATAGTCTATCCGCCTTGCCGTTAGGGCGATGACGGTTCGCCCCTCTTTTTGCAACTGCGCAACCAGAGCTGGTATCTCCCTTTCGACAGGGATCACCTTTGTCTTTGCATTGACATGCTCCCAGATCTTGATGGTTTCATTTTGAGCACGTAGCTCAGCTAAAGATGAAGAAAGTCCTTGTGATTGGTATTTGTATCTTAACTCAGACACAGCATGGTCGTACCATTCGACACTACCAAAAGACTGAGATGGTCTCAAGATAGTATTGTCGATGTCAAGAACGACGACAGAGTCTTTTTCTGCGAGAGAAAAAGCATCTCGCATCATTTTTTTTTCAAAAATTTTAGCCTGGGCCTGCGTTGATAAAAGCATAGAAATTCCTAACATTGTCATGCTTATTTTCTTCATGTCGGTAAACCTTAAACCTATTTTTCGTTTCGTAAATTCTAGGAACCATCCCACAAGTATAGCAAGGCATTGAGGAGTGAGCAGCGCAGTTTACTTGCTGATAAATGAGCAGCGGAGCGACGAAAATAACGCAGCTAGATGACTTGTGGGATGGTTCCTATATATAATCAAAAGTCATTTTTATTGCGTAAGGAGCCATTATGAACAAACAGACCTTTAAAGTCCATGGTTATGCCGCTAAAAGTAAGTCCGCAGCTCTAAGTCCCTATACATTTGAGAGAAGAGAGCCGGGCGAGCATGAACTTGCCATAGAGATCCAGTTCTGTGGAGTCTGCCATTCCGACATTCATCAGGTCCGTGACGAATGGGGAGGCTCCATTTTTCCGATGGTTCCCGGACACGAAATCGTTGGGAACGTCTCTCGAATTGGATCAAAAGTAAAGAAATTTTCGATGGGTGATCTGGTTGGAGTCGGGTGTATTGTCGACTCTTGCCGAACGTGTCAGCCCTGCAAGAGTGGTGAGGAGCAGTACTGTGATGAAGGCTTTATAGGGACATATAACAGTCAGGAAAGAGGGTCTGAACAAGTGACCATGGGTGGGTATTCTTCTGCGATTGTTGTTCATGAGGATTTTGTCTTAAAGGTTCCTAAGAATCTTAATCTCTCAAGGGTTGCTCCTCTTCTTTGTGCTGGCATCACGATGTATTCACCCCTTAAACATTGGAAAATTTCTTCTCGAAATCAGGTCGCTATTTTAGGTCTTGGCGGACTCGGACATATGGGGGTAAAACTAGCTCGTGCTTTTGGAGCTCAAGTAACAGTTTTTACTAGTTCTTCTAAAAAACGAGAGGATGCTCATCGTTTAGGAGCCCATGAGGTGGTCCTCTCTTCAGATGCTAGCGCGATGAGATCTCACCATCATAAATTTGATTTTATCATAGACACAATCTCAGCTGATCACGATGTCGGAGACTATCTTCAGTTGCTTCGTCGAGATGGTTCTCTTGTCATGGTTGGACTTCCCGAACGCCCACTGAAGCTCAATCCATCTCCTCTTATCTTTAGTAGACGAAATCTCAGCGGATCTTTGATTGGTGGCATTGCTGAAACTCAAGAAATGCTCGATTTCTGTGGAACCCATGAAATTTTATCAGATGTAGAGCTGATCCCTATTGGGAAAATTAACGAAGCTTATGAAAGAATGATCCGAGGTGATGTCAAATATCGATTTGTTATCGACATGACTTTATAAAACAAGGAAGAGGGTTTGGGAGAAAACCTTGCCCTCAGCCCGTTCGACTACGCTCAGGGCAGGCTCCGTCGAATGGATGCGTAGCTGGTTCTCCCAAAAACTTAGTTTCCGAAAAGGGCAGAAGCAGCTAGTCCTGTTAAATCAGTACCCATATTGATAGTGTTGCCAAGAAGACAGGAGGGAGCTTCCCCATCGATCACATCTGCCCCTGATCTTTGGGTATGTAAAACATCGCAATCTGCACCAGGGCTTCGCAGGGTTCTTTTGGGAATAACTTCTGTGATGATATGCTCATCTCCCACCACGTAAAGCTCAACAGGCTTGTTGACACGCCTTGGATCTTGTAAAAATCCAATGATAGATGTCATTCTATTATTGTAGCTGATATCGAGTTTTGTAAGAGTAGTCACTGAGACAAGTGGATCTATGGAACTAATATAGTTTTTTGCAAAATAGGCTTGTAGCAAAGTTTGTGAACCAGCTAAACCTTGAACTGAGGTTAGTTTGTTGTTTCTCACGGAGAGGTATTGTAGTTTTTTCATAAAAACAAGCTCACCTAAACCTCCTTCTATAAGATTATTATCTAAAGATAATTTTTTTAGTGATTTCATTTCCATGAGAGGACTGATATCTTTTATCATTTTTCCTGAAAGATCTAATTCCTCTAGTTGATTTCGTAAAGCATTAACCACTGTTTTTTGCACACAAGGATTGGGAACAAGATTTTTCGAAACAAAATAATTTTTGAGTTCGGTAACAGTATGTTGAACATCTGGATTCAAATGTCCATTATTAGATCCACAAAAATCATAAGCACATAGATCTCCACTCTGTCTCCCTTTGAACTGTCCATCACATTCTTGACCGAGAGTATAGGATACGCCTACTCCAGACGTAACGACAAGAGCCTCCTGCTCTGCTGGCAGTATAGGAGGCTCATTAGTCGAATTTTTCTTTATTTTTGTCGAGGCGCTGACTTGATTGACATTGCTTTTTGCTGACGAAGAAGAAGAGCTAGAGGGAGCTGAAGAGGAGCTAGACGAAGCAGAGGAAGAAGAAATCGAACTTCCTGATATTGTTGTTCCCGAATTTGTTCCTGTACTCTTCGTTTTAGATGAGTTAGCTGCAATAGGAGATGTTTTTGGGGTACCCCCCAGAGAGGCTCCAGAACTTTCATCGTCGGTGTCACTGGCCGTTGAATCGACAGAATCAATCGATTCCTTCCCCTTCGATGACGAGTAGGCGCGAGTTTGCTCCTCTTGAGGAGCCGTACTACAGCTAGAGAACAGCTGAGCTGCCAACCATATCATTAAAATATTTAAAGAACGAGAATGTTTACTCATAGTATGGTTCCGAGAGAGCTTTCAAACACCCAGGCCTAGCCACTATCGGAAAATAAGTAGGAATTCTTTAAAAATTCTAACCCAGTAGGAAATATAGGAAGCAGGGAAGGTGTAAGGGATAGTGAGGGAATCGGCTCCCCTCACAGCAAAAAACTAACACTCAGGGATATTAACAGCTAGACCACCGCGTGATGTCTCTTTGTATTTTGTTTTCATATCAGCACCCGTCTGCATCATGGTTTTCATCACCGAGTCGAGAGATACATAGTGTTCACCGTTTCCCCTCATAGCTATGCGAGAAGCATTAATTGCTTTGATGGCTCCCATGGCATTTCTTTCTATGCAGGGGATTTGGACCAGGCCACCGATAGGGTCACAAGTGAGTCCCAGATTGTGCTCCATGCCTATTTCTGCAGCCTGTTCAACTTGCGCGTTCGTCCCTAGGAGGGCGGCTGTCAAGCCTGCTGCGGCCATAGAGCAGGCGACCCCGACTTCTCCCTGGCAACCAACTTCAGCCCCCGATATAGAAGCGTTTTTTGCATACAGGCAGCCTATGGCCGCTGAAGTCAGCAGAAATCTGTGTATGCCCGCCTTGTGATCGTTGTCGGATCCAGGGCAGAAAGTTTCATAGTATTTCAACACAGCTGGGATAATGCCACTGGCACCATTGGTTGGTGCCGTGACAATTTTAGATCCACTGGCGTTTTCTTCGTTTACAGCCAAAGCATAAAGATTAACCCAGTCCATGACAGTCAATGGGTCCGTATATACACTGCTGTTCTTTGATAGTTCTTGGTAAATAGAGGAAGCTCGGCGACGGACTTTAAGCTTGCCAGGCAAGAAGCCAGAGCGTTCACAGCCTCTCTGGATGCATTCAGACATCGTTTTCCAAATAAGGTCCATATACGCTTCGATCTGTACTTGTGATCGAAATACTTTTTCGTTTGCTAACATCATGTCGGAGATGGAAACAGAATGCTCCTTAGCAAGTTTGAGCAGGGAATCTCCCGAAAAAAAAGGGAACGGTAGAACTGTCTTTTGAAGCTCTTCTCCTGGCTTTTGCATTTGTTCTTCTGTTTTAACAAGACCTCCCCCTACTGAATAATAAGACCTCTCAAGAAGGATCTTTTCCTCTCGATTTTTAGCTCGAAAAATCATCCCATTGGCATGGAGCGCTAAGGCTTTTTTTCGAAGAAACACGATGTGCTTTTTAGGGTCAAAATATATCTTTTTTTGCTGAGCTAAGAACAGTGTATGGTTCTCTCGTATGAAATCAACCTTAGCATCCATTGTCAAAGGATCTACACTCTCCGCTCTTTCTCCCTCTAGTCCGAGGAGAACAGCCTTGTCACTGCAGTGTCCTATACCCGTCAGGGCTAGGGAACCATAAAACTCTACAAAAATTTCTTCTGTGATGTCAAAGAGGGAATGTTCTTTCAAAGTTTCGATAAACAGATGGCAAGCAAGCATAGGTCCCATAGTGTGGGAACTCGAAGGCCCAATTCCAATTTTAAAAATCTGAAACATACTTAAACTCATAACTTTTTTACTTTCATTCTATTTTGACTCAATGTTTTCTGATTTTTTTCCGATAATCAAGCCATCTTAGCTTGGAAAGGATCACTGTGTTTTTTAACTTTCTCGAATATATAACAAAAAGAAGCATGCTGGCGGAAAAATTTTGCCTTCTTGCTTTTTATGTTTTTTTAATAAATTCAGTAGGCTGTGGAAAAAAAACCGAGGCTGGATCCAATCCAGAACCTGTTGCTAAGAAAAGCGAGGCAACGGCATATGTCCCCCCCGTGAATCCTGCTATGAAGAGTTATAAAGTCAATCCCAACATTCAGACAACCAAGGCTCAAGATGAAGAGGCCAAACAAGACGAGATGATTTCTGGTTTGCTTGAAAAAAACCAAGAGCTAGATAAAAAAAGACAGCAAGCAACAGAGGATGCACTTTCCTCCAACGAATCCCTTCCTTCCCAAGAACATTTTTATAAGTGTGGAACAAAACTAACTTATGCTTCTTACTACTATGACACCGATGGAACTGCTTTGATTTCCGATCCTTACCCTGTTGGTAATAATTTGGATAGTTCCAAACCCTATGCGTCTGCTCCCTTTGCGGTCATGAAAGGGGAAAAAGGACTTCTCTATGCTGTCTTTTTAACAAAACAAGATGGTGCTTATAAAGTCTATTATTCAACACAAAATAAGGCCAATGGCCCTTGGAATGACCCCCAACTTCTCGACGCCTTCGTAGCTTTACCCAGTATGCAATTGTCTGGCACTGGGGTTTCTATACTTCTCTACGATATAAAGAATTACAAAATCATTGAGTACCAGGAAGATCCATCTAAAAGAACTTTCGTGCAGAAATCCTCTAAGGCTGGTGACAAAAAAGCATTCGAGGACTTACAAAAGAAAAACAATGAAGGTCTCTTGAACCGTAATATTATTCTACACACCTACCTTTCTGCTGAAGAAATGGGAGTTGTCTCCCCGGAAGGGTTTAAAATGTTCCTGATCCTGGGGATTCAAACCCTCGTGACCTTTGGAACTATCTGGCCAGCGTCGGCAGCTGCAAAATCTGAACTTAGAGCACGGGTTAACGCCAATACCAGTGCGGCTCTCGGCCAATCCCTCGATGATAAGGTCAAGCAGCGAGCTATGGAACAGCTCGAAAAAATTAAAAATAGTATTTGCCCCTAGCTCTCTGTTAAGTTCTTAAAAATGTGGCCGATATCTCAGAGTATATGGGTGTGTATTTGTAATATAAGTTCTTTGGAGCAGTGGGATGGCTCGAAACTACCAGATAACTCCGCCAAGGGTTCTTATCTTAGAAGATGAAGTAAACAATACGCAGCTTCTCACAGAGGTTTTGGAGTCTGAGGGCTATGTTGTTGAATCTAGCAGCAATGGGCAAGTAGGCCTTGACTATATCAATAGTAAAAATTTTGATGTAGTTTTAACAGATGTAAAGATGCCAGGTCTCAGTGGTATGGAGATTATCCGTCGATCTCAAATTGCCAGTAAAAAGCCTGTTAAGTTTGTTATTATTTCTGGGTATCTTTCATCGCAAAATGTGACGGAGCTTATTTCTTTAGGGGTTAAGAAAATATTTACAAAACCATTAGATCTTCTTAAATTTGCTGCTTCTTTAAATGACTTCATATCCTATCATGGTGAAGCTAAGAAACAAATTATGGTCGACCCCAACCTCAAGGAAGATGATGAGTTTGAAGTTGGATGATATGGAAACTTTTCGAATTGATGAAGCTGAGATCTATGCCTTTCGGGTCTTTGATATTGGTGCAGAGATTAATCTCTCTCTGGCTGCCAAAACTCTCGAAGAAAGAAAGAAAATGCCCTATGGTCTGAAAAGACCGACCCGCTCTATTCTGATGACAGAAACACCTCTTGTGGTCAACTTAGAATCCTGGGTAGAGACGATAAAAGAAGCTCATTATGAGGTTCAGTCTTCAGCTAAGCTTTGGAGCTTTGGAGCTGTATCCATCCAGGTTACTCTAAAGCTGATCTCTTCATACACCCTAGATGAACTCTGTGAGATTGGCCATGTACTCGAGAAGGATAACTCGTTCCACGAAAAAGTTGTGGAGCAAACGAAAAAACTTATCTCCATTTTAGGGGATTCTATCGAAAAACCAAACCTCTGGCCACAACACGAAGACTATCTCATATTCAATATCAGATCCTGGAAAGGGGAGAGTGCAGATTTTCGTGCTAATTTCATTTCAGATTCTACTTTTAGTGATAAATTTACTGCTCTTATACTCGGGGAACGCCCACAAAAGTTCTCCGCACAAACCAAACAAAGTATGGAGACTGGCATATACCAATATACCAATAACGATTTGGTTATGATCCATTGGAATGGTGCCCTTATTTACGATCAGGACGGAGCATTAGATATCACTCTCTTGATTGAATTTGCCCTCTGCACAGTTCTTGAAATGAGATATTATGACGAAAAGTTAGATAGACAGCTTACTCGATTATACGAAAAAATTGTCAGTAAAAAACCAGGCATTTTTTCCAACCCCTATAAAGAGCTATCAGAGGATGCTGCCTTACAATATATCGAGGTAAGCAAGATCATTGATAAGATAGGAAACGCTTTTAAAGCGCTGGGTGACTACTACTACGCTACTTTATTTCGGGTAACCATGCAGAAGTTTTATGTGCAGGACTGGAAAAAAAACGTGGATGAAAAACTCAGCAGTTTGGCTGAGGTCTCCATACTCTTTCAAGGGGAAATTAACGAGCGTAGAAATCAGTTCATGGAGATTATCATCATCGTACTGATTGCCTTTGAGGTCCTTCCCTTCTTGATAAAATATGTATTTTTTTCTTGATGAAAATACACGCACTAAAATCAGTGGGTAAGATCTGATGAGATCTCTTTTAAGTCTGGAGCACAAATTAAAGTCGAAGGGTGTCAAATTAAATGCAGGAGTAGGCTTAGACTCTATTGGTGCGCTAGTCGGTGCTGTCCCACTTCATATTCGACTCGTACCGGGAGCGGGAGGAGGAGGAGGTCCTGCTTCCAATCTTTGTAAAATATTTTGAATCGTTGCGCGCTGTTCTGGTTTTCGGACCGTTAATTGTTGAACTATCGATATCACCCAATTATCAATCATCCGTTTGTAGCGTTCCTCCTTTGGAAAAGAACGCGCGGGATCAGTGGGCTGGGATCTATTTTCTGGAACTTGGTCGCCTTGGGGAGGGATCTCCTGTCTTCTAAGCCAGTTCTCTATGGCTTCTTTTTCCATGATGGAGTCGGCTAGGCTCACGATATCCCAAAGATGGCGCTCGGTGTAAACATATGGATAAACTGTCGCTAGCTCACCCCATAGTCCCTCTTGACGCATCCGCGCACAGTAATCAAAACTCACGTGATACCACAGATCTGGACCTATACTTCTCCTGATTAACATAGCACCAACTGTAAAATTCTCCGCACGGACTAAGTTTTCGCGAGTGGGGCGGATGGGGAGCAAAAGCTCGGGGGCTGCCGTTTTCAAGGTACCGGATTGTATCGCTGTTTCCACCAATTCTGGCACATCCGCAGGCGCTAAATCCACTGCAGATGCGAGGGAGTTAAGCTTAATGTTCCCATGATCGTCGACGATAAAACTCTCTTCCTCGAGATTTCTATGCACTAGCCCTTGAGCATGCAAAAATTCGACCGTTCTAAGTAATGACTGTGTTTCATGCAGAAATTGCTCTTGACTTCGAGGGAGATGCGCATTGAGTGGAAGTCCGTCCTCCATCATGATGTACCCTACCCCAACCCTCTCATCATAAGAAACCCCCAGGCATCTGGCTACGTAACGGTGTTCAGTATCCGCAAGACTTAAGGCCTTTAGCCGGGCTTCTTCTCTCCTCAAGCTAGCGAGAAAAGCCTCTGGTGTAAGATGCTCAGACTTGCTGACAATTTTGACGAGCAATCGTTGAATGGGCGGGTCATCAACATCTATCCTATGATAAGCAAGCTGATAATAGCTTGGGTGGTCTGAGTCGCCGATAAAGTTATAAAGGATAAAGCGTTCATCTGTGTCAATTTTTACGTCAGTTGATCGAAGGAAAAGGCGGTGCATGGGTTGTCCTCTTAAGACTCCGTCGGCTATTGCACCCTCGACGACTATACGCTCCACCTCATCCAGCGCGGTATGTCGGTCTAGTCGTATAGGTGGTTCTGTTACAGCACGTCTATCACTTCTTTCCCCAAGAGAATGTGGGGGGTGAGGCACTACTAGATGGCTAGCAGTCTCTGCTGTTGCATGCTCAGGGACAGGGTCTGTGGCGCTAGGATCGCGGGGGGGTCGGTCCACTGGAACCGACAGTGGACTTTGAGTGTGGGGAGCGCCGCCGGCTGGATGACTCTCTACAGCAGCCGAGCCCTTCTTTCCTAGTACACCTAAATTTAGCTGTGTGATGGTGCCTGTTATCTTTTGGGCGACGATTTCTTGCAGGGAAGAAAAACCCATTGCCGTCAAGTAGTCAAAAAACGCTTCGATGGACGATGTTGAATGTGCATAGGGGCTTTTCGTGTCAAAAAATTCGAGTTTGGAACTCCCTGAGACCCTTAGCTCCCCTGCAGAAACTAGGCTCGTACTGAAAGATTCTGCAAGGAGATTCTCCTTCGTGCGATCTTTGATTACGAACAGTCCCCAGGGAGCGCTGAGAGTATATCCATACGTTGTCCCTGCCTCAAGAAGTTTGCCCCCTTCCTGCATCACAAGAGTTCCATCGTTTCTCATTTTGACCCGGAATGTCATAATATCAGCAGGTAAATCCTTTTTCGATCCCACGGAAGGTTCTTTTTGTAAAAAACGAGAATTGGGATTCGTCGAAAAACTTTTTAGGAGACCTACCTCTGCTCTATCAGCTAATTTGAATGAGCCCTTGTCCTCCAAGTAGTAATTTTCGTAACTAATCACGAAATCAGAAATATCCTTCGTCGAGAGGACAGCTTGTTGTTTGGGAGCCCCTTGTTCTCCTGTTGTTTGCTTCGATATGTGCTTACAGGCTGTGATCCAAGAAGTTAGCAGACAGCTTGTGAAAAAGAGTTTGTTTTTCATAATGCTCATCTTTGTCAAATCTGTAGCTATATCGTTTGTTATTTAAACAAGAAGACTTTTGGAGCTGACCCCATTAAATAGCCCCGTCATCGTGGAGGGGCCTTAAAGGACTTTCGGATTGAGTCAGCTGCATTATGGATGCTTCCCATTTCTCCCTCTTGTATTTTTTTAAACTCATGAAAATCGACATGAGTGGCAATCAAGTACATCAGAACCATGCATACTAATAAAAAAATGATCTGCGTTTTTCTATTAAGCTGTCTTCTAAACTCCTTCGGAATGACAACGGAAGTTCGATAGGGTGGATCAAGCGGCGGCTCATCTATAAGTTCACCTATTCTTGGGATGGCTAGCATGGGATTTTGTGTAGATGGTACAATGCTACAAATAGCCTGGTGAGTCCCTCCTGCCTGCGGCACACAGTTTACGATGCGTGCAAAAAATGAATAGGGGTGATTTTTCTGACTGTTTAAGGTGAATCTGACAATGGCACCGGATGCAATTTTATTGGGAACTGTTATCTCGAGTTCATCAAGTGAGCAAGCATGCACTTTTGCTTCCAACAAGAAAGACATCCGACTTATCTTAGACTTGCGCTTAATTGGGGAGTAGTCGCTAGAAAATCTGAGTTTGAATGCTGCCAGTGGACCCTGCTCGAGCTCTCTAATTTTTTTGCTAATCTCAGAACGGTCCTGTGTCTCTAGACGGATCCAATTCGGATTTGATTTGTTACTGACATTTAACAGTTGCCTATCTGGACTGTAATTTTCATTATGCCATCTGTCCAGTAGCCCAAAGACTTGCTGACTTCCTGACTCGAAAACAATCACATGCGGGTAAATGCGATTTAAAACTTTTTCGCTCAATTTTTTAGATAATGTGTAGAGCGAAATCTGCTCTTTGTCAAAATAACGATCAATAACAATATCGTCGTTTTCTGTAATCCAAAGGACTTTTATCTTAGGAGTAGATGTTTCACTTGAGAGTGAAGCTTCTAGAACCAATGGATCATACTTTTCAATATCGAGCTTATAGCTGTAACTGTACTTATAAAAAAGATCTTTTTTTGCCACCTCTAGGACTGTAGCTTTTGAGATTTTAAGATGGTGATTTTCAAAAACTGCATGTTGCAAATGTACAGTTTCTTTTGAAGAAAACTTTACAAAACTTTCCACAATCCATTGTTTTTTTGATGAATTTTTGCTGGGAATGCATCCCACTCTCCCATAAACCTGTACCTTAACAGGAAAAGGTTTAACTGGCTTGATGGCTTTCAATGCATTGGCGGCAATAACTTTCGAAAATAAATTATGAATATCTCTAGAAACTGCATTCTTGATGATAGGTTCTACATAAATTTGTAGAACACCTGCCATCAAAGCCTGACGAATACCTTCGTCATTTCTATGCTGAAAATAGCACAGTACCTGCACATCTCGGTTAAAGGAGATATTTCGGCTTTCTTTTAAACAAAGAATCATCTCAGCAGACATCTGATCACGGCAAGCGATAAAAATGACGTCTGGACTCGCTGTATGAATTAGAATTTTAAATTCTTGCAAGTTGCTTGTGCAGGTTAGCTCTATCGAATGAGGGGGGTTCATGATGTGACTCAATAACAGCTCTGTTGCTATATCACTGTTATTTAAAACAAGAAGACTTTGTCTTTTCTCTTGAAGTCCCATATCACCCCCCAATCAGATGGGGTATCGGTTTCTTTCTCTCTTTTAAAAGCTCATTCGTCAGGTGGCAATATTTTTTCTTAGTAAATCAGATATATTAGCCTTAAAACATGACAGCTTGTTTTTTGCTTTATGGGACCATCCTGGCACTAAGACTGCTAGATCTACCACCACCTCCCCCACCTGAAGGTCCGTCTCTTCTATGATCTCTTCTAGAGTGAGGTGCAGGGCTAACTGCAGGACCTCTGCGAAGCAAGTTACGCACGTATAGGTGCCGTCTCAACCATTCGACAGCAAGCGTTTGCCTATCTTGTTACGCAATAAGCAAAGGTGTTCCCCCGCGTCGGTTGGGTACAAAGAGATGTTCTGGATGATGGTGTAGATACCACTCTAGTACATCAACTTGGTCATTATGAGCTCTGGATAATGCTGGTGAAACCAATCCAATATCATGAGATGACTAAAAAGGGAGGCGAAATGAACAGGTGTATTGCCGTTTTGGTTAGCTTGGTTCATAAGTTCTGGGTGATGCTGTTGAAACCACTCTAACACAGCTATCTGGTCATCTTGTACTGCGGAGTGGACTAATATGTAGTGCCATCTGCAGTAGCTTGCACAATAAGTCCTGGGAGATGTGCTTGATACCAATTTAAGACATCAACTTGACCATGTTGAACTGCATCATGAACAGGTGTAAAGCCATCTCCATCAGTTTGACTTAGGGCTTCTGGATAATGATTCTGGTAAAACCAAGTTAGGACAGGAACCTGATTATGCTCAATAGCATAATGAATAGCTATAGCTCCCTGCCCATCTTGTTGAAGCAGAAGTTCGGGATGATATTGCTGATACCATTCTAGAACAGCAATATGTCCAGCTACAGCAGCGTAGTGAACAGGTGTAGCCCCAGTCCCATTGATTGGAGCAATATATTGTGGGAAATGTTCTTGATACCAAGCTAAAACTGCAGTTTGCCCATGAAAAGCAGCATTGTGAACAGGTGTAAAACCTGCAAGATTTGCTTGACCTAGAAGTTCTGGGAGATGGGTCTGGTACCAAGCTAGAATAGAAGTGTGACCACGCTCAGCCGCATCAAACTTAGTTTTTTGATTACGAATCATCTTTATTAGCGCAAATTAGCGACAGTTTCAACAAATACTCTTCTAGGTCGTGGCGAGGCATGCATCGGGATTATTTTCCAAATAAATTATCAGGGTTATCTCCTTGGATAATAACCCTGATAATTGAGAAAGTTCCAGAAATTTGAATGGGGTTGATATGCGAGTGTCAAAAAAATTTTGCATATCCTATGCAGTTCATACTGGGAATCTATTTTTTTCAGCCAAGTCGCTGTCAGTCAACAGCTCAAGCAGCTGATATGATAGGTGAAAAAGTTTGATGAGGATTTTAAAGAGTTTGAAGAGATTGAAGAGATTGGGTGGCAAAGCCCTGGGACACCAACACCATCCTCTGCCCCCCACCAGTCTAATGAAGGCTAGTTGAGATTGTAACTCGATTCAAAGAACTCGACATCTTGATGCATTCTAGACTGATTCTTTGCTTTTTCCTACTCCGAAGAGCATTTTATTGCCGTCATCGATCTTTACGATATCAAACACATTTTGAGTGGCCTTGCTTATACAAAAGAAGGAGTTAATAGCTTCGGTTACATCTGTCTTCCCATTTAAAGTCCACTCAGAGACCTTATGAACATGGAATGACTTCATTGACGAAATCACCAGGAACTATTTTTCAAAATGATGACATCAATAAAACACTCCTACAGGTGCACTATACAACTTGTGGGATGCTTCCTAGAAACTACTGACTTCACAGTCAGATCAATTTTATTTTTTTGCAAAATTCTTCTTCTTTGATCGACAAAGATTTTTTGAACTCACTGTATTCCTTCTCTGCCTTTTCTTTTTCGTACCCATATGCCTTCTGAAGTTTACCGGTTAATTGCTCTAAATTCCCGCGAAAACATTCAATTTCGTCGTCTTTAAGCTTAGCCCACTTTGATTTGATTTTTCCTTTAATGATATTCCATTCACCTTGAACAATGTCTGCATTCATCTCGAACTCCTTTTGTAAGAACAGTTTGTGGAACTGCTTATGACACAGGTTGAGAACAAATTCTTCCATCAACATTTGCAACCGTACTCCTTTAAAAATCAAAATCTATAGCAAATGATTGCATTTTTTAGAAATATAACAATACTGAATGATATTGAACAGTTGATTAGAGGTGCGAATTCATATAAAAAGAGAGATTCTCTTTGAGAAAAAACACAAGAGGAAAGATCAAGGTGTGTAATGAAAATAAAAGGATGATTGAGATTCTAAAATTCAAAAAGGAAATAAATCTGTGTCGTCACTTCAAAAAACTAAGACGGACATCTGGCATGGAAGAAAAGACAATCTCGAAAAAGAGAGGTTCTATGAATTTGTAAAAACAATTGATGATCCGGATGAAATCATTGAACCTGATCAGATCTCCTGTCTTCAAAACATAGCTTTGATAGGCTTTGCTTGCGATGAGGGGGTCAAAAGAAATCAAGGCAGGATAGGAGCCCACAAGGGGCCTCGTGCTTTAAGGAAGGCTCTGGCGAACATCTGCCCCCATACCGAAAAGACAGCTATTTATGATTTAGGAGATATTCTTTGCGAAGATGGTTCCTTAGAAAGTTCACAGAAACAACTAGGTCTGCTCATTGCCAAAGTCTTAAATAAGAAAGATACTTTGCCCATCTTACTAGGAGGTGGTCACGAGATCGCCTGGGGGCATTGGCAGGGTATACATGATCATCTGAAAAGCAATGAACGGGTCTGTATAGTCAACTTTGACGCGCACTACGATCTGAGACCTCTCCTCGATGGTCAGAAAGGGAGTTCGGGAACACCTTTCCTGCAGATAGCAGAGCAGTGTGCAAAGGAAAAAATTCCGTTCGACTATACTTGTATTGGGATACAACAGAGTTCAAATACACCTTCTTTGCTGAGGACGGCAGAGGCCTATAAATGCAAAACTGTTCTTGCTGATGACATTCATAATTCTGGTATCGAATCAACGCAGACTCTTTTGGCTGAGCTTGTCAAAAGAGCAGACAAGATCTATCTTACTGTATGCCTTGATGTTTTTGCGCAAGTCTTCGCACCTGGCGTCAGCGCCCCTCAGGCCCTAGGCCTATATCCTTGGCAGGTTCTTCCTCTCCTTCGTCAGCTCATCACTTCGCCAAAAGTCATTTCTTTTGACATAGCTGAATTGAACCCTTATTTTGATTGGGATCAAAAGACGGCAAAGCTCGCTGCGCAGATTCTGCTTGATCTGATTCGAACACGAGAGCACGTTCTTCAAAAAAGCTGACTTGACCTAGGGCAGTTGTACCAACAATTTGCCAACAAACGAATATGTCAATAAATTCGGCTCAATCCGCAGATAAAGCTGTCGGTTTTTGCTGTTTTTCCAAAATGTAAGGATATCTAATGAAGAAAATACGGCGCATGCTAGTTACCACAGCCCTTCCTTACTCAAACAGAGATCTGCACTTAGGTCACATCCTTGAGCATTGCATCACCGATTTTTGGACACGTTTCCAAAAAATGAGAGGAAATGATTGTCTCAGTATTTGTGCCGACGATAGTCACGGTGCTCCTATCATGGTTGAAGCTAGAAAGAGAAATATCGATCCCGAACAGCATATCACCCACATGAAACAAATGCATATCGATGATTTGAAAGCCTTCGGAGTGCATTACGATCATTATTCATCTACGCACACTCAAACAAATAAAGATTTGTGTGACTTGATTTATAGGTCTCTCAAAGACGAGGGATCGATCGTCAACCGCTTCTTAAAGCAATACTACTGTGAAAAAGACTTGATGTTTTTGCCAGACCGATTTGTGCAGGGGTCTTGCCCGCGCTGCGATGCTCCTGCCCAATATGGAGACAGTTGTGATAAATGTGGAGCGGTGTATACGCCAGAGGAACTAAAAAATCCCCAGTGCTCTATGTGCAAGGGAACTCCAGTCATTAAAAGCTCAGAACATTTCTTTGTGCGTCTATCGCCCTATAAAGATTTCTTAAGAGAATGGGTAGCAGGACATACACCTCCTGCTATTGCCAATAAGCTCCTAGAATGGTTGGATGCCGATTTGGCAGACTGGTGTTTTACAAGAGACTTTCCTTATTTTGGCTTTGAGTTACCAGATGTAAAGGGGAAGTTTTATTACGTCTGGTTTGATGCGCCAATTGGCTACATAGCAACTACCAAAGAGTGGTGTGAGGCGAACAATCGTCACTTCGATGAATTTTGGAAAAGTAAAGACTGTGAAATCTATCACAACATAGGAAAAGATATCTTTTATTTTCACTCTCTCTTCTGGCCTACCATGCTTAAGGCTGCATCTTTTACTCTGCCCAAAGAAATTTGGGTGCACGGAATGTTGACAAGCAACGGAGAGAAACTCTCTAAATCGAAGGGAACCTTTATCAATGCAAAAACTTATCTGGAATATTTAGATCCGGAATATTTGAGATATTATTTTGCTTGCAAACTGTCGAGTAGTATCGATGATATCGATTTAAATTTTAACGATTTTTCTTCACGTGTAAATTCTGATCTAGTCGGTAAAATCACGAATATTTTATCCCGAAGTGCACAACTCTTAAATAAAAAAATGGACAGTCATTTAGGTGCATTCAATGAGGAGGGGAACCTACTTTTTTCTCATTTTTTAGATCGTTCGGAAGTGATTGCAGGACATTATGAGAAAAGAGATTTTGCAAAAGCCATGTTAGAGATTCGCTCTCTAGCAGACTTAGCAAATAAATATGCAGATGATAACGCTCCGTGGAGAGAGTGGGAAAAAAACCCAGAAGGAGCTCGAACAGTTCTTACCGTCTGTATCAACTTATTCCGCATTCTTGCTATGTATCTTAAACCGATCCTACCTCACTACGTCGAAAAAGTTGAGAATTTTCTAGGAGATAGCGCCTACACCTGGGAAAGCTTGACAAATAAGCTAGAAAATAGAACACTGCGTCCCTATTTGCATATTTTGTCGAGACTCGATGACAAAAAAATAAGCTCTCTTATTGCGGATAGTGCAGCTATCCAGAAGCTTCATGCGGAATAGGGATGTTTAACAGCTTAAGGAATTGTTCATGTTTAAAGTTGTATGCTTATTAATAGCTTTTCTTTCTTCTTTATACTCGTGCAATAATGGCTCCAGTATCAGACCAACTTCATTGGTTAACTCTGCCGCCACAAAAAAACCTGCACCTGTAAAAAAAGATTCCACAGATTCAAAAAAAGACGATGATAACAAACGCTTTGAAAAGATTGCCGTAGAGCAGGGCATCCAAGCAAAAAAAACTGCTGACCACGATCCATTTGGTAAAGAAGATAGACACCAGGAACCATCAAAAACAGACCAGCGAGCAGCTACAGACAACGGAAAAGACAAGACAGAACTTAATAAAAAAGGAGAGCAAAGCCCAACGCTATGCTCAAATAAACAAACAAAGTCTTGTCCGGAAGATCTTTCGAAGAATCCAGCTCAAGTCAAAAAACCGTCCTTGACAGGATCGGGATCGTTTGGAGCAAATCAAGGTGCTGTACCCTCTGGAAAGCAAGAAATTAAAATAGAAGCTGAAAAAAATGGAGCCGTACCTGCTGAAGAGAAGAGAGTAGTTAAAGAAGAGAAGGTGGAGGGGAAAGTCCAGAGCAAAAAAGTAGAAGAGACGAAGGTTGAGGTAAAAGTTCCGACAAGAAAACTTACTCCCTTGAGCGAATTCAAAAAAGTGAGCGTCTTAGGTGGAACAATATGGTCTGGGTTTCTGCATGATATGCCGTTTGGAATGGATGCAACAGCTAGCCCCCACTCTGAAGAACACATGGAAGACAACTACTCAAATCTGACGAGCTACTTGACCAGTATTCGAAAAAAAGCAGCTAAGATCCCAACCTTTTTTGAAATTCTAAAAAAAGACCTACTCGAACTTTACCAAAACGTAGGAAAAGGTTTCCCCTACCTCAAAAGCATAGACTCACTCAACGTGTCGACTTTCTTCCATCATGGTGCTTTAGATGAGCAGGTGTCTGCTGGGACTTCCGCCCTAGCAGGAGATGATCTTGTGCTGTTCTCTCCAAGTTTTGATGACTACTGTGCTGTAACGCCACTTGATATGGAGAGCAAATACGGAGGTCAGCTTCGCTCACTCTACTCAAGTCTTGGACATAAATCTGTTCTTGTGCTCTTACCAGCGTATAAGTTAGAATCTTTGAGGTCGATTGATGCTAATCAAGATGCATTCCGGTATGGGCCAGTACTTAGCTTACAGTGTAGACACATTCGGGATCAGCAGGTGTTCAAAGCTCTAGTCCCGATGCCTATGGACCAGGTCCTTTTCCCCAAGCTCTGTCCGGCCCTGCAAGATCCAGACACTCTATTGCTGGAGCGAAACCAAACACGTGTTGCTAAATTTTTAAAAGACCTCGCGGCCACTCTCGAGACGAAGGATGGGGCTCAGGTTAGATTCTTGGATTCTTTATCCGAATTTAAGCCAAGTTCCAATGAACTTGCTATTGACTGCCTCCACCCCAGCACAGAGGGTCTTCGTAAACTTGACTCTGCACTTATGGAGCTTTTTAGAAAAACCTGATGGAAAATAAAGAAAAATCTTATCGCTTTTTTTTCATTCTAATTCTTAAATTTAGTGTTGTTTTGGCGGCTCTATCTTGGCTAGTGAGAAGCGAGAAAATAGATTTTTCAACGGTCCCGACCCTTTTTCAGGACCCCTATATTATCCTGGGTCACCTGGGTGTTTGGCTCTTCGGTGTTGTCCTTATGACGAGTCTCCGCTGGTTTTTTTTACTGAAAGCCATGGGGCTTCACCTCACCCTGCGAAAAACCATTTCCTTCAACCTTATCGGCTACTTTTTTAATATGTTCGCCCCTGGTGCCGTCGGAGGGGACCTCGTCAAAGCCATTTATGTTTATCGAGAACAAGTTATCCAGGAGAAGACCCGCGCCCTACTTTCCATCATTTTAGACCGGGTCCTTGGTCTATACTCCATCTTCATGTTGGCTTCTGTGGGCATCCTTCTCAATGTAAACTATGCCTTCAGTCGACCAAGTCTTGGCTTGATCAGTCTCTTCGTTCTTAGCTGTTGGGCTTCGCTGACGGCTTTCTTTCTCAGTGTCATGATGAGTTCAAGGATCAGTAACGATCCGTTTTCTAAGTTGTTTTCTAAAAATATCCCTGGGTTTAAACTTCTTAACCGGGTTTATAGTGCCCTGCTCTCCATTCGTTCTAAGCCTCTCCATTTTTTAGCTGCGGCCTTGTTTAGCTGCCTATTTCAAATGACCTACATGTCCTTTTTCTTTTTTATTACCTGCAAACTCAGCTCGAGTCCTTTCAAATGGGCCGAGTTTCTTGTTGTCTTCCCCATAGGGGCTCTCAGCACAGCTCTTCCTATCGCTCCGGGAGGGTTTGGGGTTGGTCACCTGGCGTTTGAAAGGACCTTTTCTTTGATTGGCGTTAAAGAGGGGGCTTATGTATTCAATGTTGTCTTTCTAGGGCAAGCTGTCCTCAGTCTGCTTGGGATGATCCCCTATTTCCTTCATAGATCCCCGGGGAGGAAGCTAGATGAAGAGCGTAGCCGTGTATTACAGGGTCTCGACGGATAAACAAGATGTTGAAAGCCAACGCCATGCAGTAGAAAAATGGCTAGATGAGCTTCCTGAAATAAAAAAACCAGAAAAGATCCACTGTTTTCAGGATGAAGGGATTTCAGGTAGCAGCATAAATAGGCCCGCCTTCAAAAAAATGCTGGATGCTGCTTATGCCGGAAAAATAGATACGATTATCGTGTATCGACTCGATCGATTCAGCAGACACGCAACGACAGCCATCCGCCTTATCCTCAACCTAGATGAAATAGGCGTGATTTTTATTTCGGTCACCCAGCCTGTTTTGAATTTTAGTCTTGAAAATCCTTTTCGGAGGACTATGCTGGCTGCCTTTGCGGAGATCGCAGAACTTGAAAGAGAGACTATTGTCGCTAGAGTCGTTTCGGGCTTGGAAGCAGCTCGAAAAAGAGGTGTAGTTTTAGGTGCCCCTAAAAAGATCACTGAAGAGAAGAGAGAAGAGATCCTTAAACTTAGAAAAAGCGGTCACTCTATCCGGAATATCGCTCATCTAGTCGGTCTCAGTGTGGGATCTGTCGCACAGACAGTCCAATCTGTAAAAGAGTGAGACGACGCTAGCAGCCACCATCACAAACATCTCAGAGCCCTTGATGAAAAACTTGATAAAAAGTTTAAATGCTACCCTTTTGGTCGCAGGAACCTGTATCGGGGGGGGAATGCTAGCCCTTCCTGTTATGGCAGGAAAAGTTGGGCTTTTCCCAGCTAGTGTAATGATGTTCCTTGCCTGGATCTTCATGACAATCACTGGTCTTTTTTATCTAGAAGCAACCTTGTGGATGAATCAAGAAGATGCTCATCTCATCTCGATCTCCTCCAGGCTGCTAGGACGCTATGCTCCTACGATCTGCTGGGTCATATACCTTTTCATAGCTTATGCTTCGCTTGTTGCCTATCTCTCTGGCAGTGGGGCCTTGCTTCGCTCATTTACCTTACTGTTCTTCCCTCATCTTTCAGTTTTTTCTCTAAATCTTATCTATTCTTCGGTGTTTTTCGTGATTATTTGGCTAGGGAAACCTCTTACAGAGAACCTCAACGCCATCATGACTTTTCTTATGTTCACTTTTTTCTTCATTCTTGCCGGATATGGTGCCAGTGAAGAGGGTTCTGAACCGATCATGAGAAGTTTGTGGGATGGTAAAAGTATGTTCCTGCTTTTACCCCTTCTTTTGACGACGTTTAGCTATCCAGGTATAGTCCCTGTGCTCGTAAATTATCTTGATCGAGATGCTAAAAAAGTTCGAATATCTGTGATTGCAGGCACAAGCTTAACTTTTTTAGCCTATTTTATATGGATGCTGGTCATTCTGCGGCAAGTCCCTTACGAAGGCGATCATGGCTTGAAAATAGCAAGGGAACTCGATTTTCCAGCAACGGAAACTCTGCGTTATTTTTTCCATTCACCAATGGTCGTTCACTGTGGCCAGGCCTTTGCATTCCTTGCTATGGCTACGTCTTTTCTCGGAGTGTCTCTTGGTCTTTATCATTTTCTTTCAGATGGACTTAAAACAGCGAAGGTTCCTGCTGGGAAATTTTTTATTTGCCTTCTCATTAGCGTACCGACCCTGATGATCACAAGCTGCTTTGATAAAATTTTTTTCCATGCTCTGAATCTTTCTGGCGGACTGGGAGACTCCTTGCTAAGTGGACTCATTCCTAGTCTCATGGTTTGGTCTGGTCGATATCGGATGAACTTAAAAAGTGAATTTCAGATGGAGGGAGGTAAAGTTACTCTTTACCTGTCAGTTTTGTTTTTTGGCTGTATCTTCCTCTATGAAATTATCAAATGGTTCTAGACATGTTCTAACTTAATTTATCTTTTTGAGATCACCTTAACCGAAGGACATTGACCTGACCGCCAATGTCATTCGGTTAAGGCAGAATTCCTTAATCGTCTACTTTATCTAGCTCGATACCCCTCGACTTCGCTCGGGGTGACGGGGGCTTTAACAAGTTGGGAGGACGTCACCCCGAGCGAAGTCGAGGGGTATCTTGCCTTAACCGAATGACATTGACCTACCGCCTAACGGCCTCGTTCCTCGGCCTTCGGCGTAGTGATGGCAGTGATTGACAGTGTCCGTCATCCCCAACGAAGGCCGTCTGGGGATCTCTTGCGAATGATCAGTAACTCATGGAGTGATATCTTGAACGAACCGTTACTCGAACTTGAGAATCTTCAATTTGGATGGGATAAAAAGCACCCCTCACTGCTCAAGATTAATTCTTTTACGCTCAATAAAGGGGAAAGAGTTCTTATCCAAGGGCATAGTGGCAGTGGGAAGAGCACCTTACTAGGACTGATAGCTGGAGTCATTCCAGCCCAGCAGGGGCAAATCCGTATTTTAGGAAAAAATATGATGGATCTTTCCCCATCAAATCGGGATCTTTTTCGAGCCGATCATATGGGTTTCATCTTTCAAATGTTTAATCTTTTACCTTACCTCACAGTCCTAGAAAATGTGACTCTTGGACTCAAGTTTTCCTCAGTTAAATCTTCTAAATTAAAACAAAAGTCTCGTTCTCCTGAAGAGGAAGCCCAAAGACTCTTGTCAGATCTGGGCCTGGATCCCCTAGTCTTCTTGGACAGAAAAGTCGCTGATTTAAGCATGGGACAGCAGCAACGAGTCGCAGCAGCTCGAGCCTTCATCGGCTCCCCAGAACTTATCATTGCAGATGAACCTAGTTCAGCCCTAGATCCAAGCAGCAGAGAGAGCTTTCTTAAACTTCTGTTTGAAGAGGGACAGCGATCTGCTAGTTCTCTACTTTATGTGAGCCATGATGCGGACTCGTCTTTCAGGACTTTGTTTGACCGAGTTCTTGGCCCACAAGACTTCACTTCATCTTAAGAGGTCCTATGTTTTTCCATTTGTCGCTTTCCTACCGCAGTATGAAGAATAGGAAATTTATAAGTTGGCTCACCATCTGTTCTATTGCTCTGAGTGTAGTCCTTCTCCTCGGTGTCGACAGAATACGTAAAGGGATACAGACGAGCTTTGAAAATACAATTTCTGGTACAGACCTGCTGGTAGGCGCAAGATCAGGATCCGTGCAATTGCTTCTCAGTACCGTCTTTCGCATTGGCTATAGTTCTCACAATATCTCCTGGGAAGCTTACAAACGACTAGGCTCCCATGAAGAAGTGGAATGGACAGTGCCCCTTTCGCTGGGGGACTCTCACAAAGGGTTTCGGGTCGTGGGGACAAATCCCGCTTATTTTGATCGGTACAAGGTTGGGCACGGTACGGCTCTTAGATTGAAAGAAGGACGTATTTTCAACGGTGTTTTTGAACTTGTCCTTGGCCATCAGGTCGCAAAAAAACTGGGTTATACCGTAGGTCAAGAACTGGTTTTATCGCATGGAGTAGGCGATATCTCCTTTCAGGACCATGCAGATCGACCGTTTACTACAGTTGGTATCTTAGACAGAACAGGCACTCCCGTCGACAAGGGTATCTATATCAGCCTTGAGGGGATGAAAGCTGTTCACGTAGGTTGGGATCACGAGCATGAACATGGAGGCGAGCATAAGCACGAGCCTGATCAACATCATAATGAGCATGGAGAGGAACATAGGCACAGCCATCATGAGAACAGAGACGGAGTTCACCAAGATGGACACGAATCTGCTCATGAACACCCTGAAGAGCAGGGGGAAGGGACTCATCCAAGGGAAAAAAACTTTACGGTGGAAGATATTTTAAAAATGGATCTCACTCCCCATTCGGTCACAGCTGTGCTCGTTGGACTGAAATCGCGACTCCACACGCTAACGATTCAAAGAGAGATCAACGAAGATAAGCGGGAAGCTATGATGGCTATCTTACCGGGGCTGACGCTCTCCGAACTCTGGGAGACGCTCTCTATGGCTGATAAGGGGCTTTTCTTTATCTCTCTCTTTGTTTTTGTGGCCAGTATTCTTGGTATGCTGAGCTCCCTTCTGAGTAGCTTACAGGAGAGGAGAAGGGAGATGGCGATACTGCGGGCCTTAGGAGCTCGTCCCAGGGACCTTTTTCTCCTCCTGGTTAGCGAGTCGTTTCTACTGACTCTAGGTGGCATTTTGGTCGGAGTTTTTTGCACCTACCTCAGCCTCATACTTATCCAACCGGCACTGGAGAGCCGTTATGGATTTCTCATCCCATTACAGGTTCTCAATACCTATGACATCTCCATGTTGGGCTGCATACTGCTAAGTGCCACCTGCGTTGGAATCATCCCTGCCCTGACAGCCTATAAGAACACCCTACACGATGGGTTAAATTTAAGACTATGAACAAGCAGCTTTTTGCCAGCTCTTTGATCTTGTTATCAGCCGTGCTTTCTTTTTTCTATCCTCAGCGTCATTTTTTGATGCGTGAGTCCTTAGAAACAAAGGAAGAAAAAAAGGGACAGCTTGTCAGTGGGGGTGAACCACAGACTGTTGATTGGAGATTGCTACAAAAACTGAACTACAAGAATCGGGATCGATCTAAAGCTGTCCCCCCAGAGCTGAAGCCTGTCATCAATAATCTTGTAAAAGTCCCTGGATTTGCGGTACCTCTAAGCGATGATTTGAGGTCCATACAAGACTTACTTTTTGTTCCTAATGAGATGGCTTGCATTCACGTTCCTGCACCGCCTCCAAACCTCATCTTGTACATCCACCTCGATCATCCCATGAACATAGAAGACCTCATCGGCCCCCTCTGGGCTCAAGGTATACTCCGTTTAGAGTCTATCTCGAGCCTCTATGGATCCTCAGCTTATAAGTTAGAATCTGCTAGGTTAAGTCCCTACACCTTTTGATTTTCATGTGGAGTGTTTTATGACAAAAAACAAGATCGCTCTTATAAGTGGTGCAAGTTCAGGAATCGGTCAGGCGACGGCAAGACTATTTGCTAAACATCACATGGATTTGATCTTGTGTGGACGGAGAAAAGATAGACTCCTCGAACTGGAACAGGAATTAGGTTCTCTTGTATCCGTAAAGACACTTTGCTTTGATGTCCGATCAAAAGAGGAAGTTTTCTCAGCCATAGAGTCACTCCCTTCTTCACTAAAAATTGATATTCTCATCAATAATGCTGGCAATGCCCACGGGGCTTCTCCCTTCCAGGATGGAAATTTAGAAGACTTTGATGCGATGATAGACATCAATGTCAAGGGTCTTATCTATGTGAGTAAAGCTGTGATCCCGAGGATGTTGCAGGACCGGGCTCACATCATCAATATGGGCTCCCTCGCAGGAAAGGAAGTCTACCTAAACGGTAATGTCTATTGCGCTTCTAAGCATGCCATAGATGCTCTTACAGCAGGCCTGCGTCTTGACCTTAATAAGACACAGATCAAAGTATCCTCCATCAATCCCGGTTTGGTGGAAACGGAGTTCTCACTTGTTCGTTTTAAAGGTGATCGAGACAAAGCGAAAAGTATCTATGCTGGTTATGAACCACTGAGAGCTGCAGACGTTGCAGAAACCATTTTATTTATGGTAAAGCAGCCCTGGCATGTCAACATCAGTGATGTGACGATCCTGCCAACAGCTCAAGCAAGTGCAAACTTGGTCCACAAGAACTAGTCTGACGAATCTACTTAATCTCATGCGTACCATATTAAATTTAAAATAATTTTAGCATCTTACTATATTTGCCTCTAAATCTGTAAGAAATTCGGTCGATAGGGGATTAGCCTTCAGATTCGATTTTCATAAAACTATAAAGGCAAATATATGATGAGATATCCTTCACTTTTTATTCTTGCTCTATTATCCCTAAGTTCCAGTCGTGCTCAGAGCAATGAACCTGAGAATATTGCCCAGAGCACTGGACTCGAAAAGGAAGTGGAGGAATATCAAAAAAGCTCACAAACACTCTCTAGCTCACTTGAAAAAAGCACAAATTATACTGAAATAAAACAGGCTATCAAACTCCTCGATAAAGATTTTGAGGATGTCGAGGGTCTGATGGAAAAGGAGTACAACGAAAAGACTTTTCAGCTGGGAGTAGACTCTTATCCTTATGCACTACTGGTGGATGCTGGGTATCACTTCCCAATTGAAGAGGTTTCTGGTTTTAGACGATTGAAAAAAAGTGAAATTCCAGAGCTTTGGCAGGCACGATTCATAGATAAAACAGAAGATAAGAACTATCCCAATGGCAAAGGTATGCTGCTTAATGACCAGACAGAAAGCCTGTGGGCTGCCGTTTTTGAAAATACGAGCAATAAAAGTCTAGTACTGGTGCTTCGTGGTGCAGAACTTCGTCCTCAGAATGTGAAGGATTTTACTAAAAATGCAACAACAGTAGCCATTCATTGGATGGGAAAAGAAGTTCCTCGTCATTTTATAAAGGCTTTAGAACTTGGAAAAGCTCTTCAAGAAAAATATCCAGACAGAAATTTGATCGTGACGGGGAGTTCCCTTGGTGGAGCTTTGTCTCAATTTGTTGGGCTTTCCTTAGACACGAAGGTGTACGCCTTCAATAGCCTTGGTTTAAGTCCTGCAGAGATAAAAATGATAACAGAAGCGAGACCGGGAGCTTTTGATGATGTAGAAGATGAAATTACTCTGATCACTATAGGTGGAGATTCGGTTTCAGATACGAGTGCTATGCTTCCCAAAAGTTGGGTCAATCCTTACTTTGGGACTGTTGTCTCGATTCCCTTTTACGATACATCTTTCTCAGGATACTATGGGTCTGTGCATCATACTAGCGATGCTATCGTTCAGAGTATGGAAGTTTATATAAAGCCAAAAATTGCAAAATATCAGCAAAAAAACGACACAAAAGAAGATCATGCTTATTTAGATAAACTCATGGAGGATGGGGGAGACAATAATGTCGTTCTTGTGAATCAAAGTCCCTTTGAAGTGACGGTAGTGGCTTATCCCTGCACAACAAGTTCTTTTTTTGGGTTGAATAATACGTCTTGTGATCAATCTATGTTCCAATACCCACATGCTTTGGGATTTATGTCTACTGTAAGAAAAGCTCAGAAGAGTATCCCGCTTGTTTCTCTAGTTTTTGATGTAGGTCTGGATAAACCTTTCATTAAGAGAATTCTGCCTCCTGGGAAGAATTCACATTCTTATATAACTTTACCGAAACCGAAGGTCATGAGTTGGCCTGCAAATGACTTTACGAAGAATCGGTGGGTCTATATAACTGCCTATAGTGAAAGATCTACATGTAAATCGGGTCAAAAAGAACCTTTCAAGTACATAGGGAAGCCGTTTTATGAGGGTGTATGGCCATCGACATTCAAAACAGGGAAGACTCCAGGATGGATGCTCCCAGAAGGTAGCGGCAATCCAAAGCTCATCACGATTTCTCAGGCGAAGGAGGATGCCTGTGGCTTCCTCCTTAAGGGCTATACGAAATAGGTAAGCTACGGTGAGGAAGGAAGAGAGCTTGGGAGAAATCTGCGCAGCTGGTTTCTCCCCAAAAAATAACGTGTTATCCTCAGAGAAACCGCTCTGAGGATTTGTTTATGATTTGGCATCAAAAGGCAGCCCCACTCATTTTCTTGATGTTTTCCTTTCTAGTGACCTACCCCCTTGTTTTCAACATACATGAAAACCTAGTTTACTTGACCGACTTTGCTGCTCCTCACTGGGAAGATCTGGAAGAGTTCCTCAATTCTATTCTTTACATGCGAGAAGTCTTTTCGGGGAATAGCCAACCGCTCCTCGATATGCTTCACTCTTCTTTCTCATACTCGCTTTCGTATTCGTTCCTAGCTGCTCTCCTTTCTTTTTTGGTTGGACCGATTGTTGCTCATAATATCTTCTTCATAGGATCCATCTTTCTCGCCTCGTGGATGATGTATCTCTTTGTAAAAAGACACGTCAAAGATGATATATCTTGCCTTTATGCTGGCTTTTCTTTTGGATCCTGCAATTACATGATCCATCACTTTGCACATGGCCATGCTAATCAGGTGCAACTGTTTTGGATCCCTTTTGTTTTTTGGATGCTGGAAAGAGTTTTATCAGAGACACGTAAAATGAGAAATGGAATATACCTTGGACTTATCCTATCTGGGGTCTTGATTTCAAACGATCATTTTGCACTCTATCTATCTTTATTTATACCTATTTATATCCTCATTCGAGCTAGATTTCAAGTGCTGCTGAGTCTTGAGTGTCTCAAGGCGCTGACTTTATCTGCGATTACTTTTTTTGTGACGTCTAGCTGGTATCTCTATCTAAAAATCGGCCACCAGAAAACAGTCTATACTAAGAATGATAGTCTCATCTTTTCTCTGCAAAACCCTTTTGACCTGATCAACCCAGACAAGGAAGCCCACCTGGGCATTGTGCTTCTTCTTCTGGTGTTTGCTGCCCTGTTCCTTCAAGCTAAAAACTTTTGGAGATCTAAGAGCCAAGATCGTCGGCTACCGGCCATGCTGATCATTAGTTTTTTTGCTCTTGCCTTGTCTTTCGGTCCCTTCTCGGATTGGGCACCTTACTCAGTCCTCTACGAGTATGTCCCGTTTTTCTTATATACGAGGACACCCGTCCGCCTAGTTGTTTTTGCACTAGCTGGTTTTTGTTTCTTAGCAGCTTGTGGTCTTGCTGAAATCCGAGCAAAGTTAGGGTGGTCAAAAAAACTTATCTTCACAGTCGCAGTTTTTCTCGGAACTTATGCCTTTCACCATCATCGCTCATCTTTATATTTCAGAGCAGACGAAGCGAAGGCCATCTGGGTCAAGTCTTTCCCGATCCGTGACTGAGGAGGGTTAAAGCCCGGTCACCTCGAGCCAAGTCGTCGAAGTATTCATCGCAGAAGCACGTCATGAGCGAAGCAATCTCCGTGTAAAGGCAAGACTGCTTCGTCGCCTACGGCTCCTCGCAATGACGAAGGCGGTCAGGTGATCTTTTTACTTTTACCAAACAGGAGCGAAACCGTTATAGTCCATGCCCATTTTTATACTAGTTCCACTCACCACTCCACTTAGGTCTAACTTCACTATTTCTAGTTCATCTGAGACCAGCCCCATATTCATTTGAATTTTTAAATCCTGGATATTGGGCAATGCTGACTGATTTCCAGCAATATCATTAAAAAGAGAAACGAGTGGGTTATCTTCTAGTTCGTCTTTGCCTCGCAAGTTGGATTTTATATCATAGATAAAAATCTTGTCAGTGTGCACAAATGTCTGGACAGGAGTCATGGCATCTTCGAAGCCCATGTGTTTGATTTTATATTTTTCCGTTACGATTAGTTTTTCATTTCTAAGACGTTCAAGAAAAGATTTTAAGTAGAGTTCTCCGGGCACATCGGTTTGCCCCTCACCCTGCTTTCTGCCTGAAAATATCACATTGATGTCATATTTATATTCAGCATGGAATGTGCCAAACTCACCTTGTTGCGGATCATAGCTGTCGATTTTCAAAGCAAATCTAGCATTTGAAATAAGTGTCGATGTCCTCACTCGACCTTTATCCAATTTATAGTGGATCGTCTGACCAATTGGCTTTTCTGCCAAAGCGATCTGTGTACCTAAAGCAAGACAAGTTACAAGAATGAATTTTTTCATAAAATTACCTTCACTTCATTTGCTTATTATTTTGAATATCCATATTTTAGTAATATTTTTAAGAACAATCTATGGATACAGAGCAGAGAATTTAAACCAGGTATAGGAATGAAGGCCTTCTTTTTCGGTTCTTAAGACCAGGAGCAGGGATTGGGGAGGTTTGGATAAACTGCGATCTAAGTTGATAGAAGCGGGAGAAACTTGAAAAACTTTACTCAGGACACCCTCTTGGAAGACTACGTTCGGCGAACAAAACTCATTGATTTTTAGCGGCAAAGTAGCTGGACTTGAGGAGGCCTCAGCTACGGTGGTTGAGGCCTCAGCTACGGTGGCTGCGGCATTAGGATCTGCCTTAGAATCTTGTGTTGGACTTGGTACTTCCGTCTGACAACGAGATTCGAAGGCTTTTTCTATGGTCTCCATAGCAGGATAAAAATCAATGCTGGGGTCCGCTGTCAAAACATAATCTATTTTTGTCGCTTCCGTCTCTCCACAGAGAGATTCCTTACTTTTCCCTTCCTCACAAGACAATTTGACTTGGATTTTTAAATCCTGTCCTTGCAGAGCGTAATGGATAGAGTTCTTGTGACTCAATGTATATGCAGGGGCTTCAATCCCTTCCCACCCAGCTAGCCCACTGGAAAATAATTTAAGAGAAAGTTCACCATTTGAAGCAGGAAAGGCCCAGGGGGCCGAACTAAGACTGGGGAGAGATGATCCCAAAGCCTGCTGTGACTCAGGGGGAGGAAGTGCTTGTACGTTAGGGTTGGTCTCAAGAGCAAGACTGTGAGCCCGGCGAAATTTTTTCCGCCCGTGATTGACACAGGACTCAAGAAAAACGAGAGGAAACAGAAGACCCAGAAAACACACTATCTGTTTTAATCTGATCATGGACCTCAAACTCCACAGAGCCTAAAGGGAGCTCCTTTAGAAAAGGTGAATGAATCACTCCACACTTAACTCTAAGCCAAAAGCAAGAGCCAACTTAGCAAAATTGATAGCATGTCTAGCTCTATTTTCTGAGACAGAAAGGGTATCCTCTCTGGTGTGAATATGGGGATTGGATGCATCCATCTTCGACTCAAAAGGAACAGAGGCTCTATATCCATTTCGAGTCCAAGAAGCGTGATCTGAACAGGCGTAGCCACACACATCCGTTGACATTTGTATCTCAGGCAGATAGGTCCTAGCTAAAGATTGCAGGAATTCATTTTGAGATCTATCGGTGTAGTCTGTCATCAATACTATGTCGAAAGGACTTCCTCGGAAGTTTGTCATATCGAGCTGTATAACACCCATGACATTCAACTTTTTAGCTCGGAAAGAGTCGGCAATCTCACGCGAACCCATAAGGCCGATCTCTTCTGCCGCGTAAGACATAAACTTGATCGTTCTTTCTGGTCTAAAGCCTTCAGACATCATAACTCGGATGATTTCTGTAACGGTAGCTACACCAGAAGCATTATCATCAGCTCCAGGCGATTCGACATCTTCACGGGGACTAAAACCAACAATAGAGTCGCCGTGGGCACCTATCACGATGATGTCATCAGGCTTCTTACTTCCTTTTACTGTAAGAATAACAGAAGGTTGAATGAAATTTCGGTGGGGGAATAGTTCAATTTGAGCATAGTCTTGACCCGCTAGCATGTCTCTCCATGTGTTGTAGACCCAAGTCTGAGATTCAACACCGAACCTAGATCTGCAATAGCGATTTTGAAAGGAAGAGAGTTTGGCTATCACAGCCCGTATTTTTTCCTCATCTACGTTTTTAATTTTTTCCCGAACGAGCGGCAGATCCTTAACTCTGTAATCAAATCCCTCTACAATCTCTGGATCTTCTAACTGTGCTTTGAAAGACTCTAAACTATCTTCAGCAAAGAAACCTGCACATCGTCTGGATGACAAATGCATTTGCTGAGAAAGCTCTTCCAGCTGGGACAGGGGCATCTTCACAAGACTGAGACCATTCTGCTCATGGAGGGTTTCAAGACTCATGCTGGATTTCATCTTAGAGAAATGAGCGAGTGAAGGGCTGTCGATGGAAATAAGAATTTTATCTCCCCCTGTTTGAGGAGTGCTTTGTTCAAGCTGGCCTGTTGGGGCTTGAGAAAAAGAAAGATGAAAAGAGGATAGAACAAGCACGCTGTTTAAGAGAGTACGACTTCTCACTAAAAACCTCCATTTTTGTCCAATGGATCCTTGCGATAGCCACTCTTTCTATTTTAGCATGACAAATGAGAGTCACTTCTTGTTCAAGAGAAATGAAATCTCGCCAGTACTCAAATAGGCCATGCACCCATCCTGCTCCTTGCCATAAAGAAATTTTGGGCTCGAGCAGTGAGAGGTCAAGAGACGATTTTTTAAAGCTTTCTTTTGCTCAGACAGCCACTTAGCACACTCTTCTTTGGCTGTCTTCTGATCTGTAGAGCAGAAGGAATGGGTCTCTTTGCTTATTTTTTCACCATCCATATTGGCGTTGATATTAATGGTCTCAACGGATTCTGATTTATGGACAGACCTGTGGACATCTGTGTGGACATCTGGCTTTATTTGTTCTTTTGCCTGTTCTTTTGCTTGTAAAGTGCCCACTAAAAGAAGGACTAAAGAAAGAACAGAAATCTTTATGACTTTATTCATGATCAACTCCTAAAAAAAAGACAGCCCGCACATTGCAGAGCTGTCTTTTGCTATAGCAAGATCGGACTTAAAAAAGAAGACAATATTCCGGAGCGTTTGCATTTTGGAACACATTTTGAAAAAATAATAAAATACTTACGTCTATGCAGTTCACTTCCAAGGAAGATAGCTTAGGATAAACTGTGCAGATATTGTCTGTCCATAAGTTCAATTTTTTAGCAGCCTTCTGGCAATATAAGGAGCAACATGGTGTACCTATTAAGGTTCGCTTTTTTCCTATTTTTTAATCTCGTTTTTCTATATATCTTTGGCGCGGTCATGGTGGAAGTCTTTCCTCTGATCTGGAACTTTGATGAGAAAAACTTAGCTCTCATCAGTAGTGCCTTTGATACAGTAAGTGTGATTCTTTTAAGTTATGGCGTAGTTCTTGAAAAAAGTGCTGCTCTGCTTGAAATTTTTGGAGTGTATCCCCAACATCACACTCTTATGAATAGTAAGCTTGATCAAAAAGCAAGTGATCTCGGTCTTCTTATTATTATTTGTGGACTTTTTTCGGTTGTCCCCATCCAGTTTGTGAAAGTATCAAATCAGATTATCAATACGCATGGTCTCGATCGGAATCTCTTTTGTATATCGCTTTTTTTTCTTGTTATCACCTCTCTGCTGCTTGTGAAGTACACCTACACATTTGTTATGATTCTTAAGCAAACAAAGTAGGAACCATTTGATCAAAGCAAGATTCCCTGTCCGAGCCAGCTCACGAGTGGAACGAGTGAGCAAGAAGCGAGGGCAATTTAGATTGGTTGCCATATTCTCAAAAATAAACAAACGACCTGGTTATGGTAAGTCAAATAAAGGCAGCCTTTTGAAAACAACAAGAAGTTAGGGTTCAACTTGATTGGTTATGGTTTGTTATTGAATATTTAAGTTCCAAAAGAGATTTACCGATAAGTCGCTCGAACCTAGCCGACTGTATACGTAGATATCAGGAGATGTGTCATGTTTAGTTATAGATCAGGCCTTTCTCTCCCTCGATACTTTCTACCTCTGCTATTGCTGCTCCCCATAGCCTGTAATTTAAAACGATCAAATAAAGATGCCCCTCCTCAAAGCTCTACTCCTGGTAATCAAAATCTAGGTGTTTTGGGAACAACGAGCATTGAGAGCAGTACAAACCCTACACTTTACGCTGAAAATAAGAGCCCCTCAGCCAGTGAAAGTGATGCACTCCTTCCTACAGGCCAGCGGATCGCGGGTGCAGATGCAGATGCAGATGTTCCAGCAGGCACGTCTGCGACTTCCAGTGGAGCAGGAGAAAGCAAGAGCGACCTCTATACGTTATCTCGATCTGAGCTACTCAAAGTACCTGCCTCAGTCTTCGAACCAGAACTTATAAAACTCAGACAACTCTGTGCACAGAAGCTAGAGGATTATCTGAGGACTCTCGCCCTCAATAAACGTTTATGTGAAGAGTTTCCTAGAATTAAAAAACAGTGTCCAGCCATGCATTTTATAAGCTCCGTCAGTCAAGCCACAGACTTAGAATGCCAAAATACAGCTGATGCTACGGAAGCCCCTGCAGAAATCCAAGTTGAACTCCAAAACGCTACTCCCTTCAACTTTCGTCTCAAAATTGATGAGCAGTATTACAGTGATGAATTCTCCACAGGAACAAGTACCATACAAATCGCAAGAAAGGATGGACAGACCGATATCAAACCTCCCCGTTTTAGAGAAATTAAATCGATCAGCCTTATGTCTGTAAAGCAGAACTCACAGATTGTGAATGCTTATATCAGAGAACTTACAGAAATCACAAACCCCCAAGATCTCGTTAAGAAAATAAAGTTCCGTCTTCTCGTGGGAGGGGTACCCATTGCTCAGTCCAGTAAGCAAAAGGATGGATGGTTGGATCTCAACTATGATCCTAAGATCAAAACGGAACTCAATGTTCCACCAGAACCCATCTTAACGATAGGGAAGGGAGACAATTGCTACATGACCCCAACGCAATTGGCCGAAATAACAAAGAACATCAGCAGCAATCCAAAAAGTCGAGAAGCGAAAGATTATTGCCACTACCCAAAAACAAGCTCCCGCCAGACACAGAAAGAATGAGGGAAAATGCCATGACTTTTCATAATCGATTTCTTTTCTCTGTCTCTCTTCTCTCCCTCCTCAGTGGCTGTGGCAATGTCCAAACGCAGGACAGTAGCCAAAGCAGGAACACTAAACTCAGTCTTCAAGACACCAATCCAGGCGACACTCGTTATGACGAGTTTCTTGCCCTTGTCAAAGACAGTTCTGAGTTGCAGAAAAATAATGACAGGGAGTTTGACCGACGTGGAAAGCTCAAACTTGAACTTCTTTCTGCCTCCAGTGCAGGCTGCATGGCTGATATAGCCGTTAATGCTGTAGAAATCATTATCACCGGTGAAAGAATGGCTGATCTAAATGTGTCTCCTCTATACCAGGGCTCCTCTAATCTTCCTAAAACAAGCGAACTCGCCAGCGTCTATACGATTACCTTCAATGATGCCAAAAATGAAAAGAGTGTTTCCTACACAAACGATGAGTCGAAAAATCCACTCTTTGGTGCCAGCCGACATTTTAGTCCCGTGATTGACCCAACAAAACCAACTATCAAGATAGGTGAAATCGACCAAATCAAGATCCAGAAGGGCTCTGCGTCTTTTAAAAAGATCGACCCCTGCAGCAAAGCGGGGGTTCAGGCTAAGGCTGTCTCTCAAGACTGTGCTCTCACCCAAATTATCAATGAGACAGGACGATATCTCCTCAAAGGTTTACAGATTAAAGTGAATGGAAATGTGCTTTATACAAACAATGAATTAAACCACTCCTTTTCTGTCAATCGTTCCAATGAACCTGTTAATAGTAGCGGGATCGAATGGGTAGACCGCGAAGCTAGATTGAATGCAGATTTCACCGCTCTCTTGCAAAGAGAGGGCTGTACGAAGTGAATTCGAGAGTTCTCGCTTTCATTCTCAGTTTATGCCTTTCTATCACTTGTGCTAGCCCCAAAAAAAAAATAACTGATGATCAAGCTCATAAATTCTTTGACACCCCACTCTACGCTGATGACGGAGAGGAGAGTGGGGATCTTGATAAGGCAAAACCACTAGACGAGGAAGAAAGGAACAAGTCTGATCAAAACACAGACCCCAGTAGAATCGCTATCATCCGTGTCACGATAGGGACAACGTCTACACTCAAACAGGCTTTCAAGCAAATAAGCTTCCACTCCCAAGGCCGGGTTGATTTTGTAGAATGGACGCTCTGTGGAGAAAACAACAAACCTTGTGCACAAGGAAAAACAAGTCAGTCAGCCTTTTTTGTCGGCCCCCTCCGAGAGGGTGGGTACAAGATACAACTGAAGCCCTGTCTCTTAGAAATAAACTCGACCAGCACTGAACATCCCTGTGGCCCCACGACCACAAGTTCTTGGCATCAAGAAAGTAGCAGTCCCCATCAAGAAAAGGACGAAGTCCTGCTCAAGCTCCAAGCTAAGATCAAAAATCTGGAGGTCTCAAGGCTGGACTTTTTATCAAAGATCCCTCTCATTAAAGCAGGGACCAACTGTTCATCAGAAGACCAAGACAAACTTTTTTCAAAACTGGAGCAGAAACTTACAGAACTCATCGCTGAAGGAGAGAATGCGGTGAAACAGATCTTAGCTGAACTCAAAACAACAAACCCAGAGGATCAAGCTGCCAGTCAGGAAGCACCTGAGTTAAATCCGTATTATGACCCAGACTATATCCCCAACGGGTTTGCACTCGTAAGTCCCGTCCCAGAAATCAGCCCTCACCCCCCCTCTTGCACATACGGTCCTTACCAAACTTATCTCGAAGCCCTACAGCGAGAACTGACACCGGGCAAAGCAGAGATACATAAATAGACAAGAACAAGGAAAAAACGTATTCAGTGCTATAGTAAAGAGAGAGGCTTTGGGCTATCCAGGCCCCCTCCCTGGCACAATGACCCTTGCATGGGCCTGACGATGAAACAAGAGTCTCCCACATATAGATACATCCTCTCCTTCGGATCTAACCTTGGAGACTGCCATGCTCATTTTGACACAGCTGTGCTTAAAATTTGCAGCTTCTTCAAAATTCGAAAATCTTCCAAACGAATCTGGACAAAAGCTCTTAAACTGCGTGACTCGGAACATAGTCCCGGTGCTGACTTCTTAAATTCTGTAGTAGAAGGTCTCAGTGACTTGGCCCCGGAAGATCTCTATAAAAAACTGAGTGTGGTCGAGGACGAGATCGGTCACAGCAGGATGGCCAAGGGCCTGCCCAGACAAATCGACATAGACATCCTTTTTGTCTGCCTGCATAGGGAGGAACACCCTTTCCTGACTTGCCCCCCACTCTTCTATAATGGCAACACAGACCAAGACCTGAGTGTCCCTCACCGCGAGTTTTGGAACAGGCCGTTCCTAGCCGATCTTATTCAAAAAGATCTTCAAATTGATCTCATTAAGCAGTTGAGCTGTTCTCCTAAGCTAAATCAGCCACTAGAGACTGAGCACAGCTAAAATCTCTGCCAGAGTTTCATCCAATGTTTTACCTGTGCTATCGATAGTGATCGCGTCTTTGGCTTGAAGGAGAGGGGCTGCTGATCGATTTTTATCCTGCTCATCCCGAGAAGAAATCTCCTGCATAAGGTCCTCAAGACTGGGTACAAGTCCGCCTCGTGCCAACAGTTGCTCCCGACGTCTGCTTGCTCTCTCTTCGAGAGAAGCCGTTATAAAAAACTTCCACTCGGCTTGAGGAAAGACGACCGTGCCAATATCTCGGCCATCAAGGATCACTGACCCTTGCGCCGATGAGGCCAGCTCCCTCTGGATGGGCAGCAGAAGCTCCCTAACCTTAGCGTTTTTACCCACAAAACTAGCGTGCTGCCCCATGACCTCTGAATTCAAATGAGAGTTGATGTCCTCGCCCTCATAGAAAAGTTTTCCCTCTGCGATATCCCAGTAGAAACTCTTATGAAACTGGCTTGTAAAGTGCGTCAACGCTGATTCATTTTTCATATCAAGCCCAACTTGCAAGGCAGCGTAAGCAAGAGCTCGGTAGAGTAAGCCCGTATTCAGATAGATCCAGCCCAAGTGGTGAGACAAAGCCTTGCACACTGTTGATTTCCCAGAGCCTGCGGGGCCATCCACAGCTATGATCCACTTTTTATGTTCTGTCATGCGTCACTCCTCTATAAGCCCCATACCCATAAACTTCTCAACTCTTGTCCGACTTAACTCTTCCCCACTCAAATGAGAGAGTTCCTCCAGCTCCTTCCCTATAAGAATCCTCAGTCGTTTTCCCATTTGCTCAGGGTCTCGGTGAGCTCCTCCCAAAGGCTCTGGAATGACACTGTCAATTAAGTTCAGCCTCAGAGCAGATGAGGCTGTTAGTTTTAAAGCACTTGCCATCTCATCAGCTTTCCGAGCATCCTTGAGCAGAATCGAGGCGCAGCCTTCCGGAGAAATCACTGAGTACACGGCATGCTCCATCATGTGTATCCGGTTGGCAACCCCGAGGGCTAGAGCTCCGCCGCTCCCCCCTTCACCTATGACAATTGTGATAATGGGAACTCGCAGACGACACATCACCAAAATATTCTTACCTATAGCCTCCGACTGACCCCTTTCCTCCGCCCCAATTCCAGGGTAAGCACCAGGGGTATCGATCAGGGTAAGGATAGGAAGTTGAAATCTTTCTGCTAAGGACATAAGGCGCAGGGCTTTTCTATAGCCTTCCGGTTTTGGCATTCCAAAATTTCTAAGTATGTTTTCCTTTGTTCCTCGACCCTTCTGATGTCCGATAATCACTAGTGAATGACCGTCTAGTGTCGCTAAACCACCTACGATAGCCTGGTCATCATAAAAATTCCTATCACCATGGAGTTCCGTAAAGGATGCCCCCATCAGCTCGATCAACTCTTTTGTATTGGGCCGTCTTGGATGCCGCGAGAGCTGAACCGTATCGTAAGGGCTCAAACTCGAAAACGTCTTCGTTATCAGCTCAGAAATCTTTCGTTCTATACTTTTGATTTCTTGACTGCAATCGAGGGCCTGGGTCTGCTCCATCCTCCGAAGCTCTTCTACCCTTATTTCCAGATCTGCTAGGGGCTTCTCAAGTGGTATATAATCCATGCTCTTTCTTTCTAAGTCTTTTACTTCTTCCGTTTCGGCATTATAAAGGAACAGGCCTACGTTAGTTCTCAAAATAGGGGGACTTCTGAGAAGAGAGTGGGGCTGACAGCAAAAAGAAGATGCCTTTTCTGCTTTTTCGAAAGCGTTGCCTCTTTAAAATCCTCCCCCACTTTTTGAGTAACTTACGAATTTATGAACTTACAGGGTGATATTATATGCCTATCTATGAATTCAAATGCAAGCACTGTGGGATAACCTACGAAGAGATGATGAAGATGTCTGATCCTAACCCAGAAAGCTGCCCAAAATGTTTGAAGGGTCCTGTAGAAAAATTACTCAGCCGCAGCAACTTTGTTCTTAAGGGAGGGGGGTGGTACACCACAGACTTCAAAACCCAAGAGAAAAGCCCCGACAGATCTGATCGCGCCGAGGAAAAAACAAGTCCAGTCCAGCCCAGCTGTGGAGCTAATTCAGCTGACAATTGCAAAGCTCCAGCCTGCGCGGAGTCGAAGTAAACAGCAAATTTCTGGAAAAGAAACAACCAATTCCGAGCTCATATACGCAACACCTATTGTCTTGCGAAGACCGGCGACACCTGCTATAGGTTGTGGCTGAAACTTCACTCCCTTGGGAGCAAAGTGAAGCTTATCTGAAAGGACTTGAAAGGATTACTAAAATGAGTGATTTATCGATGAAGGATGCCGTTGCATCTACACCTAGGCCTCAGTCGACCCCTGAACTGAATCCAGAAATGATCAAACCAAAAAAATATCTTTGCTTCTCAGAAGCACATAATTTTGCCAGATCTTTGAATTTTAAAACAAGGAAAGAATGGCGCCTTTATGTGAAGGGAGAGCTCGCAGAAAAACCTCATAAACCAGAAGACATACCTGCGCATCCAGATGGTATCTACAGGCTTAAAGGATGGCAGGGTTGGAAGTACTGGCTCGGTACTGTCAACCAAGATCTCGACAGCTAACTTCCTTCTACGATGTGGCAAGGAGGGGGGCAGGGGGAAACTACACAGCGGGTTCCCCCTGAAGTTTTAATTGAAGAGTGAGCAGCCCCCAGTTTACTGGCTACACAGCAACGAAAAACAACGCGGCTATACAACTTGTGGTGTGGTTTCTAGCCAACTTGTGAAAATAGTCGCCTCTTCTTTGTCTTCCCTAGAAGAAGATCTGGTTCCGCGGAGTTTTGAAACTCTGGCCACAAGCTACCCTTGTCTACATAGGCATCAAAAACCGCCGCAACAACGCGAACGAGTAAACGACCCAGCACAGGGCTCAGATGATAGGTCCCTTCCGACGCAGGCTCTAGTATCCCTTCATCTATCAATTTCTCTAGGTAGATCTTTTCCTTAGCAAAGTGCAGATCAAAGTCGAGACCTGTTTCCTCCAACCAGAGCTGGGTATCAATCTGCCCGTAGCCATACAATCTTTCAATCAGTCGCTGCCTTCGCCTATCCTCCTGATTCAACTCGACCCCTTTTTCGAGGGGAAGAGACAAGAGGTCAGCACCAGAATTTAGGAACTCACTCATCGATCGTTCCCAAGCCCTCCGATCGACAAGATTCTGCACGTAAGCGCCCTCAAACTGACTGACGGATGAGGGGCCAAATCCAACGATATCGAGACCGCTTTGTGTGGTCATCCCCTGGAAGTTTCTACGCAGAGTCCCAGACTCATAAGCAAGATTCAGCGGATCTGTTTTCTTCGCAAAGTGATCTAGGCCAATAAAGGCATACCCAGCCTTCTGAAAGACTTCAGCGGCAAGGAGCATCATCTCCAAAGTTGAATCCTCGCCCGGAAGATCTTCCTTACGGAAAGCCCTCTGCCACTTCAGAAGATCTGGGATCATAGCCATCCGATAGTAGGCTATCCGTTCAGGGGCCAGGGTCAGGACTTTTTCGAGAGTAACGGCCATGCCTTGTACACTTTGGAAAGGCAGTCCGTAAATAAGGTCAAAGTTTATGAAGCAAAAACCTACACTTCTTGCATAACTCAACTTTTGCGCAACCAACTCAAAGGGTTGAAGCCGGTTGACAGCTCGTTGTACTTTTTCATCGAAGTCTTGCACCCCCAGACTGAGGCGATTGAAACCAAGCTCCCATAGCGTATCCAGCTGCTCGTCTGAAGTCACCCGCGGGTCTATTTCCATCGCCACCTCCGCGTCCGGAGCTATAGAAAACAGGCTGCGTATAAGACCCATGAGATCACGTAGAGAAGCTGAGCTCAGGAATGTAGGCGTACCCCCGCCAAAATGGATTTGGATGACAGGGTTATCCCGAAGTATGCAGGCTTTAGCGCGAAGCTCCGCGTGGAGGAGAGGCAAAAAATCATGAAGCGGGTCCTTCTCTCTGCGCCTTTCATCGCTCACAATTTCCTTATTGCAACCACAGTAGTAACAAAGCTGACGACAGAAGGGGATATGAATATAGAGGGACCACGGTCTTTTTTGCTCAGACAAACGGAGAAGATGCTTCTCGTGAAGAGCTCCCGAGAAATCACTCTCCCACACCGGAGCAGTGGGATAAGAAGTATGCCTTGGCAAGGCGAGCCTTGCATAAGCCTTGTAAACAAGTCTTTCTGACTCGTGAAGACAGAAACTTGGTATATCAGCCATTGTAGCTCCGCAAATTGTAGCTCCGCAAATTGTAGCTCCGCGAATAGTAGCTCCGCAAAAAACAGGGAGTGGAGTGTGAGGGGAGGGAACGGACCCTCGCAAAAAACTCCCCATGCAACTTTTGGGATTACAATAGACTGATTCGTTTACCCAGTCCACAACCAGGATAAACACGATGATTCGCACCGGGGGAAGAGTAGCCATTGATAAAGACCCGCCGGGACTTATCCGACTGGTTCGGAAAACTGGCATGGATAAGATAGGGATGAAAGAAAATCGTTGAACCGGGCTTTAAGAGCGCGGGGATCATCTGACTCTCGTCGACAAAACGATCCTTGTTATTCGCAACATTCAAACTCAAATGACCCATTTTATGACTGCCGGGGATAAGAAAAAGCGGTGAATTTTCTTCAGTTACTTCATCAATAGCGGTCAAAGTTTGCACAAAACTACCTGTCCCTGTGACATCTGACCATTCTGCAGAGCCATATCTTCTGTGCTCTGAATCTTGATGCCAGGGAAAAGCCACCTCATCTCCAGGCAACTTAAAATGAGCCTGACAGATAATCTGATCGAAGACGGGGCTCTTTAAAATATCCTGCACGATAGATGTCATCCTTCTGTCCGTGGCAAAAGAAGCGAGCTCGGGAGCAGCTCCGCAGCACCAGACAATCCGATGAATTCGACCTGTGTCGACGACGAAGAGCGAATTATCCACTTCCCGAGTCGACTTCAAGAGAAGAGCTTTCTCCTGCAAAGAGTTGAAGCTTCTCTCCATAAGGGCGATCTCAGCAGGGCTGTAAAGACCCTCAATAATCGCATAGCCTTTTTCAAAAAAGTCTTTGATTTTTGAACCTTTCATCAGAAAATAGTTACGTTCTTATCTTCCGACTCTCTAAGACCTACCCCTATTATAGCGCTATGGCGCAAGTTCTCAAAAAATGGAGTACAGAAATATGCTGATTCCCCATGTCAAAGGCCCAGTTGCTGAACAAGCCCACGTCGGCGTGCCCGATGGTTTGTACGAAGAGGAGTTTGCGCGTGATGGTTTCTACGGCCGTTATGCCCATCTCTATCGATCTCAATCCCCTGTTGGGTGGACCCGTATCGAAGGAGAGCTCCGTCCCAGAGCCTACGAACTAAGAAAGACCCCACAGCTAGCGGAGACTTACCCACAAAGTCGAAGCACTTATCTTTATAACGACGATGTCAGCATTCAATTTGCAGAAATCCATAAACCCATGAGCTCTTTTTTTAGAAATGCTGATGGGGATGACATTTGCTTTGTGCACGAGGGAGAGGGGACACTGCGCAGCGATTTTGGACCTCTCGAATACAAGAAGGGAGATTACCTGGTCATCCCAAGAGGGACTGTCCAGCAGTGGCTACCTCGTTCAAAAACCCTTCTTCTTATTGTGGAGTCCTTCAGTGAAGTCCGTATCCCAGATCGAGGTCCTCTTGGACAACACGCCATTTTCGACCCTGCTGTTGTAAAAACACCTCACCCAAAAGAAGATCGGGGGGACAGTCCACAGAGTGAATATGAACTCATCATCAAACGGGCTGGGGAACTAACCAGGGTGTATTATCCGTTCTCCCCCATCAACACCGTCGGGTGGAAAGGAACTCTTTGCACATGGCAGATCAATGTGGCTGATATTCGACCCATCACCTGTGAACGCTACCATCTCCCTCCATCGGCACACACGACCTTTATCGCAAAGAACTTTGTCATCTGCTCCTTTTTGCCAAGAGCCCTTGAAACAGGTGATCCTAAAGCTGTAAAAGTACCTTTTTATCATTCGAACATCGACTATGACGAAGTTCTCTTTTACCACAGTGGAGACTTCTTCTCTCGTGCTGGGATCAAAGAAGGTATGATCACCTTCCACCCCCAAGGCATTCACCATGGGCCCCATCCGCAGGCTGTCGAAAAAAGTAAAAATCTGCAAAGAACAGATGAAATTGCTGTCATGATCGACACAAAGCGCCCCTTGCTCATTGATAATTCAGCAGCAAAGACAGAGATCAAAGAGTACTGGCAAAGCTGGCAAGTTGGACATAAAGCATGACGATAAAACTCTATAGCTTCTGAAACTTTGGCGGTTCTTCCACAGGAAAAGCGAGTGGATGTCGACCGCCTCTTAACATGAAGGCCATCTGATGAAAATCCACAACCCTGTCGGACTCGAAGGCATCGAGTTTATCGAATTCAGCTCGGAGCAAGCCTCTCTCGAAAAAATGTTTCAGGAATTCGGATTCTCCATGAGACTCGAACGAGTTGGAGAGGTCAAGCTCTACGAGCAGGGACAGATCCACTTTCTTATCAATCAGCATCCAAGGTCTTTTGCTGCAAACTTTTCGAAAGCCCATGGACCATGTGTCTCTTCGATGGGCTGGAGGGTGAAGGATGCACAGCTAGCGTTTAAAGAAGCCGTCGATCGGGGAGCTAAACCAGCACCCGAAGGAGATTATAAGATCGAAGGGAAAAAGATCCCAGCTGTCTACGGGATTGGTGACAGTCTCATTTACTTCATCGACGCTTACAAAGATAAATCTCTCTATGAACGCATGGGTTTTACGCTGTCAAAACACCCCATCCGTGTGGAGAATAAGGGCTTTGAGCTCATCGATCATTTGACGAACAATGTATACAAGGGAACGATGGATACCTGGGCTAAATTCTATAAAGATATTTTTGGCTTCACGGAAATCCGATACTTCGACATCCGGGGCATTAAAACCGGTCTGACATCTTTCGCTCTCAAATCTCCCTGTGGCAGTTTTTGCATCCCGATAAACGAAGGGACGGAAAAGAAATCACAGATCAACGAGTACTTGGATGAATACAAAGGCCCTGGTGTACAGCACATAGCCTTGCTCACCCACGACATTGTCAAGTCCATACACCATTTAGATGGCAGTTCGATCCAAATGTTAGACATTGATGACGAGTACTATGACAGCGTCTTCGATCGTGTCCCTCATGTGAGTGAAGATCATAAAGAATTGCAAAGACTTAAAATCCTGGTGGACGGAGATGAAGATGGCTACCTCCTCCAGATTTTTACCCGCAATTTGATAGGACCGATTTTCATCGAACTCATCCAAAGGAAAAACCATCACGCCTTCGGAGAAGGCAACTTCGGAGCTCTCTTCCGTGCCATCGAAAGAGATCAGGAGAGACGCGGTTACCTTTGACTTCACATCCCCACACCGCAAGGAGGGGAGTTTAGGGGAGCCTTTACGAAGTTTCCCCCAAACCCCTCCTTGCTTTTTTTATACCTACTAAGTTTATAGTAGACTCTACTATAAACTTAGTATAGTTTTAGAAATAGGATATCTATGGTTAAGAAAACGCTGAAAATGGATAAAAAAAACCAAATGACTCCCGTTAAAGATCGACTCCTGACAGACGTTGAATTGGAACTCATGACGATCATCTGGAGTCTAGGACAGACAACTGTTAAAGATGTCATCGCCCATTTACCCAAAGATAGAATATTAGCTTACACCAGCGTTGCTACCGTGATGAAAATCCTCCAACAAAAGGGCTTTCTGCAATGCCAGAAGGAGTCCTACGCTCACAGCTTCTCTGCCCTCATAAGCAAGTCGAGTTATGAGAAGACCTGTGTTGAACATATGGTGACCCACGTCTTCGACGGCGAACCGGTCGCCCTCGTGCAAAGGTTGCTCGACGCTAAGACATTAAGTCAGCAAGACATCCAGACGATTGAAAGGGCTCTCGGAAAACTACTAGCAAAGGAAAGGGGCGAAGATTGAACTCCTTTCTCGAAGCCTATTTAGTGAGTCATACTTTGATCGCGGTGAGCTCTTTGTTCATAGGGGGACGCCACCTCTTGAGCAGTCCCTCCCTTAAGCTAAAATTAGTCCGCATAGCTCTTGTCAGCTGCCTCGTTGCTCCTGCCATAGCGCCCTTGATACAGGGGGACCATCCCCATCTAAGCCCAGCTTTTATGGCTCTTGACTCTTCAGGTGAAGCAAGAGATCAGACCTTAGAAAATAAATCATCCCTTCAAGATGCTATCCCCCGCCTCCAACAATCGACGCGCCTTGCATTTCAGCACTGGCACCTTCTCTTCGCACTCTTATTGCTAGGATGTTTTTATCGAGTTTATAAGCTTTTGCGGGATTTAAAAAAAATTCGATTGATCATAAAATCCTCCGTTATCTACAAATCTTATGGCCGCCTATCGATCCAGGTCTCTGATCATTGCTTGATTCCTTTTTCTACCAGTTCTCTCACTCGCTCTTATATTGTTTTACCAGTCTCTCTCCTCAGCTCTGCCACGGATATGAAAATGGCAATCGCTCACGAAGGTCAGCATCACCGTCAGGGCGACTGCCTCTGGGCTTACGCCATAGAGAGCCTACATATGCTCTTTTGGGCGAATCCAGGATTTGCACGCTATCGTCGCATCCTCACTGAACTACAGGAATTATCATGTGATGAGACAGTGGTTGGCCACCGACTGATCTCAGCACATGACTATGGCCACTGTCTGTTTGCTCTGGCACAGATGGTTTCCGAACATGCCAAGACAGATCACCGAGAAATTGCATGCACGGTCGGTATGGTTTGGCACAACGGAAAAAATAGAGAACAATTCATCACTAGGAGAATCTGTATGTTGTCGAAATATAATAGGCATGCCTCACGAGCGATCTGCTCCCTCAGTCTCACGCTCCTTACGATCTCGCTTCCGCTCTATGCCGCCTATACGGCAAAGGGAACCCTCTCTCCTTCTAGCGGTAAAAGCCTAGATCTTTCATCCGTAAATCCTAAGGTTCAGCGAATAGCCGACGAGGAAATCACATCTGCTGTCCGCAAGTATAAAGCTCAGTCAGGAGCGGTCGCTATCGCAGACCCCAAGACAGGCGAATGGCTTGCCTTTGCTGAAGCAGGCTCAAGGGACCCATCGCAATCTTGGCGATCTCGTGTATTCCCTGCAGCTTCCACCATAAAGCCATTTATTGCAGCCGCGGGGATTGACGCAGGGGTCAGCTCTGACTCTCAGATCTACGACTGCCGGGGGCCATACCGGATAGGGGATCAAACATTTCATAATTACGATCCGAACTTTTCAGATCACACTCTCCGAGAGGCCCTCTCCCAATCTATCAACGTCTGTATCATCAAACTGGCCCAAGACATTGGAGCCACCAAACTCCTACGCAAGTTAACTCAGTTTGGCTTTGACACGGACTGGCGTGAAGAGACAAGTGATGTGCAACTCGCAAGAACGGCTCTGGGGACCCACGTCCCAGTGACATTTCAGAGTTTGATGAAGTCCTATATGATTTTAGCCAATAAAGGTCGCGGGCCTTCTCAAAGTCCCAGTGTGATCTCTGAGTCTAACGCCGACTCTGTTACGAGTATGCTTGTGGATGCAGTCTCTCATGGAACAGCAATGAAAGCTTCCATTCCAGGTATCGATGTAGCGGGAAAAACAGGAACTATGGTGACGGAACCCAGTGAAGCAAACGAATCCTCACGTCTCGCTCTTTTTGTAGGTTATGTTCCAGCTAACGCCCCTCGTTTTTTAGCACTCATTGTGATTGAAGACGGTCACGAAGCAAAAGGGAAGGGAGAAGGGACTGGAGGATCTCTAGCGGCACCTCTATTCCAAAAAATCTACACAAAAAGCTCTAAGTTTCTAGCAAAAGAATAATCGTATCCATCTAAAGAAAAAGACCCGCTTGCAGAACCCAAGCTCGGCAAGCGGGTCTCTCACGCCTGATATAAGTCTGTTATTTTTGCATTGTGAGACGATCTTTATAGATCTGCTGCAGTTTTTCTTTGAGCGTTTGAACTGTAAAAGGTTTGATAATGTAGGAATTTATCCCAGCCTTAGCCGATTCTATAATTTGATTCATCTCAGTCTCAGCTGTTACCATAAGAAATATCGTTTTTTTCAGACCATCATGGGCACGAATCTTTCTTAAAAGTTGAAGACCCTGCATATTAGGCATATTGAGATCAGAGATAACAATTTCAAAAGGATTATGATTTAGATAATCATCTATAATCATTTCCCAAGCCACTGTTCCATCAGGTGCTTCAAACACATTATTGAATCCAAGCATACTTAAATTTTTCTTGATGATGACTCGCATCATCTCTAGATCATCAACAATCAATATTTTTGTAGAAGAAATAAACATAAGTTTTTATCCAAGCCTTTATTAAAAGCACAGGTTTACTTTCGTCAAAAAAAACAAAGTATAAACATAAATTTATATATTCAAGATTCTCAAATATTTTCCGATATAGCCGGCAGTTTATATTTATGCATAGAAATGTATTTATGCACCATAGACTTCACTGACTTACAAAGAATGCCATTATGGAAATCGATAAAAAGAATCAAACGCAACGAGAAGACGGTCTGAGTGAGTTCTTGTTAGACTCTATCTTAGAAAATCTTCCCGACATGGTTTTTATAAAAGAAGCAAACTCTCTCAAGTTTATTTACTTAAATAAAGCCTTTGAAATAATCACCGGTTATAAGAGAGATTCTTTCATTGGGAAAAGTGATCATGACTTTTTTCCGAAAAAAGAAGCTGACTCTTTTATCGAAAAAGATCGAGCCGTCATTGAAAAGAATATAATTATGGAGATTGAAGGGGAAGCTATCTCTACAAAATCAAATGGAATCAGATACTTACACACAAAGAAAATGCCCATCTTTGGTACCGACGGAAAGGCCTATCTTCTTGGCATTTCGGAAGATGTCACAGATAAAAAAACAGATAGCGACGACAAGAATAGAGTTTACCTCGATCTAAAATCAAACTTTCTTCTAAAAGAAAAAGATCTCGTAGAACTCAACAAAAGACTTTCTGTTGAAGTGGATAGGACAAAGAGCATCATGAAAGCTCTCGGTGACAATGAAGTTCAGATGAGGCTAATCACGAATGCTCTTCCCATGCTCGTATCTTATATTGATAAAGACTCCAGATACTCTTTTGTAAACCTAGCTTACGAAAAATGGTTTGGCAAAGCTAATTTTGAGATCATAGGATCAAAAGTTATCGATGTAGTCGGGGCTGAATTTTTTGCTCAAACAAAACCATTTGTCGATCAAATTGCTAGCTCTCGCGGAACTGAATTCAAGATCACATCTACAGATAAATTTTCCAGAAAAAAAGATTTAAGCGTTACTTATATACCAGATTTTTCATCTTCAAAAGAATTCCGCGGTTATGTAGAAATTATTCAAGATATCACAGAAAGAAATCGTCAAGAAGCAGAGAAGCTTAGCCTACTCGCCCGAGAGTCAGCAGCAGTCGAAGCTTCTAAATTAAAGTCTGAATTTTTAGCCAATATGAGTCATGAAATCAGGACTCCCATCAACAGCATCATGGGGATGGCTGGTCTTTTACTTTCTACCAAACTGGATGACGAGCAAACAGAGTTTGCCAATAACATTAAAATATCGGCTGACTCTCTCCTATCTATTATCAATGATATCCTTGACTTCTCCAAAGTTGAAGCCGGTAAGCTCGAGTTTGAAGACGTAACTTTTGATATTGTGAGCACCTTTCAAGATCTTCACAAATCATTTCTTTATGCAGCAAAATCAAAGAAACTCGACCTTGTCCAAGATATTGGCTCTAATATACCGCTATTCGTGAAAGGTGACCCTGGACGTATCAGGCAAATCGTAACGAATCTCCTCAGCAATTCTATAAAATTTACATCGAATGGTAAGATCACACTTAAACTTTCTAAGATTCATGATGACGGCAAACAAGTTCGCCTCGAATGCCAGGTACAGGACACAGGCATCGGCATGTCAAAAAAATCATTGGACAATATATTTCAACCCTTTACCCAGGCTGATTCTTCTATTTACAGACAGTATGGTGGGACAGGACTTGGGCTTGTTATCAGCAATAAATTGGTCCATCTCATGGGGGGTGAAATCAAGGTAGAGAGCGAGCCCAATATCGGTTCAAAATTTTATTTTTCCATCACTCTTCCAAAAGTTGAGCATGTTGAATCCGTTGATTTATCTCATCAAATAGCTATCGATAAGGAAAAGTCCAAGCACTTTAAAATACTAGTCGCTGAAGACAATGCCATCAATCAAAAGATAGCTCAAAAAAATCTAGAATCAATGGGCTTTATGGTGGATTGCGTCAGTAATGGCAAGGAAGTGATCCAGACCTTAGCTCGAATCCCTTATGACATGATCTTGATGGACTGCCAAATGCCAGAAATGGATGGATATGAAGCGACAGAGATTATCCGAAAAGACCCTGCTCTGCCCAATCATATCCCCATCATCGCCACAACAGCGAATGCCATGCGAGGGGATGCTGAAAGATGCATCCAAGCTGGTATGGATGATTACATTTCAAAACCTATGTCAAAAATAAAGTTAGCATCGCTTTTAAACAAATGGGTTGAACGATTAATTGCATCAAAAAATTTAAAAAAATGACTGATTGGGTAAGAATATGACAAAAATTGATTTCAAAATAGACATATTTAATCCTGCACACTTCCTAGACATGGTTGGAGAAGACGAAGATGTTTTAATTACGGTCTGCACTTTGTTCCATAATTCTTATCACGAAAAAACAAAAGCTATAAAAGAAGCGATTAAAGTTGGCAATGAAGCCAACGCAGCGAAATTAGTCCATAGTTTCCGGGGTGAGCTCCTTATCATAGGTTATCCACCTTCCATCGATTTTGCCTCAAGGATGGAAGATCATTTAAAAAAAGCTGAGATTCAGGCAGCTGAAGGACTGTTCGACGATCTCATTGAATCTTTAGCGCCAGTTGTTAGATACACAAAAGATCATCTGAATTAGTTCAGATTTTTTATACAACTTTATTTTAAAAAGGATTTTTATGAAAATTTTTCAATCGCAATGGAAAGCAGGAAGTGGCTGGAAAGACTTAAGTGAAGGTAACCAGAAAGTATCCAACCCTCAACTCGTTCTGGTCTTTGGCGGACGAGACCAACTAGCAGAGGCAAAAAGATTCGATGAAATTCGCAATATCTATAAAAAGTCTCAAATTATTTCTGTTTCCACTGCAGGTGAAATCCTCAAAGACAATGTATATGACGATACCATTACAGCAACTGCCATAGAGCTCGGTAAAACAAAAGTGAAAATCGCAAGTCTCACCATTAAAAACTCAGAGGACAGTGAGTCCGTAGGTAAGAACCTAGGAAAAGACCTCCAGGACAAAGATCTATGTTATGTGCTTGTCCTTTCTGATGGGCTGAAAGTGAATGGAACATCCCTTCTGCAGGGTATCAATTCTGTTTTAGATAAGAATTTGGTCGTCACAGGTGGCTTAGCAGGAGACGGCTCTCGCTTTGTAAAGACTTTAGTGGGTGTGGATGCAGCTCCTTCCGAACATCAAGTAGTGGCCATTGGCTTTTATGGCAAAGACCTCGTCATTGGACACGGATCCGTCGGTGGATGGGACCCCTTTGGCCCTATTCGAAAAGTCACACGCTCCGAAGGCAACATCCTCTATGAATTAGATGGTCAGCCAGCTCTCGATCTTTATAAAAATTATCTGGGTGAGCAAGCCAAAAGCTTACCAGGCAGCGGCCTTCTCTTCCCCCTTTCTATTCATCTCCCAGGCAATAAAGGGAACTTGGTGCGAACCATACTTGCTGTTGATGAAGAGAAGAAGTCACTGACTTTTGCTGGGGATATTCCCAATGGTGGTCAGGTTCAACTTATGAAGGCAAACTTCGAACGACTGATTGATGGTGCTTCGCTCGCAGCCACTCAGTCTGTTTTAAAGCAAGAAGAAAAAGCACCACAACTTGCTCTCTTGATCAGTTGTGTGGGTAGAAAGCTGGTTTTAGGACCAAGAATCGACGAAGAGATTGAAGGCGTTCGCTCCATACTCGGAGCCTCTACCAAAATTACTGGTTTTTACTCTTACGGCGAACTGAGTCCACTGGTAGGTAACTCTTCCTGTGAACTCCACAATCAGACAATGACCATCACAACTTTATCTGAAAAATAGGCTTTGAACAGGAGACTATTAGATCATGTCAACGAGCAGCTTTCACAAACTCCTTTTGAGGCAGATTGAAAAGCACATCCCTGATTTTGAAAAAGTACGTGATTTGATAGAACCATTTTTAAATGCCGTTAACACGACCTATGGTCATTATGAAAGTGATAGAGTCCTACTTGAAAGGTCGATGGATTTAAGTTCAAAAGAACTCACTTCGGCCAACGAAAAACTCTCGCAAGAAAGTGAAAACCAAAAGATTATTTTGCGAAAATTAAAAGAGTCTGTTCTGGCTTTAAATCAATTGGAACACAATGAAGACATCAGCAGCTTAAATGAAAACAACATCGTTATGCTGGCTGATATTATAAGGGATCAGATCACCAGAAGGAGGCAAACCGAGGCTAATTTAGTCGCTCTTTTAGACAATACCAATGACTCTATCTGGTCGATCGACAAAGATTTTAAAATCTTATCGTTCAATTCTTCTTTTAAAAACAAAATCAAGTCAAGTTTTTCATGTGAACCTCAAATTGAAATGAACATCGATGAGATTTATGGCATAGGAAGCATTGAAACAAAGATATGGAAAGCCTACCTTTTCAGAGCTCTCTCTGGAGAGAGATTTTCTCATGATAGAAAGATTCAAGTTGGTAATGAAACTATTTATCTTGAAATATCTCTCAACCCGATTGTGTCGGGTGAGGATGTAGTAGGGGTGACTATTTTTGAAAAAGACATCACACAGAGGAAAAAATCTGAAGAAGAGATCATCAATGCAAGAATGGTTGCGGAAGCTGCCAATGAAGCGAAAACTGAATTTTTGGCCAACATGAGCCATGAGCTTAGAACCCCTCTCAACGCCATCATTGGTTACAGTGAATTAATTCGCGAGGAAGACGGCGGGCAGTCTGGTCAAGACGCTCATAAAATAACCTTAGCCGGTAAGCATCTGCTCGAAATTATTAATGGTATACTTGATTTTTCTAAGATGGAGGCTAATAAAATTGAGATTTATTTGGAAAAAATATCCGTCTCAGGCCTGATTGAAAACTTAAATATGATCATCGGATACCTCGTCACGAAAAACAACAACAAATATGAATGTATTTTAAACAACAAAACAAACATCATACAAGCAGACGTTTCCAAAACGACTCAAATTTTATTTAACTTTCTGAGCAACGCCTCGAAGTTTACAACAAATGGCAAAGTTTCTCTTATTATCGAAGACTATGAACTAGAAGGGGTCCCAGGTCTAAAATTTAATGTGCAAGACACGGGGATTGGGATACCCGAAGATAAAATGAACAAACTCTTCAAACCGTTTTCTCAGGTGGATTCTTCGACAACAAGAAAATATGGCGGAACTGGTCTTGGTCTAGTTTTATCAAAGAAATTTGCAGAAATTATTGGCGGCAATGTTTCCTGCAGCAGCGTAATGGGGAAAGGTTCTCTATTCTCACTATGGATACCAACAAAAATAGATCAACCTTAATCTTTTTATCGCTTAAAGGTGACCTGATATGGAAAAATCTTATCTTATACTCGTTGTGGAAGACAATGAGATGAATAGAGAGATTGTGGTGAGAAGGCTCAAAAAAAACGGCTACACCGTCATCCAAGCTTTCGATGGACTCGAGGGTTTTGAAAAAGCTACCCAAAATTTACCTGATCTTATTCTCATGGACATCAACCTTCCCATTATGGACGGGATTGAATCTACAAAAAAAATAAAAGAGCACAAGGAAACGAGCCGAATACCCATCATCGCCCTTACTGCACACGTCAAAGAAGATAGTCGCGCACAAATCATAGCTAGCGGGTGTGACGATTTCGAACCCAAACCTGTTAATTTCGATAATTTATTTAAAAAAATAAAAGACCTCATCCACAGTTCAAAGCTTCCATAGAGGATTGGAGAGTACGGCATTGGGACACCCAACTCCCGATATGACGTTGATCCGAGCCAAGGGAACTCGCAGTGTGCAGAGAGAGCGGTATCCCTCTACATAAATTTCTTCAAAAAATGCGATCTCCGGTGTTAAAGAATAGTCACTTTAGAGAGAAGCATCAATAAAAAAGGGCCTCAAATGGAGTCCCTTTTTTATTGATGCTCTAACATCTTATCGTCTTATTGGACAGGAACCCTTCGATGGTATGGGTTCATATCTGCCAGATTTGCCAAAAGAGCATATTGCCCTGCCCCGTCCAATATGTGTCCAAAGAAATTTCGTGAGTAACCAGGCAGAATGGCTTGATTGTAGCTTCTGTCAAAATCATCCAATCCGTTATGATCCACACCCCTAACGAGATGAACACCTACGGCAAGTGCAACTACAAGTCCAATAAGTGCGACTGCCAATATAACTGTTTGCCTTGCTTCAAAAGAATCTCTGCTTTCTTCTTGATGATAAATCCGAGCTCGCCTTTGCCGTTCCTCTCTTTCGAAATCATTACGCATATCCTGCTCCTCCCGAGCTAACCTTTGCTCCTGTTCAAATCTAGATTCGCCATCTCGAGGCGGATTCAAATTGCAGATATCGCAATTGTATTCTCTAGAGCTGAAGGAATAACTATAACCCGTGTCCTGATATGTCCCTACAAGCTGGCCAGGTAGTCGACAGCCATTTTCTCGAAGAGTTGTGCAGAAAGGTCCTGCAAATTGACGAAGAACAGGACCCCAATGCGTTTGCTCCCAGTGACCATAGACCTCTCCCTCCCAAGTCGTGTGAGAAGCAAAGCTAGAACTAGTCAAGATGGCCGCTAAGAACAAACCACTAAGTACAGATTTAAGAAGACTCATAATAAAATCTCCACTGCTATCGGTACCTCAATTTTTTTTTGTTTTCTCAAAACCCAATGAACTGGATAGTGGACAAAGGCACTTTTTTGTCCATTTTCTACCTCTAACTTTTCAGCCAATTGCCTGTACGCATCCTTGGCTTCGGACTCAGATACGGGCTCCTTGCGGTGTTGGAATCTGAGTAAACTCTTACGCTTTTCTCCACGCCCTTGTTGGTCCTGATTTCTCATTATGCTCTCCTTGAGTTGCTTCGAGCATACCCTAAAAAACACCGCCGTCAATCGACAAATCTCAGATTTCCAGGAGTTTCTACCGATATATAGTGACAAAAATTCGTGTTAGTGAATTCTTTAATGATTAACCTCCCGTAAACAGAATGGAAACAAGATCTAAACAGAAATTTAAATTTATGGAAAAAATCAACACTAGATATGTAAAAAACAGCTAACGAGCATTTCGACGAAAGCCACCCATTATGGCTGCTCAAAACTCACAGCAGCTTATATCCAAGAAAATCAAGGAGAACGATCAAAACAACATTCCAAACCTGATAGGCGCTCCTCCATAAGGGGGCCCTCCATCGGAATATGGACACGTCTTCTCTTTCGCTATAGTAAAAAATGTCCATCCTGAAATGACCCACTCAAACTGAGACGAGTACTCCTCACCCGATAGGCCTCAAACCAAGCGACAGTAGCTGAGCCTAACTTCGCTAATTGCTCGGGAATGTGTCCATGGTGGTTCCCTTGGGTAAGAAGATGAGGATAGAACTCTTCGAACCAATATAAAATAGCCGTTTGACCTGCATAGGACGCAAAGTGAGCTGCTGTATAGCCCAGCTCATCAACTTCCTCAAAAACAGCTGGGTTAAAGTAGTGGCACACAACTAAAAAGAGCATACGACCGTGCACAATAGCTTGAACCACATCAGCCAGGGCTAGAGTCGTATCATGGGGAGGGGGAGGAGACTCGCTAGCAGCATGAACAGAAGACTGGATCGAAAGGAAGCACCAGAACACAAAGAGAATTGGAGAAACCTTAGCTCTTATCATCTCGTCTGCTCCTGGGTTTTTAAGGGTTTAGCTTGTGGCAAGGAGGAGTTAAGGGAAACTTCGCAGAGGGTTCCCCTAAAATTTTTGAGAGGAACAGCTGCGCACCCAATCGTTCAGAGCTAGCTTTTCTCCCAAACCCTCTTCCTTGCTATGCTATGAGCTAAGACCTCTTACCTAGAAA
>JAGNWK010000136.1 GCA_017985985.1 Oligoflexales bacterium
TGGCCATCACCAGCTGCCGGCCCGCCGCACGGTGCTCGGCGAACAGCGGCGCGGCCAACGGCTGCACCAAGGCGGCGAGGGCGTCGGCGGCACCATTGGCGGCATGCTGCACGACCGAGCGTTGCCTGATCACTAGCGAACCGGGTAGAGCTGTGTCTGTGGAGAACAGACCGAGTCACCTGCCGACTGCAGTGCTGGGAGCTGATATCTTCTGCCCCTACAAGTCTCGAACGATCGACACAGGCTCGGAGGTAATAGAGGTACTCGCCAGAAGGAGCTGAAACATCTGCAAATGTACTATCGCTATACGATCCTGCGACGAGTTCACAGTCCTTTGCTTTTGTGGCGGTTTCCCAGAAGTTGTTACGCTGGAAAACCATAGACTCCTTTTCTAAGCTCTCCCCCCCGAGTTCGACATTTTCTAAAACTTCTTCACCTCCATCGATGACACGTCGACTGGAGCAGCGAAGGATCTCCACATAGTCTGCATCTTGAGGGATTTCATACTGAACCACGGGGGTGTTAGACATCAGGAAGAGCTGTTCTCCAATTCGGAGCGCTTGGACGCGGAAGTCACTACTATCGATACGTAGGACATGAACTTTTTTAAGAGTCTTCAAATCCTTTTGATCGATCAAGGCCAATGCCTTTGGCTGTAAACGGGCAGGTGAAGTTTCTTTGTCTATCTTAGGTTTTAAAAGGAAAGTATTACGACAGCTAAAAAGGGTAAGGGAGAAAAGAAGAACAGAAGAAAAGAACGTCTTGCTGACAAGTCGACTTCTCAGTGAACTCTTTAAATTGTGCATGAGCAAACCCCACGTGGAACGAAGGTGCAGCGCTCTGAAACAATAACAACGGGTGGGGCTCTCTGCAACGTGTAAGTTTTTTGACCGATCGATGCTTCATAAGAGTTCAACTGACCGCCAATGTCATTCGGTTAGGCAGAATTCCTTAATCGTCTGCTCTATATTTAACTCGATACCTCTCGACTTCGCTCGAGGTGACGGGGCTTTAACTAGTCGGGAGAACGTCACCCCGAGCCCATTCGACTTCGCTCAGGGCAGGCTCCGTCGAGGGGTATCTTGCCTTAACCGAATGACATGGTGGTCAGGTGATCTTGTGCGGAATATTAGAAATTAGGAGGCGTAGAAATTCTTCCCCTGAGCTGCGTGTTTACGAAGCAGTTCGGGGACTTCATAGTAGGGGCCCTTCTCCTTCAATTGATCAGCTTCCTCACAAAAACGCTTGAGACCATAAGAGTCGAGGAATTTCATAGCACCACCAAGGAAGGGGGGGAACCCGAGGCCATTGACGAGTGCCAAATCGAGTTCCATAGGGCTTCCAACAATTTCTTCTTGTAGGCACAGGACGCACTCGTTGATGAGAGGGGTCATCAAGCGCATGATGATATCCTCATCTTTCATCTGTTGAGCCTTGTCGTTTGGTTTTACAAACCCGGCTAGTAGCTTTTTGATTTCCGGATCTTTCTCTTTTTTGGGGCGTCCCTTTTTGTCTGCTGTGTACAGATAAAATCCACGGCCATTTTTTTGGCCAAGACGATTTTCCTTTACCATCAGTTCGAGAAGAGATGGGCCGTCAAGCAGCAGGCGGCCTGGATAACCTTTTGCAATGATACTCTGAGCATGAAGAGATGTGTCCATCCCGATCACGTCGAGGAGGTAAGCTGGTCCCATAGGCCAGCCGTAGCGTTCCATGATCTTGTCAATACGCTCCATCTCGACACCTTCTGCAACAACGCGTTCGAAGGCCCAGAGATAAGGGAAAAGAACTCTGTTAACGAGAAAGCCTGGGCAGTCCCGAACAACGATAGGGACCTTCCCCAGCTGGGAGGCGTATTGGACAACAGTGGCGATCGTTTGATCACTGCTTTGCTTAGCTCGGATGACTTCGACGAGAGGCATTTTATGCACGGGGTTGAAGAAGTGCATCCCGCAGAAATTTTCAGGTCTCTTGAGCCCTTGTGAGAGCAAGTCTATCGACAGGGTTGACGTGTTGCTCGTCAGAACGGCATCAGGACGGAGCTGCTGCTCGACCTCTGCCAAGACAGTTTTTTTCACCTGATGACTTTCAACGACAGCTTCCACGACGAGGTCTACGTCTTTAAAGTCACCATAAGAAAGAGTAGGGACTATGGCTGCGCCAATTTTAGCCATAGTCGGAGCATCGATCTTTTTCTGCTCAAGAGAGCGAACGAGTAGTTTGTGGGCTTCTTCCAGGCCATGGGTGAGAGCTTTCGTCTGGATGTCCTTCATAAGGATCGGAACGCCCCTGGAGGCAGACTGATAAGCTATGCCACCACCCATGATCCCAGCGCCAAGGACAGCCGATTTTTTGACCGTTTTTGCCTTGCTTGCGAATCCCTTCAGCTGCTTTTTATTGAATTGGTCTGACAGGAATAAACTGATCAGACTTTCTGCTGTGGATGTTTTCGTTAATTTAATGAAGGCTGCCCGTTCGATGTCGAGGGCTGGGTCTCGCTGGAGATCAGCTGTTTTCTCCATCACCTGAAGAGCTTCTAGAGGGGCAGGGTAGTGCGGGAATGCTTTTTGCGAAATAACAGCACGAGCAGTTTGAAAGACCATAGCTTTTTCGATAGCTGATCTCAGCGTGAGCGGAGACACCTTCTCTGTCCGTCTTGCTTGGAAAGAAAGTGGTCCTGCTTTTTGAGCTTCTTCAGCGAGCATTTTACCGGCTTCTTTTAATTGGGACGCTTCGACAACAGCATCGACAGCTCCCATGCGCAGAGCTGCGGAAGCGTTTTGAGTGGAGCCCATGGCAATCCATTCGAGAGCATTATCTGCTCCGATGAGACGAGGCAGGCGTACGCAACCTCCCCACCCTGGTATGATACCTAGCTTCGTTTCTGGAAGGCCGACGTTCGCTTTTGTGCTGGCTACCCTATGAGAGCAGGCCAAGGCCAGTTCAAATCCACCTCCTAGACAGACTCCATGGATCAATGCGACGGTGGGGAAAGGTAAATCTTCAATGGCGTTATAAAGTTGCTGTGTCTTTTTTATCCAAACATCGAGTTCGGCTGCTGTGCGGTGTTTAAAGAAAGGTAGAAATTCAGTGATGTCTGCTCCTACAACAAAGGCCTCTTTGGCACTGCTGATGAGGAGTCCTTTCGGGCGTGACCCTGAGTCGAGGGACTTAATTTTGTCCACTGCTTTTTCAAGATCTTCCAAAGTCTCCACATTAAATTTATTGACGGAGGCTTTTTTGTTATCTAGGCAAATCTCCAAAAATCCATCGCTTCGTTTTTGGCAGACGAGAGTGTCTCCTTGATACAAAAATTGATCAGCCATAAAAAATTCCCTTCCACAAGGCTATGAAATATGGAAAAACTTCCCGAAGAGTTTATCGAAGAGTTAATGATTGTGCAGCAAAGGTTCATTCAAGATCAATATGGACAAATTGGTCTCTTTTGTGAAGGAAAAAAACAGTGAGTTCAAATTCAACTCATGCAAGCGAGTGGCTCTCCCTTGTTCTTAGCCTAGGCTGTGGCATTTTAGCGGTTTCTGCTTTTTTGTTCTGGAGAAAAAGCAAGGAGCTGGCCAGTGACTGGCTTAAAACCCAGAATCTTGTAAAAACAAAGAAGGAGGAGGCAGATAGAGCGCTTGAAAGTAATCGCTACCTAAAGGAAGAGCTTCGGCAAAGGACGAGTGAGCTCCAATCTTGGGAAAAAGAGAAACTCGCTATACTGAAAGCAAGCGAGTTAGCGGAAGAAAAATTAGAGGAGCTGGAAGAGAGGTCTAGATTCGAGAGGGACTCCTTCGATAATAAGATCTCCCACTATAAACAAGAAGCGGAAGCCCTGACTGAACAGCTGGTTGAAATGCAGGCGGATAAGAAGAGAAAGCAAGAAGAATGGCGGCAGGAGTCCCTCTCCCACCAGAAGAGTCAGTCCCAAGAGACAAGAAAGCAAGTCGATGAGTTGCAAACTTCTGTGCAGCAACTACGCCGACAAAATCGAGACCTAGAAGCTCAAAACAGAAAAATCCAGGCTGAAATAACGACGAGCCAGAATCGCAAAGAAGACAAAGATAATAAGAGTGATTTTGAGAAGCTTAAGGAAGAGTTCATAAAAACTTTCTATAAACTTCAGAAGACTGAGCATCTTTATCAGATTATGAAGGGTCATAGGGAGATGCTGGAGGAGCGATCCGAGAATTGGGAGAAAGCCTTGCGCCTCATTGCAACTTGGGTTTTGAGTGAAAGATTGGGCGTTCCTGGTATAAAGGCGAATCTTCCCGAAGAGCTAGGAGACTCTGGCCAGACTTCTCTTCCGGAAAATTTGGGCAGTCTCGTCAGTTTA
>JAGNWK010000007.1 GCA_017985985.1 Oligoflexales bacterium
GATGAAGATTCTTAAAGCTTGAAAAATTTTTGTTGCGGGGTGGGATGATGTACCAAGACGCCAGGGGATGGTGCGGCTCACTAGCTCTGCTAGCTCTGTTGTTTTGTTGATATCACTCTTCTGCCTTTGTTTAACAATGGCAGAAGCGATCAAGCCAGCGTGCTCTTCTTCTCCATAAACCCTAAAGATCCTAGTTAACTCTTGAGCTTCTAATTCTTTTATCAAAGCATAGGCAGGCAGAGTGTCCTCGTTTGTGGGATCCATCCTCATGTCCAGGAAGCCTTCCTGATTGAAGGAGAAACCTCGGTTGGCATTGTCGAGTTGGGGGCTGGAGATCCCTATATCGGCAAGTATAGCTGCGGGTTGCTCCTGGAGAGGGAGCTGCTCCAGGATTTTCTTTAAGTGGGAGAAGCGATCTTGAACGATAAAAACTTGCTTCTCTCTTACGTTCGTTTCGAACTTTTTTTCAAGAAAGGAGGTGGCGAATGGGTCTTGATCGATACAGACTAGCTGCCCCTTGGCTCCAATAATGTCCAGTATCCTCTGAGAGTGTCCGCCCATACCCGCTGTGCAGTCTACAACTGTGTCCCCCACTTTTAAATTGAGAGAAGAGACAAGCTCTTCAAGAAGAACACTCTGATGATTAAAGCTTGCTTGTTCCATGTTTATTCCAGTGCGGTTGAGCTCTGTAACCTAGCGTTTTTTGGTCTCTGAATATACAGGGAATGTCTAGTCTGTCTATTCAAAGTCTAGGCATCTACACAGTAAATCCTGTGTATTCAATGGCTTGGGAAATCATTGCCTCTTGGAAGGCAGATAAGTTTCCTGTGTAATAGCTAAAGGGATTTTTTATTTTTCCGATGTCCCTAGCAAACCAACACGGAAGGAGTGCGACTATGAAACTTAGGTGGCGACATGGTGTCAGCACCGTGGGCCTGCTCTTATTCACCTTTTTAGGTGGAGCAGGCTTTTACGGGTGCTCGTCGAGTCAACCCACAACGGGAGAGGAGCTAGCAAACTCTGCCGAAGGGGATGAGAATGAGGCAGAGCCTCCAGATCAGGCGGAGAGTGGAGAAGGCAATGCGGGAGGTATAGCGCAACAAGCCCCATCGGGGCAGCAAGCGCTAGCCGCCCAAGAGATTCCTGCACAAAACAAGGAAGTCTCAGCACAGCTAGCAGCCCCTGTTCAAGCGGCACCCGTTCAAGCGGCACCCGCGGCTGTCCCAGTTCAGGCTGTGACGGAGGAGGAGGGAGACGTAGCTACTGACGATGCAGGTTATGTGGCTGGTATGTCTGGAGAAGCTGCTGGTCCCGGATTGCCGGAAATGGGATCGAAGATGTCCTACGTTGTCCGTCCTGGGGATACTCTCTCCAAGATCGCCAAAAAGATCTACAACGATATGAAGAAATGGAGAGTTATTGCAGAGTTCTCTGCACTAGCAAATCCAAATCTGATTTATCCTGGAGATGTTCTTTACTACCAACTGGCTCAAGAGACGGTAGCATTTGCTCAAAAAAATGAAGATGCCATTTCAAAAACAGTGACAGCAAAGAAAGGTGATAATTTCGAAACATTAGCTCAGAAAGTTTATGGTGATGCTGGTTTATCCAAAATTCTGTGGAGAAGTAACGGACATATTAATGACTCAGCAAGTATCGAAGAAGGTGTTTCTGTTAAAGTTCCATCTCTAAACTCTGAATTCGAAGAAGTCAGTGTGAAAAAAATGTCTAAGCTAGCTAGTTTCGTAAAAAAACAAACTCTGACGAAACAGGCTAAAAAGTCGGTGTAATGGAATAAGAATATATGGACGAAAAGGTAATGGGTCCAGATTTTAAAGTGTAAACTCCCAGAGAAGTTAACGCTTAAAAGTGAGAGAACTCAATACAAATTTTCGATCTTAATTCATATTATGTATGATTCTTAGGTGTGATTTTTAGTGGGACTGTTCGAAAGACTGTTCGAAAGAACAAGGGCTACCTGTTCGGGTGAAATCCCTTCCATGCAGAGGCATCTGGGTGGGAAGGAGCACTCCGAGCAGGTGCTTTTTTTTACTATGAAATGTGCGTTATCTCCGATGGGGGCCCATCGATCTGGATCGATAGGTTTTAGGGGAGGATAAAGACCTACTGCACAGATACCTGAGGCAGCTGCTATGTGAAGAGGCCCTGTGCTGCAGGCAACAAGGGCATCGGAATGTTGGATAAAATTTATAAACTCCGTCAGAGTCATCGTTCCCATCACATTGTGTACATGGCTAGGTAATTTTGCATCAAAATTTCCGGCTCTCTTTTTGTCTTCCTTCGTTCCGCTTATAAAAATTTCAAAGCTTTGAGCTGGTAAAAGTTCGATCAATTGCAGAAAGTGAGCTTCAGGCCATTCTCGTGCACTTCCGAGCGAATAGGGATGGAGAATGACTTTGTACTTGCTGGAGTTTTTCTCCCGGAAACGAGTTTTCCTCAACAGGAATGTTTCTTGCTTCAGCCGAGTCCAGATTTGATCGAGTTGACTCGCATCGATTTTTTTATCAAGTCCTCGTAGGAGCTCAAGGTTGAGGCGTCCCTCGTGATGAGGACTCTGTCGTCTCCTCATGGCTACCAGTTGATTGCAGTGAAGCCAATGGTACCAGCGGTGTGAGGTCCCAATCCGGACTGGAATTTTGGCGGTTGCAAGCAGCTTGGCTAGAGATCTTCGCGGGAAGACGTGGATAGCGATGTCAAAATGAAAATCAGCTATGACTTTCTTTTGTTCAGCAAAACTCAGAGACTCAAGCTCTTCGAGGCAAATGAGGGAGCTGATTCCTGCAGCTTCTAGAATCGATTTTGTATAGGAACGACAAAGGAAGGTGATTTCAGCCTGAGGCTCTAGGTCTTTGAGGGCTTTTACGAGAGGCAGAGTAAGGACGACATCTCCGATGCTGTCTGTACGACTGATGAGGATTTTTTTCTTCACTTTTTTTCCTGCATCTGCCAGAAAAAAGCCCATTTTAAGAAAGTCGAGAAAGCGCTACCCATACAGACAATCAAGCCTTCTTTTCCGTCAAGGAAACCCTTTTGGAAGAGATACTGTCTGAGAAATTTGAGAATGGGGTTACCAACCAAGAAAAGAACAGAGAAGGTTCGACCTTTTCTCTGGAGCTCTTGAGCGTTCATTTGCCCATAAACGAGCATTTTACCGAAGAAGCTTTCCAGACTTGGGTAGGAGTAGTGATGCAGATCTTGTTGTAGCTTTAGAGTTGTACCACTCACGAGTTCAATGCCTTCGTGCAGGATTTTTTCATTCAGCTGGGCTTTCTCTTTATGGAAGAGTCTGGTGACGTAGTTTGGGTACCATCCACAGTGCCGGATAGGCTTAGCTAAGAAAAAAGTTTGGCGAGGGAGAGCAAAAGCTCCCGTACTCGCGTCAGGCGAGAGTTTAGAAATCTCGTCTTGGAGCTGCGGGGGGACTTCTTCATCAGCATCCACCCAGAGTATCCAATTGTTTTTGGTTTTCTCGATGGCGATCTGTTTGTTTCGGGCGAAACCCTCCCAGGGGTGCTGGACGATTTGAACTTTGCCGAAGCGTTTGGCGATAGCCAAGGTCGCGTCGGTGCTGCCCGAATCCACGAGGATGATTTCATCAACCCAATGCAAAGAGTTTAGGCAACGGGCGATGTTTGCTTCTTCATTTTTTGTGATGACAATAGCTGAAATTGGCTCCATAGAGCCCGATCTTAGCGGAACTGGGCGCTGATGTCTCCTGCTAGCTGGGGGCTAGGTTTTTTCAGAAAAATGGATGTTTATCCACCTACGACGATGAGTTGGCACATATTTTGCTTATAAAAATCTGTTGTTTTTGTTGTCATCACCACAAGGAGAGCTATGTAAGAACGCTTTGCAAAACTAAGGGAAAAGGGGGGAGTTCTTCTCTCCCTTTTTTATTTAAATTTACAAGAGATCTCATCGAGCCAGATGAGGTGGTCCATGTGGACCGCTTCGGTAAATGTTTTTTTGCTTAATACCATCGAATTTTGGGCGGAGCTTTTTCCGAGGAAATGGGATTCCTCTTGCAGGATAGTGTAGGGGCCAAGCTGTGATCCAGAACTAAGTTTGCAGGGTAGAAGGATAAATGCTGGTCCCAGCACCTGACCTTCATCGAGATCTGCTACCTCTCCCCTTTCAACTATGAGGGCATGCTTTTTCAGAAGAGTCAACGCTTCTAAAATATGTAATGTTCCCAGTAAATCATTCGATTGTTTGTGATCCATCAAATTTTTATGAAAGTTGAATAAGCTGGAGATAGATCCTATATCATGCCAAAAATTAATCTTTTGGATGTTGGCTTTGAGGGGTTTGTTAGCTCGTAAAAGATCGAGATAGATGGGGATGATCTCTTTTTCTTTGCTGGGTTGGATCTGTTCAAGGAGTTCATCCGAAAGAATTTGGACACAGGAGAAGCTGTAGGGTTTTGCCTCCGGATCTTGGGGTTTTTCACCAATGGAGATGATTCTATGATCCTTGCACCAGATCAGAGTTTTTCCGGGTGCCGGTGGATCACAGAGCAGGAGAGTGGCTAGTCCAGGATTCCTGTCAAAATGCACCGAAATCAGATCTTCTAGATTAAGATCGGAGACGATGTCCCCATTTAAGACTAAAAGATCCTTCCCTTCTCTCCACTTATGGATGGGCCGGTAGGCCCCTGCCGTGCCGAGCAGTGTAGGCTCTTCCCTTGAGAGAAAGTAATCCATTTGAGATTGAAAAATGTCTAGCGATGCTTGAATTTTTTCAATGTGATGATGAACATTAATCGCTACCGATTTAAAACCAGCGCTCTTCACCTTCAGCAGAAGAAGATGCAGGAGAGGGACACCGAAGATGGGAATCAGAGGTTTAGGTAAAATTTTTGTGAGTGGGAGTAAGCGGGTGCCGAGACCTGCGGCTAAGATCATGACTTTTAACTGGGGATGATGATGTGCCATAGGGAGGACCCTCTTAATGTGTAGGAGTCAAACCATCTTTATAGCCTTGATCTAGTTTTTGGATAAATACAGAAGAGAGAAAAGGCCAGTCGGGGTGAGGAGTGATCAGATCCCGGAGCAAGCCCAAGGCTGGCTGGATGGCAGGGGTATAATCGCGATTTTTAATCTTCGACAAGTAAAAAAAGCTGCCTATAGCTTTTAATTGTCGCTGCAGAAAAACAGCCTGCCATGACGAGAGAATCTCATCTTTTACGTTTTTTCCGTTTGTTTCGGACAGCATTTGAAGAGCTTCTGAAAAGAAATGAAATCGATCCGTCGATGTGAGATCTACATAAGGATCGAAACATAGGGATACCAGGTCGTAGGCTGCTGGGCCTAGTCTTGCATCCTGAAAATCGATGACGTAAAGATGATGATTGTTAAAAATCAGATTTCTGGAATGGAAATCTCGATGAACAAAATATTTTGGAACTTGGCTTATATGGGAGCATAGTTTTTTGGTTTCTTCAAAAAAACAATCTTTTTCTTCTTTGGAAAGGAAAGATTTACCCCAGCAAGAAAGCGCATGTTGAGCAAAAAAATTGAGTTCATACTGTAGCTTTGCTTCGTCGAAAGAGCGAGTGCACCAAAGTTCAGAGGGAATTTTTTTTATCGAGAGGAAGCGTCCAATCATTTGAAAGGCTGGTCGATAGATAGAGAGAATGTTTTTTTTATCACTGTTTTTATTGTCGAGCACGCCTCGGATTCTAGTTTCCAGGAGCTCATCTCCACAGTCTTCGATGACGAGAGAACTGATTGAGGGGATCAGCTGATAGACGGTTGGGGTATAGATTTTATATTTCTGTAGGGTTTGTAAAATTACGAGCCATTCATAGACGCCCTCCTGCAGAGCGGAGGATTCTCTCCCCTGGACTTGCATGAGGAGACGGCTCGGGCCCTCTGGAGTGTTGAACCGAGAGTACTTCCTAGTGGAGCCGTCTTCGCAGAGCTGTTGAAGGTTTATAGGGGAAAAACCGATGGCTCGAGAAAGTTTTTCTGTCCATTCTTTTGTGTTTTCCATGAGTCCAATCTTCGGTTTGATTCGGGAAAGTTAAATTTTGATATCTAGAATTTTCTTATTTTGAACAAAATCCTTCAACTTTTTAATGATTCGGGCTTCTATTTGTCGAGCTCGCTCTCTTGTGATACCGTAACGATCTCCGACTTCCTGTAAAGTGAGCTGTTTTTCGCTCAGCATGCGTTCTCTAAAAATATCTAAGTCTCTGCCCACCAAGGTCAGTTCAAACTCCTCAAGATGTTGAGAAAAGATCTCTTTGATTTGCCTGTCAACGAGGAGGTCTTCTATCGACTCAACTTCGTCGTTGACCAAAATATCGATAAAGGAACTCGATCCATCTGGGTCATGAGATAGAGGGGCATCTATAGAGATGTCGTGACTACCTAGGCGTTTTTGCATCTCAATGACATCTCTTTCAGGTACGTCTAGGCGATTCGCGATCATTTTTGGGTCTACATGGTCGTACTCGGAGAGTAGACGTTCGGTCTCTTTCTGGAGGTTGTAGAACAATTTTCTCTGAGCAGCTGTAGTCGCTATTTTGACCTGGCTTCTACTGTCCATCAGATAGCGAAGAATGTAGGCTCGGATCCACCAAGCAGCATAACTAGAAAGTTTCACTCCTTTGTAGGGGTTAAATTTTTTAACAGCCTGCATAAGGCCGTAGTTCCCCTCCTGGATGAGATCGAGTAAATGAGCTTGCGCTCTTCGGAAATCGTAGGCAATTTTGACAACTAGCCGGAGGTTAGAGGTGATGAGGCGGTGAGCAGCTGCTATATCATTTTTTTCAAAATGGCGCTCCGCAAGTGCAAACTCTTCCTCGGGCTCGAGGAGCGGGTAACGGGCGATCTCCTTGAGATAAAGGTCTAGAGGAGAAAGCTTTGCTAAGGAAGTTTTCTTAACTATGACAGGTAGTCTGCTCAAACTGGTATTTACCTTTATTAAATAAGGACCTGGCATGGCAGGAATAGGCATCATAACAAACCCTTTTGCAAAATTAAACAAGCGAAATCCGGAGAGGAAAGAGCTTCTCAGCTACATAGCTGGAGCCACAGGGCGACTTAAGGCAACGCAGTCTTTGGAGGAGTTGGCGATTGTGGCAGAGGAGTTTTGTGAGAAGGGGGTTGAGATCCTTGCTATCAATGGGGGAGATGGGACGATTAGCCAGACGATCTCAACTTTTCTAAGGGTTTATGGAGAGAGGCCGCTACCCATGATCGCTATTTTGCGTGGCGGGACTATGAATATGTTAGCCGATAATTTAGCGATCAAGGGGAGCCCTGAGCAGCTTTTGTATCAATTGGTTGAAAGCTATGCCACAGGTCTCTATAAAACAGCTGAGTTAGGGACTCTGAAAATTGGGGATAGTGTTGGGTTCCTGTTTGCTTCTGGCTCGGCTCTTCGGTTTTTGGAAGCCTATTATGGGAATAAGTCTAATAAGTTGGGTGCGGTTCTGCTCATCGGAAAACTGATTCTAGGCTGTCTTACTCAAGACCCGTTTTATTTTAAGCTGATGAAATCAGAAAAACTTATTCTAAAACCTGACCAGAAGGAGAGTCTCCAGCTAGATAGCTCCTTCCTTTTCTGTGGCTCTGTAGAAAAGCTGCCTTTAGGGATCTCATTTTTCCCAAAAATGAGGAACGTGAGGGATAAATTTCAAAGCACAGCCATTACGGCCGAAGCCAAAAAAATTCCTCTCCTCCTCTTTCCTTTTCTTTTGGGAACAGAAGCTATGAGGCAGAGGTGGAAGCGGGATCTTTTTTGTGAATCTCTCGAGATCGAGGCAGAGTCTAGTCGGGCCATGGCTTATACCCTGGATGGTGAAATTTACTATCCTAAAGAAAACAAAATTAAAATTGAGAAAGGGCCTACGCTCCGGTTTGTACTGACCTAGTTTGGGGTGACAGGGAGTTGGGTGACAAGAGGGATGGGGATACTGCGGGTTACGGAGATATATAAGAGTGTTCAAGGGGAGTCTTCCTGGGCAGGGAGGCCTTGTACTTTCGTCAGACTAACAGGATGTCCTCTGCGTTGTCGTTGGTGTGACACTGCGTATGCCTTTAAAGGCGGTTCGGATCTGAGCTTGGAGGACATTCTGGCCCAAGTCAAAGCTCTGGGAGTCCCCTTGGTCGAATTAACAGGAGGGGAGCCCCTTGCTCAGAAAGCGAGTTGTGAACTCGTGGACCTACTTCTTGCAGAGGGCTTTGAAGTTTTGATTGAAACAAGTGGAAGTGAATCTCTCCGGGGAGTTCCTCGAAAAGCCCATTTGATTATGGATATCAAATGCCCGGGGAGCGGGATGCACGAGAAAATGGATTGGAATAATCTTAGCTATCTCAAACAGCAAGATGAAATAAAATTTGTAGTTGCAGATCGAGCTGATTTTGACTGGGCTTTGGCCTGTATTCAAGATCAGAACTTGTATGATGTTTGCTCCATTCTTTTTTCTCCAGCTTGGGGCCTGGTTTCACCAAAGGATCTAGTAGCTTGGATGCTGGAATCCGGTGTGAAGTCTAGACTTAATCTGCAGCTGCATAAATATATCTGGGGTCCGAAGACAAAGGGAGTTTAGTTTTAAATGTCCTCAACCACTAATCAAATGTTTTTAGATAGACTGCTCTCTCGGGAGTGTGTCGATGCTACATATCGTCCATCAGCTGGATTAGAGCTGGTTTTAGATCGAGGGGAGGGGTCTTTTCTCTGGGATGTTGAAGGACGGCGTTATATTGACCTCTGTGCTGGCTTTGGCTCTTTAGTTTTAGGGCACCAAATTTTGTGGGGAGAGGGCGAGCGGCCTCCAGCTCTCATTCAGGGAATGGGGGATGTGTACCCAACTGTCGCTAAAATTGAATTTATGGAGAGTCTCCTCTCCAAGATGCCCCCGTTTTTTGAACGTGCAGCTTTTGCGAGTACAGGTTCTCAGGCTGTCGAATACGCTATGAAAACAGCCATGTTAGCCACTGCAGGTTCGGGCTTCCTGGTTTTAGAGGATGCGTACCATGGGCTCGATTTCGGAGCGCTATCTTTGGTTGGACGAGAGGATTTTCGACAACCGTTTGAGAGCTGGCTGCATCGAGACAAGGTTCGAGTCATCCCTAGACATGCTTCTTTGGCTCAGCTGGAAGAGGCGGTTCGAAGTTTGGAAGAAGCTGGGGTGAAGGGTGCTGCTGTCATCATCGAGCCGATTCAGGGTAGGGCTGGTGTTAGGCCCCTAGATACGGGTTGGTTGCGACTTTTATATCAGTTCTGTCACAAACAGAACATGCTGTTGATTTATGATGAAATTATGACGGGTTGGGGACGAACTGGAAGCTGGACCCTCGCAGAAGATGCTCCCTGTGATCTTATTTGTCTTGGGAAGGGTCTTGGCGGAGGGATGCCCTTGTCAGCGTGCCTGGGGCGGAAAGAGTTTATGGACGCCTGGCCAGTTTGTCGTGGAGAAGCTATCCACACTGGCACTTTCTTTGGGCACCCTTTAGCCGCTTGGCTTGGGGTGAAAACGCTGCAAAGAATGGAAGAAGAGAAGCTTTGTGAGCGTGCAAGAGTGTGGGGAGCTTACGAGATGGAAAGTCTTTCGAGGAGACTCATCCCGCTAAAAGGAGTGAAAGAGCTTCGTGGGAGAGGTCTGATGTGGGGGATTGAGTTTGACCGTCCCCATAGAGGGGCCGAGCTTATGGGTATCTTGCGTAAAAGAGGTGTGATTGCGATCCCCTCGGGACGGCAAGGTGAGGTTTTATCTTTGACCCCAGCTCTAAATATCCCCGAAGAAGTTTTTCATGAAGCTATTGATATTGTCGTGGAAATTATTTCCAAATTCTAGGGGTTATATTTCAGGGGAACCAGCAGCCTTCTTTTTGTTGAAGTTTCTTCTGGGTCCCCTCCTTGCTAAGTATGGAGCGATTGAGAAGATGTCTGTAAGAATAAACTCACATTACGACCACAAGACTTCCGAATCTAAGTGGTGGAAGTTTTGGATGGAAGGGTCTTTCTTTGAAGCTCAGAACGAGAGTCAGAAGGAAAGCTTTTGCATTTTGATCCCACCCCCCAACGTAACTGATCGTTTGCACATGGGGCATGGGCTTAACAATACCATCCAGGATATTTTGATTCGTTGGAAACGTATGCAAGGCTACAACTGCCTGTGGCTGCCTGGGACTGATCATGCAGGGATCTCAACACAGATGATGGTGGAGAAGTCTCTTGCTAAAGAGGGTCTGTCTCGCAAGTCCCTTGGTCGAGAACGTTTCTTCAAATTGTGCGAAGAGTGGAAAGAAAAAAACGGTGGGATCATCGTTGACCAGTTGAAAAGACTGGGCTCTTCCTGTGATTGGAGTCGTTTGACGTATACGATGGACCCGCAGATGTCGGCAGCTGTCCGAGCTATTTTTGTGAAACTTTTTGAAGAAGGTCTCGTGTACCGTGGTGAGAAAATGGTGCACTGGGATGTACAGCTTGAGACGGCCCTGTCTGATGACGAAGTGGTGAATCAAGAGATGGATGGTTCGCTGTGCTACTACCGATACCCTCTTATTGAGCTCAAGTCTGATGGAACGGCAGAGCTGACAGGTGAATTTCTTCCTGTGGCTACGACTCGTCCTGAGACACTCTTTGGAGATCGAGCTCTCGTTGTGAATCCCGAGGATGAGAGATACCAGCAATGGATAGGAAAATTGGTAAAAGTTCCCTTTGTCGACCGTTATATTCCAGTTCTGGCTGACCCGCAGGTGAGGATGGATTTTGGAACCGGTTGTGTGAAGGTCACTCCGGCTCACGATCCCAAAGATTTTGAACTCGGAAAACGTCATGGCTTAGCTTTGCTCAATGTGATGGAGCCAGACGGGAAGCTCAATTCCGTTTGTCCCGCTCCTTTTTGTGGGATGGATCGAGTTCAAGCCCGACAGAGCATTATCCATGGCCTTAAAGATCTGGGTCTCTTTGATAAAAATCAGGCCTACAGACACTCTGTTCCTATCTCTGATCGAACGAAGTCGATCATAGAGCCTAGGATTTCTAAGCAGTGGTTTGTTCGCATGCAACCTTTAGCTCAACCAGCTTTGGGTTATGCAAGGAGTGGTGAGCTCCGGTTTTTCCCTGACTCATGGAAAAAAACTTATTATCACTGGCTGGAAAATGTACAGGATTGGTGTATTTCTCGGCAACTATGGTGGGGACACAGAATCCCTATCTGGTTCTGTAGATCTTGTGAAGGGGTTACAACTGGTTTGGAAGATCCAAGCAAATGTTCACACTGTCAGAGTGTCGATATCTTTCAAGATGAGGATGTTCTCGATACCTGGTTTTCTTCTTGGCTTTGGCCCCTCGGACCCTTGGGTTGGCCGCAAGATACTCAAGATCTGCAAACCTTTTTTCCAACTCAGGTCCTTGTCACAGGTGCAGATATTATTTATCTGTGGGTGGCTAGGATGATTATGGTTTCCCATTTTGCGAAGGGCAAGCTCCCGTTTCGTGATGTTTATTTTAATACGATCATTTGTGACAAAGACGGGAAGAAGTTCTCCAAGACCCTAGGGAATGGTATCGATCCCCTTTCCGTTATTGATAAGCATGGTGCAGATGTTGCTCGATTTACGACAGTGAGTTTGGCTCCTCTGGGTGGGCGTGCGAGGATGGATCTTAAAGATTTTGATAACGGTACAAGATTCGTCAATAAGATTTGGAATGCTGCCCGCTTCTTGCTCGATAAAGTAGACGAGCAGGGGATGGTTGTTCATGGAGAAATCCCTGCTTTTGATCTAGATTCGCTGCCTCTTTCCAGCAGGGGTCTTATCTTTGAATTTAAATCTTTGACAAAAGCAGTAACCAACTCTTTGAACTCGTACCAATTTCAAGAGGCCTGTGAGCTGCTCTACCATTTTGTCTGGCATAATTTTTGCGACTGGGGCATCGAAGCAGCAAAAGAAGACTTTTCTCAATTATCATCCCTCCCTGAGCTCGCAAAATCCTCGTTGTCTGTTTTGGTTTATGTTTTTGAAGGAACTCTACGTTTATTGGCTCCCTTCATGCCTTTTGTGTGTGAGGAGTTGTGGCATGAGATGCCGAAACATGCGCTCTTGAAGAGACCACAAAGCCTTGTTGTCGCAGATTACCCTTACTTCGAAAAGAACCTTGATTTTGTCGACGAAGCTGCGCAGTGGACTTATATAAAGGAGATTGTTTCGGCAGTCCGGTCTTTGAGGATGCAGGCGAAGGTGCAGATGAAGGAGCGGGTTGATGTTTACGTTTTGTGTGATGCAGCATACAGCTCTCTTCTGCAATCTAATCAGGGCCTGATAAAAAGACTTGCCGGAGTCAAGGATCTCTATTCAGGAAGCTCAGTAGAAAGACCTTCTCAATCACTAGTTTCAGCAGGCAAGAACTGGGCTGTCTATGTCCCCGTGGGTGATTTTTTAGACATAGAGCAAGAGACAAAGCGACTTGAACAAGAAATTGCACGCGTAGCGAAAGTTCTTGCGCAACTCGATAAAAAATTGAGTGACGAGTCTTTTGTAAGCCGTGCTCCTGCGGATGTTGTCCATCAAAATAGAGAACAGCAGGCCAATATGAAGGCTCAGCATAAACTGCTGAAAGAAACTCTTATTTCCTTACAATGTTGAGAGAGGTGTCTATGCGATTCCGTGAGTTGACCGAACTACCCGTTCAAGGCAAATCAGTTTTTTTGAGATTAGATTTGAACGTACCCTTAAAAGACGGTGTCATCCAAGATGACACGAGGATTAGAGAAGCTCTTCCAACCTTGAAGTATCTTCTTGAAAAAACCAATAAAGTTGTCGTGGCTAGTCACTTAGGTAGACCTAAAACAGCAGAAGATAAACAAAAGCTAAGTCTAGAGCCGATTGGAATCAGACTTGCAGAGCTTTTAGGGAAGGAGCTTATTTTCATCAGAGATTATGAGAAGAAGCCTGTCGATCAGATGCTTCTTCAGTTGGAAAAAAATCAGTTTATTCTTCTAGAGAATCTGCGCTTCTATGAGCAAGAGACTAAAAATGATCCTGGATTTTCTGAGGTTCTTCGGAAGGGTATAGACTTTTATGTGAATGATGCTTTTGGGGCAATTCATAGGGCTCATGCTTCCACTGTCGGTTTGCCTGAAAAAATGGAGTCGGAAAATCGGGCTATAGGCTTTTTAATTAAAAAAGAGCTGGAAGCGCTCGACGCACTTAAGCGCAGGCCTCAAGCTCCCTATTCTGCGGTTTTGGGAGGAGCAAAGGTTGCTGATAAAATCGATGTTCTGTTCAGTCTTGCTCAGTCCTGTAACCATATTTTGATCGGCGGGGCTATGGCCTACACCTTCTTAAAATATAAAGGAGTGTCTGTAGGTTCTTCTATTCTTGCGGTAGACAAGGATAAATCTTTAGAGGCTTTCTACCAACAAGCAGAGGCGAGAAGAGTTCAGGTCCACCTGCCAGTCGATCATGTTTGTGCGGAAACCTTTGACGAGAAGGCTAGTCCTAGGATTATCGAAGGAGCTATTCCTGCAGGCTGGATGGGTCTTGATATTGGACCGAAGACTCTAGCCCTATATCGAGATATACTGAAGTCTTCGAAGACGATCTTCTGGAATGGTCCCCTAGGTGTTTTTGAGTGGCCTGCTTTCTCACATGGAACGATCGGAATTGCAAAGGCTATAGCGGAGAGTGGTGCGTATTCTCTTGCTGGGGGTGGAGAGTCGGTCTCTGCGATTCATATGGCTGGCGTGGACAAGAAGTTTTCGCACATTTCAACAGGTGGGGGGGCTTCTCTAGAATATTTAGAAGGAAAAGTCTTACCAGGTCTGAAGGTTCTATCAAGTCTCAAGTCCAGTTGAGTGCATCACCCCCGAGCGAGTTTGTCTAAATATTAATGGTAGACCTCGTCCGTTATTGCGAGCGTCAGTGGAGCAATCTCCGAGTTAAAGGCAAAATTGCTTCGTCGCCTATGACTCCTCGCAATAACGAAATTCGAATGCCTAGACAAGTTGGAGAAGTCGAGGTGTCTCAAGTTTGGGTATACCTCTTCGTTAAAAAGGAGGCAGTCATGAGAGGGATTTCTGAGGATGTCAAGACAGCTACCTTTGCTTTTTTTATCTTTACGACGTGTCTGCTTGCCTATCTCAGTAATCGAGATGTTCTTGTTGGAGGTGATGCCGTTTCAAATGTGCATTTAGCTGTCAGATTTGCGAGAACGGGTGAGCTTACACTCACTCCTCTGAAGGAGCCCTTCCTTTTCTCATGGAGGTGGACGATCCCCCGAACTGGTAATCCGTACATCCGTTTGAAGTCAGAAGATGAATTCGGAACACGAGTGAGGTATGTCCTTTTAGATGCCCAGCACTCAGAGGTAGCTGGAGTCCCCTATTATTTGATTGCTACCAAGCAGGCAGCTGAATATGGGAGCACCTTTGGTCCAGGGAGTGCTTTAGCAGCTGCCCCTTTCTTTGCAATAGCTCATCTTTTTATGAATGATCTTGAAGGAAGACCAGCCTGGCTTTGGTATGGAGCCAAGGTCATAGCTTCCTTATTTGTGGCTGCCTCTGCAGTGTTCGTGTTCCTAAGTTGCCTGAATTTTTTCTCTAAGGGACAGTCTGCTCTCGTGGGCCTGGCTTATGGTCTTGGGACTTCGGTCTGGAGTGTAAGTAGTCAGATTCTTTGGCAACAAACTCCTAGCCTTTTTTTCCTATCTCTCGGGATGTATTTGCTCAGTGCACTGAATCCCAGTGGTCTAAGACTTGCTTTAGGTGGCATGGCTTTTGGCTCTGCTTTTGCGGTGCGTCCACTAGATGGATTATTTGGAGCGGTGTTTTTCATGTTTTGTTTGATCACGAGACGTAGAAGAGCTTGGTTCTATGTTTTGGGCTCTTTAGTCCCTATTCTCTATCTTTTGTTTTACAACTTTCGAAGTTTTGGACAAATATTTTCATTTGGACAGTTGGAAATAGGGAAAGCTGTTGCCTTGGGAAAAACAGGATCTTCGGATGTCTGGCAAACACCACTATGGGAGGGCCTGTCGGGTCTTCTGTTTAGCCCTGGTAGAGGGCTATTCTTGTTTACTCCCACGGCCTGTTTTGGTTTTTGGGGCTTATGGAGGAGTTTACGAGTTCAATCCAATTCTTTTTTTAAAGCCTCCAGCGTAGGTGTTGTACTGATGTTGATCTTAGCTGCGAAATGGTTCGACTGGTGGGGCGGATGGACCTATAGTTATCGGCCGATCTTAGCTGGGATGCCTTTTCTAGCAGTCCTTGCTGGATCGACCCTGTCGGCCCTGAACTCTAAATTTTTGCTCCGTATGCTAGGTGTTCTTTTTTTTACATGGTCTATCTATACACAGATCCTGGGTGCTTTTGCCTATAATTTGAGTGATTGGAACGCTAAAAATGGTCAAGATATAGATAATCCTCTCTATAGAGGAAGACTATGGTCCTTGATGGACTCACCCATCTTATTTTATACAAAGAACTTTACCCATTCCAGGGAGAGCAAAAAGCAAGAGATACAGAATTGGTTAAATAATTGATTTAGTAAGGTGTGGCAAGGATGGGGCCGGGGGAAACCTTGCCCCGAGCCTAGTCGAATGGGTGCGCAGCTGTTTTCCCCGGAATGAAGGGTCAAGTCTAAGGAGATCGAGATGAGACAGAAATATTTGATAGCTAATTGGAAGATGAATAAATCTAAGCGTGAATTGGTCGCTTATTTCACAGCGCTTGAAAAGAGCTTGGGTTCCTTGGATCATAGTTCTGAATTTTTAAGCATAGCTTTTGCCCTTCCATTTCCCCTGCTTGATGCGGCACAGGTTCTTTTTGCAGGTAAAAATTTTCATCTAGCTGCACAAAATATGCATTGGGAGGATAGGGGTGCTTATACAGGAGAAGTCTCTGCCCTCATGCTCAAGGAACTGGGGGTGAGTGCGGTTCTTATCGGCCACAGTGAGCGGAGAACTTATTTCAAAGAAGATCATCAGAGCCTGTCTTACAAAGTGAAGCAATGCCTTAAACATCAGATGCAACCAGTCTTTTGTGTCGGAGAGACGGCTGAAGAGAGGGCTAGTGGTGCAACTTTTGAGGTGATAGGCCAGCAGATTTCCCAGGGTCTTGCTGCGATTAAGGAGGTGGGTTCATTGGTTCTCGCCTACGAGCCAGTTTGGGCGATAGGTACCGGCAGCTCCGCCTCAGGCCAGGATGCCCAGAGGGTTCATGCTTTTATTCGTCGGGAATTGGGGCGAATTTTTGGTGGCGATGAGGCTGAAAAAGTGAGAATTCTTTATGGGGGCAGTGTGCAACCCTTGAATGCCGTTGAATTCTTGGCAGAGCAAGATATCGATGGGGCCTTGGTTGGGGGTGCTTCGCTAGATGCAGAGGTCTTTAGCAATTTAATCTTGAGCCTTAGGGGGATTATGTGAGTTTACAGAAGGAACGTAGCGGGGTATGGACGGCGCTAGTGACTCCATTTATGTCAGATTATTCCATCGATGTGAGGGCATTTGACGAACTTCTGCAGAAGCAAGCCGATGCTGGTATCCGGGGGCTTATTGTCGCTGGCTCTACGGGTGAAGGCTTTACGCTGAGTGTGCAGGAGAAGCTATCGTTGATCAAACGAGCAAGACATGTTTTGAAAAATCAGGTTCAAATTATGTGTGGCATTGGGAGCAGTAACACAGCTCAAAGTGCGGAACTGGCAGAGATGGCTGTAGAGGCTGGAGCGGATGCTCTTCTGGTAGTCAGTCCTCCCTATAGTAAGCCAAGCTTACAGGGTTTGCTGCTTCATTTTAGAGAAATTTCACAGAGAGCTCGAGGGGTTCCCTTATGCCTCTATCATATCCCCTCCCGCACAGCTCAAAAATTAAGCGCAGAGCAGTTAGCTATACTTTGTTCTTCAACTCCTCATATGCCGATGATGAAAGAGGCCTCTGGGGATCTTGGGTTTTTTCACGACTGTTTGATGGCCTCCCCACAGACTCTGATTTTTAGTGGGGATGATCTTACGTTTTTGCCAGCTCTTGCCGTAGGAGCAGCAGGCCTGATGAGCGTGATCACCAATATTTTCCCGAGACCTGTGGTCGATTTGCAACGAGCTTTTTTGTCAGGAGATTATCTTCGAGCTCGGGTTCTCTTTGATATCATTCAACCTTTGTCGAAAGCTCTTTATTGCGAGAGCAATCCTGGGCCTTTAAAGGCAGCTCTAGAGGAGATAGGAGTTTGTCGGAATATTTTACGGTTGCCTCTTGCGCCTGTTGAGGAGTCCTCTCGTGCTTTGATCAAGAATCTACTGGGAAAAACAGTTGAGCTCCTTGGCAAAGAAGGTTACGACTAGGATCATTCTTTTTTGTGTCTTTTTGCGAGGTCGTCTTGATGCGAGAGATTAGGGTTTGGATTCATGGGCTTTACGGGAGAATGGGCAACGCTATCCAGAGCTCTTTGGAGAAGGCAGCTGGTTTGCCTTCGTCTACCCCCCCCCTTGTTTTTGTCGGGGGTTCTGATCGAGGAACGGATTCAGGAGTTCTATTCGAGGGACTAAAAAATGCTGATCTTATCTTGGATTTTTCCAGTAAAGAGGGTAATGCCGCTCTGGTTGACTTGATCCGAAGTCGACAGCTTCGGTCGAAGTCGTGGCTTATTGGGACAACAGCATTGTCTGAAGATAGCTTGTCCTTTTGGAAAAATGAGTCCTTATCCTACCAATTTAAGACGCTTATGGCTCCCAATACCAGCGTGGGCATTATCTTGATGCTTAAAACCTTGCTGTTTTTGACACCTAGATGTGCAGAAGGGGGTTTCGATGTTGAGATGATCGAGACCCATCGAAAAGGAAAGATGGATGCTCCTTCCGGGACGGGTCTGTTGTTGGCCTCGGCAGTTCATCCTTATAAACCAGAGGCTCCTATCCACTCTTTACGTGGGGGGGGGGTTTTCGGGGAGCACAGTGTTCGATTTCTTGCCGAGCATGAAGAGATTTGTATAACTCATAGAGCTTTTTCTCGAGAACTTTTCGCGAGGGGGGCCTGTGTGCTTGGGGGTTGGCTTCTTGCTAAAAAAGAAGGTTTCTATACTTTACAAGATCTTTAACTCCCTAGAATAGTTGGGTGATCTAAAAATGAGTTTTGCGACGGAAGTTCAGAGATTGAGGAAGCGTTGGAAAGCCTTGTCGCAGCAGGGAGATAGGACTTCGCTAACTCACAAAGTGATCGATAAATTAGCAGTTTATGCCCAATTTCCTTTTCGGCAGAGGCAGTTCGAGGGGCGTTGCTTTTCCTTTGCTGGGAAGAGTCTCCCTTATGTCATTCATCATTACAATGCAACTTGGCGGAATGAGCGTTGTGTAGAGCTTGCGGTCGCTCTTGATTTTCTCAAAGAGTGTAAAAATAGAAAGGTCTTAGAACTAGGGAATGTCTTGGCCTATTACGGTGATGTTTCCCATGACGTTGTGGACAAGTATGAAGAAGCAGAGGGTATATTTAATATCGACTTTGTTAAATTTAACCCACAGAAACCTTATGATGCTTTTCTTTCTATTTCGACGTTAGAGCACATTGGGTGGGATGAGCCTAAACGCGACCCTACAAAAATTTCAAAGGCACTTTCTAAAATCAAAGATCTTGTTACACACAAGGATCAGGTGCTGGTGAGCTTCCCCTTGGGATACAATGATCACCTCGATCAGCTTGTTCAAGATGAAGGCCTGCCATTCCAAACATCCTATTATTATATAAGAATTTCTGAGAGCAATGAGTGGAGTCAGGTGAGTAAGGGGGAAGCTCTGAGCAAAAAATATGGTTCGAAGTTTGAAGGAGCCAACTCTCTCTACTTCGGTATGGGCCTCTCCTAGGATTATTTATCCAGAACTTGGAATGTATTCCCGGTATTTATGTAAGAAAGAGTTTCGGAGTAGACAAGGACGGTATCCATAGCATGGATGTTCCCTTCTTGATCCTCTACGACGACGGAGTAAAGTCCCGGTGGAACATTGAGGAAGAGGGTGGAGTCAAACTTCTTTGTTTGAGGATATGAATACTGATCAGGGAGATAGACCTCCTTCCCATAAGGATCGAAGAGTCCAATTTTCAAATCCGCTTCGGTCCCTTGTCCGGCCTTGTTATGGACAAGGTTATTCCATAACCCATGTTCCACTAGGACAGATCCTCGACTTGGCTCTTGAACAGAGTGGGTATAGACGCTCATATTCTCAATAAAGCCACGCGGGAAGATAGGCGTTGGGGTAGAGGAGACTTGTTCTTCTTGAACTCTTAGCTGATAGATGCTGCTTTCCAGTTCAGGGCCTTCAGATAGATAGTAGCTTGCCGAGTTCTTCTCCACGCGAGGGGCTTTGCCAGAGAAGGAGCTTTCCTCCGTTTGTTTGAAGGTCATGCTGCTTCCTCCGACAAGGAGCAACGTGAGGTCAGGCTCATCCACGAGCAGTTTTCTACTCAAGCTTTCACCAGACTCCCGTTCCGAGACGTTTGCTCGGAGGACAGCCTGAGATCTCAGTTCATTAAATCCGGAGAGATCAAATGTTCTCTCTTGAACTACACCTTCGTAAACTACGAAGGGGACGCTGGTAGACTTTCCTTTTGCATCTGTAAATCTTAAGACCAGAGCTCCCTCCTGCAGATTGAAGAAGCAGAAGCGCCCACTGTTCCCAGTCTTTGTTTGGGAGGGGTCTAGGAAACCCGTGGAGTTGAAGTAAAGAGCGGATGCCTCATCCCCGGAAGAGCCGCCTCCCAAAATGGAGATGTTTCCATCCTTGAAGGGGATCCCTGGTTTTTCGTAAACAAGGCCACATAGGGAGGCCCCAGAGGCCTCTCCGGAGACACCCGCAAGTTCGAGGAGATGTTCATAGGTGAAGGTTCGCATCACTTTAACGTGTTGTAGAGGAACTTGATCAGAATCATTTCCTGTAGAGTTTGAAAGAGGAGAACTCGAAATTTCAGCTATGCTTGGTTGGAAGTGTCCTTGTGGATCTTCCACCCTGACTAGAATTTTTGACTGGGATGGGATGGAGTCTGTTTGGATGAAACCTCTGTTATCTGTGATAGCGCTAATTCCAGTTCCAACAAAAGAGACAGATACCCCACTTACAGGATAGATATCACGACCGGGAGTAGATCGATCATCGATGACTTGAATTTGGAGATGGGGGTAGCTTGCACTCTTGGATGTGAGGGCAAGATCTACAGACTCGCCTGCCTGCTTGGAGCGAGGCATCCTCTCTACGTGATCTCCTTTGACTTGCTCGCCGTTATCCCCAGAGTTTTCTCCGGATCTTTCATCTTTTTCGCTTAAAAGGACTGGTTTTTTCTGGATGAGTAAGTCGATCGGTTTACCGGTAGAACCCTGTTCCTGTTCTTCATCGTTAGCTTTGTCAGATTTGTCCTCTTCTTCCAGAGGGATAGCTGCAAGTTTTATGGGTTTTGGCTCTGTCAAAGTTGAGCCTAGACCTACTGTTGCAGGTAGGATTTGAAGGGTGTCCCGGAGGTGAACATAAATCTCAGTAGATCCAGCCTTTAAGGCTGTAAAAGATTGGTTTGCTGGAGACCATTTGAGTATAGATGGATCTCTTACAAAGATAGAAAGAGAGTCTTGAGAGTCGACCCCTTCAATAGAGAGAGAAATCAGTTCACCCTCTTTTTGGAAGGTTAGAACATTTGGTTTTATGAGGATGTCAAAAGAGTTTTTATGGTTTGGAGAAACTTTAATGCTCAGTTTTGATCTTGTATCATTTTCATCAAAGTTCTGATCAGAATTTCTATGTTGCTCCGCTAACATGTCCTCATCAGTTTCATCTTCGAGCAAAATAGAAGAAAGTGGAGTGACAGGAAGCTCTTCCTCTTGATCTTCAGTGACTTCTTTTTTTTCATCTGCGACTTCAAACGGCTCTTGGTATCGAGGGCTCGTTTTTCTCAGGAATTCGGCAACGGGAAGTTCTCCCCACTTTTGGAGGCTGTTCAAGGAAACATGAGAACTCGCTGAGGATAGATCCCCGTTGGAAGAATCATTGGACTGAGCTTGGAGTTTACTTGATAGCGTGAATATAAGAAGGAGGGATGTACCTGTCCAGACTCGTATACGAGTGCTGAAATTTCGTTGGTACTGTCTTGAAATCTGTCCTCTCACTTCATCGCTCTCTATGAAACTCTATAATAAGAACCAGAACTGAACTCGTAAAGTCTACATGTTTACACTGAACTGTGTGTCGGAAGGAAGTTTTAAATCCTGAGTAAAAAATTTATTGGTTTTATTCAAGGCGTTGAACTGTCAGCAGATTGCTGGCTTCTTTCGAAATAGAAGACAGCGAAACAGTAACGAACACGATCGTGTCTCCAGACTTCAGCCAGTCATATTTGAGGAGACGTTTCTTCACGAGTGGTAAAACTTCATCCAAATCAGGTTTGACGTCTAATAGGATAGGACTGACACCTCTCACGAGCATCAGCCGCCTTTCAACATGCTTTGAATAAGTTACTGCAAAAATCGGGATAGGGATATGGAAGCTCGATAGGCGTAAGGCCGTGTTGCCAGCCTTTGTTATGCATACGATGGCCTTTGCTTTTACCAGCTCGGCAGTTTTGGTGGCATGGTAAGTGATGGCATCGAGTTCGTTATTTAGGGATAGATCTTTTCGCTGCCAGGTGCTGCTGTGGATCACTTGTTCTTCAACATCTGTTATGATGATTTTCCCTAATTTAAGGGACCGAGAGCTGTGTTTTCCGAGGGCTATCTCCTCAGACAGAACGATTGCATCTGTTCCATCTAAAACGGCATTGGCAACATCGGACACCTCTGCCCGAGTAGGAGTGGGGCTATGTCTCATAGAAGCTAACATTTCACTGGCAATAATGGTTAGCTTTGCCTCTGCTCGGCACAATTGTATAATTTCTTTGCAGACTACAGGTACCAGTGCTGGATCGAGGTACAGAGCTAACTCTTGTCTTGAAATGAGGACGCCATCGACGACTTGTAGGAGTTCAGGGAGCTGTTCGTAGACAGATTTATTGTCTATTTTAATAATGAGCCAAGGGTTTTCCTGTGTCTCAGAAATGATTTTTTTACGGACGAGGGAGATTTCTTTAACTCGAGACATCCCTGGAAGAATGACATAGTCGATCCCTATGCTTTTAAAAGGCTTAATATCAAAATGACTGATATCAGCAACTGTCGGCTCTCGTCGAGTGCTCGGGATATGAACATCCATGCCTGGATGAATTTGTCCACCTTGCAAGACCTCGGCTTCAATTTCTTTTTCAGAGGCTTTTAGAGTTTTTAAAACAGCCTGTCCAAAACCAATATAGATGAGAGCACCTTCTATAAAAAATGTGCTGAGAGGAGCAGCCCCATCGATTGTGAGATCAGCTGCGGCCTGGGGGTTTGGACTTATGATAATTTTTTCCCCATAAGTCAGTTGATCATAACGGATGTGGGTTAAAATGACTTTAGGTCCAGAGCTTACATCAACGATGATGGGCAGGGGTCTGCTGTTGGCCGATCGATTGGTTTGGATCTTCTTGAGAAAGGCTAACGTGGAATCTAAGGAGTCTTTTGTATAGACGAGGCGCAGGGCATCGATGTTCGGTTCAGCTACCTGGTCAGGATGAGAGCCTGTCAGCATCGATTTTTCAAGAGACCAGATAATCTTGGTTTTGTTCCTAAGCTCTTGTTCCATTAAACTAACTCCCAAACGTTATAAGTTCTCAATTGCACTTTTTTGCGCATCGTGTTGCACAGCTTGATGTCTCCTAGCAGTTTACACGTTAGGGAAACTTACTAGGCGCTACCCCAAAAGTTGTATAGCAAGGCATTGGGGAGCGAGCAGCGCAGCAAAGAGAATAACGCAGCTAGACGACTTGTGGGATGATTCCTAGGTTCTGCCCCATCTTAACTGGTGTGGGGCGTTCAATTTTTTTCAGAGAAAAGCGTTCTTGAATCATTCTATCCAGCACTAAGATAACGGAGGAGCCAAGTAGGAATGTTCCTATTTCATCGCCGACTTGAATGTTCCTTTTCGGAAGATCCAAATAGCGAGGATAACCTTTCTGATAGCAATGGCTTCGGAGCAAGTTTGATGCAAAATTGGGAGCATGTGCAATCTGAATTCTTCCGACGTGAAAAGCTCCTACCATCACTAAGTAGGCTAGACCTCCCCCTTCGTGTTGCAGAGAGAAGACCACCCGCTCATTTTCACAAAAAAGGTTTGGAATTTTTCCTGTGAAGGTGTCGTTAACGGGCCAGAGTTTTCCCGGGATATATTGAACGGAGAGGATTTGTCCTGTGAAGGGAGCGTGAACCCGGTGATAGTTATGAGGTGCCAAGTAGAGGGAGCAGGCCCAGCTCGGATGAAAATTTGTTTGTGGAGGAGCCTCTGTTCCGTAGAGGAGTGTTTTTACAGAATATCGGATCCCCTTGGCTTGCAAGGCAGAGCCATCTAAGAGCGGTTCAGAGGATCTAAACATGGCATCGCAAGGAGAGATAAATGGTCCTTCGAGAGGTCGCAGACCTGGTTTTAAACGTCTGGTAAAGAGATCTTCCAGGGTGCGGTAGGCTTCGAGTGGCTTTTCTGCTTCCGACATCTGCAATCTAAAATAACTCGCAAACCATCTATTGAGAAGATTGGCAATAGGAATGGGAAGCTTTATTCTCGTTACGACTCCAAAGAAAAAACTTTCTAGATTTTTAGGGATAATGGCAAAAAAAGTTAGATTCATTTTTTAACTTCAATCACTTTCGAGGGACTCGTATGTGGAAGGGACTTCTGCTTGGAGTTGTCACCTACTTGAGAAGTTTCGGGGGGGGGTGCTTCCAGGTTTGAGGGATAATCGAAATTTTCTATGATAGGAAGTTCTGGTCGGAGGTCCCCGGAGACACCAGACAGAGGTGTTTTTAATCCACAGGCTGTGAGGCTAGCCAGGGGGATCAGTGTCTTCAATTGTTCAAAATAATGGAGAAGGCTTTGGAGCCGTTCATAAATATTCTTTTTCTGGTTTTGCATATAGAGCGAACCTTCTTCGATATGAAGACATTTTTGAAAAATTTCAAAGGACTTTTCACTCCAATGGGGATTGATGGAGAGAAATTCGGGGAGGGATAGCTGATCATAGGGAAGTTCTTTTTTTGCACAGTAACGATGGACATCCTCCAGGGCCTTGTGGGAGGAGGCTAGGTCATGTCCTGAGAACAGTAGCTCATAAAGAAGGCGTTGATTGATCTCAGAGGAAAGGGGAGTGACATGAAAATGGGAAGACGCTATTTGAATCTTAGATGTTTTTAAAATCAGTTCGTCGAGTATCGGAATACTGTCCCTGAGCATGCTATGAAAACGAAAAACCCAAGAAAGCAGCAGCTGTCGTTTTGCATCGAGCAGATTTAAGGAGCTGCTCCCTGTGAATTCATAGAGAGTATTTAGGGGTTTTCCTTGTATACGAAGCTTCTCCCAACCTAGGAGGAGAGATCCTAAATGAGCGTGAGGATAAAAGCTTTCTTGCATTTTTTTGATAAAATCATGGATGATACAGGCCAGTGAAACGAGACTAGAGCCCATTTTTTCGTAGGTCAAAGCAAAGGTATAAGGCATGAAAAAGTGGGATGAAAGATGCGTAAATCCCAGAGATGTTAGGATTTCCATATCTATTTTATCATCTTTGTCCTCATCTAGATTTGCTAGGATGTTGGGGCTGAAGATAAAGGTTTTTTCATACACATTGACGAGATCCTGGCTTACGCTTTGAAGTGCCGAGTTGAGATCGAGGAGCCATTGCGAGTAGAGGCAAGTTTTCATAGGATTCTGGTTGTCATAGATGACAATCAGACGGTTAAATACAAGTTTCATCTTATCAGCAAGAGCTTGACCCCATGTTCCCATCTGTACAAGTAAAGAGGCGAGTAGCGGTCTCATACTGTGGTTGAGTAGATTGATTTCAAGGCCTAAATCCCCATATCGAACCAAGAGAAGTTTGAAGAAGGGGTGAGGCTCTTGAAGAAATCTTTCAATAACGCAGAGACCTTCCTGCGGTTCCATCGTTTGAAGCAGAGTCAGTGCGGCCTTTAGTTCTGCAGTCTGTGTTTCACCCATAAGTGGGCTAGAGCTCAGTACAGAAACAACACAGTTGAGAAATTCAAGAGAGCGAAGATGGTCCCAACGAAGGGCTTCTTTTTCCAGAAGGAATGCTGCCATAGGATCAATTCTCAGTTTCTATCAGCGACGACAATAGGATCAGAGATCAAAGTTTACAAAAGCTTGGAAAAGGATGTTCGTACTTCGATTGTCTTCTGCTGTCCTGCGCCAAGCAGAACCTGGGAATAGCGCCCCAGCAGAGGCTCCAAACAGGGTATCATCAGACAGGGGAATCCAGTATCTGACGTCGAGTTCAAATCCTAGATCTTGTCCATAAAACCCAATGGGTTTGTTGTTTTGATCAGCATAATACGCCTTGGCTTTATCTGGGATAGAGCCATTGAGGAGAGCGTAAAGCAATTTACTCTCGAGAGTGCCGCTGGAACTACTCTCATACCTGTATCCAAGGGAATAGATCTGGGAGTTGACGACCTGATTGGATTCAAACACCCCATCAACTCTAAGGTCATCACTTTCAGAACGACCATTGAAGAGGATGAGGGCCGGTTTGTAGTTGGGATGCAGGGCTAGAGCAGCTGTAGAGCTGTCCCGGTTCTGAATTCCGATCAAAGGGTCACCTTTTTTGTCGGCGTAGTATCCATCGCTATCCCCAGGAGCATAAGTGTAGTCTGCGAGGAATAAGTGCCGGGTGGAGCTTTGTCTTGGATAGGAACTATCCCCAAACTTTCTCCAGCTTGTACTTTGTGATTTGTCATTTGTCCCTTGGAAAGTCCATTCCACATTGCCTGCAAGTGCGATGGTTTGCATTTTATTGACGGCTTCTTCTCCCTGAGCTTCATAAGCTCCCCCGAGGCGGGCGCTATTCAAATCGCCAGTCTTTCCTAAGCGGAAGATGAACTCATTCTTAAAACGCAGTTGAGAAGATGCGAAATCAGAGTAAAGATCGACGAAGGAAAGGTCCGTGTGGATGTACTTTGATTTGATATTGGCAGCATAGATAGCTATCTCTTTGGACCAAGACAGTGGGCTGCTAACCTTCCTGTCATCGTAGTTGATCGCAAAGAAGAATTGCTGGATGTCATCGCTGAGATTGCTTGGGCCCCAGTGCTCGTCAGGTGTGACGCTGTTGGGAGTAGCTGAGCCCGTCTCTGATAATTGGTCAAAGCCAAAAAGAAATCCGAGAGTTTGAAATTTCTGGGTATTAACGTCGCAGGTCACCCCATCGAAGACGCTATTGAATTGGCTAAAAGGTCGTTTGCCTGAGTCTAAGAGGAGTCCGAGCCCCCAATCTCGACCCCGTCTTCCTGCTTCTAGTATGCAGTAATCAAAGGCATAACGCATGTAGGCTTTGCTCGCCTTTAGAGTGAAATCTTTATAGGCTGGGAAGGATGTATTTTGGTTGGGTTCCCTAGATTCATCGCCGAGGTAAGCGTCCCGCGGCTTATCAAAAAGGCGTAATTCTAGAAAAAAACTCGATTTATCATGGACTCTTGCTTCCCCCTCAAGGCGAAAGCTTTGTTCGGTCGCACTGTGCATGCCTCTGTCTTTTGAGCTAGATGGTGCAGTCTGGACCTCTGTTTTGAGGCTGTAGTGCCCGGTTCCATCGAAAAAAAGGCTGAAACCTGTCTCTGGGAGTGAGAGAAGGGCAATGCAAACAAAGCACACGGAGGTGAAACGGTTCGACCTTGAGTAGGCTATTGGCATAGAGACGTCCTTGCGAGCGTGTTAGATCTGGATCAGATAGCGTAGCTAGCAGCTACGCTGAAAGCCTTAGGGCAAGCTTCTAGGTTTAGGGAGCTTACGTGGCGTAGTCAACATGCTTGCTCTCTTTAAGTATGGTGATTCTTACCTGGCCAGGAAAAGTAAGTTCCTGACGCAGTTTGATGGCGATTTCATTTGAAATATTGCGAACGTCCTCGTCGCTATGGTCCTCTGGCGTTATGAGAGCTCGAACTTCTCTCCCTGCTTGCAGGACGAAAGCGCTATGGATACCCTTGAATTGAGTAACGATAGCCTCCATATCCTCCAGCCTTTTTATGTACGTAGCCAGAATCTCTTTTCTGGCGCCAGGACGATTCACCGACAGTGTGTTGGCAGCTCCCAAGATGACGGCAAGAGGAGAGGCATTTAAGAGCTCTTCCCCATGGTGCAACTTTACCGCTTCGACGATGTCCTTGTGTTCACCATATTGTTCGCAGACATTAGCAGATATATCGGCGTGATGTCCCTCTGTTCCTTGGTCCACAGCTTTGCCAATATCGTGAAGCAGACCTGCTCTCTTTGCTTTCTTCACATTGAGGCCCATCTCAGAAGCCATCATGCTACAGATATGGGAGGTCTCGATAGAGTGTTGGAGAACAGATTGAAGCCCTACATGTCGGAAACGTAACTTCCCGAGCAAAGATAGGATTTCAGGATGCAAATCGGTAATCCCGGCATCGAAGGCCGCCTGTTCACCGCTCTCTCGAAGTAACCCTTGGAACTCTAGCTCTACTCTCTTCGCGGTTTCCTCTATGCGAGCTGGATGGATACGCCCATCAGCGATCAGTCTCTCCAAAGTAATTTTCGCAATTTCTCTGCGGATCGGGTTGAAGCAGGACAGGATGACGGCTTCTGGGGTATCGTCAATGATAAGATCGACACCGGTGGCTTGTTCAAGGGCTCGAATATTCCTTCCCTCCCGCCCAATGATGCGTCCTTTCATCTCCTCGCTTGGAAGAGTGACAACTGTGACAGTGGAGTCGTTTACATACTCGCCAGCCATACGCTGAATCGATAAGCTTACGATCTCTAACGCTTTCAGATTGGCATCTTTCCTTGCTTCTTGCTCAATTTTTCGAATTGTCTTCTGAGCTTCTTTACGGGCTTCATCTTCTACGGAGCGAGTGAGTTCCTTCTTGGCCTCCTCCGCTGACATATTCGCTATTTTTTCAAGAGTTCTCTGATTTTTTTCAATTGTGATCTCATAGTCAGCTAAAAGACGGAGGTGCCGTTTCTCTTCTGCGGCTAGCTTTTTTTCTTTTTCAGAAGATTTGGCCTCTCTCTCTTCGATAGCTTCCTGTCTCGTTGTCAGGAGAGTTTCCCGGTGCTTTATCTTTTTCTCAAGCTTGACCATCTCCGTTTTACGCTTCTTCGATTCCTCCTCAAAATTCTTACGGCGGAGTCGAGACTCTTCCTTGGATTCACGGAGAGCATTTTTAATAACGTGGTCAGCTTCTTTTCGGGCTTCTTCTAGGATATGCTTGGATTCGAGCTGTGCGGTCTCAAAGGAAGCTAGGACTTTCTTTTTATGCAAAAAAAAGCCCAGGACTATGACGCCGACCAGAAAACCAACGAGGATGATCAATATATTTTCAATCAAAACCTATAGCCTCAGCTTGTAGGTACAACAACCCCAAATTCATCACTGTTTGGGAAAATAGAAAGAGTCAGGATCACTGGCTCTTCCCGGAAGTCAAAGGCCAACGACTTGTTATTGGAGAAGCGCTGGTTCAGCTCTTCTGTTTTTTGCGCGAGCTTCTTCAGAGTGGCCTTCCGCGGCTGGTTTTTCTTCTCCGTAAGAGATCGTTGAAAGGTGGGCAACGTCGACTCCCAACTGGACGAGGAAGTTTTTAGCAGACTCTGCACGTCGCGCGCCGAGGGCTAGGTTGTACTCTGGTGTTCCAATATCGCAAGTGTGACCAGCAATCTGAACGGTTGTATTTGAGCTTTTGAGGTGGTCAGAGAGTCGGGTCAACTTTTCTTGGCTGGAACTATCTAGGTTAGCGCTATCGAAACCGAAGTATACAGTTTCAGGCGAAAAAGAGCCCGTTTTTGATTCTGCAGAGGGTGCTTTAGCGGCTTCGTTTGCATTGGCTCCTGGGCTTGTGCTCACAGGAGTCTCTAGGGCATGCTCGTCGCTGGTACAAGCTGTGAAACTTGTAGCGAGGGCTATGAAAACAGAAAGGATCAGGCCTTTTTTGCTTATTACTCTGTCCAACAACATGTCGATCTCCTAATAATTAATTTTTCTTGTAGGCAAAAGCGGGTCTGAGAGTTGTTCGCAGGTTCCTTGCGCAGCCGGTGAACATCAGAACACTCGGTGAACACTCTTTGAACAATCCTTTGAAGTCATATCCCATAAACCGCATTAAACACCTCACAATATACCGCAAGAACTATAAGAGACGGGTTAGTTTTTGTAAACTTAAAAAAATCTGCTGATAGTTCATGACTGGTCGCCTCAAATAGGTGAGCTCTGTGGGGGGAGATGTTCTAGATGTTGGACAAATTGGTGCTGAATACCCGAAAACTCCCCGCTTGACATGAAGACGACGACATCATTTGGCTTGGTTTGTTGGTAAAGCCATTCTAGTAGGGCGGAATTTTTATCGAAGGAGAAAGCTCGGTGACTACCTATTTCACTTGTGAGGTTGAGGAGGTTCATTTTCTGTTCTTCAGGTATTCGTCGATCGTAGGGGACCTCACCAAGCAAGGAGATGTCTGCTTTTTGCAGTGCTTTTGCATATTCATGTTGAAAAATATTGCGACGGGAGGTTGCGTTTCTTGGTTCAAAGGCAGCGATGATTCTTGAGTGCGGGTGTAGGGTTCGGATACTCTCTACTGTGTAGCTGACAGAGGTGGGGTGATGAGCGAAGTCTTCATAGACAAAAATTTTATCAGAATAGAGACGTTCAAATCGTCGTTTCACCCCTTCGAAGTCCTCAATCATTGTGATGATTTTTTTCGAACTTGGCGTCGGACTTTTTAGCTCCTTGTTTTGAAAAAGTCTGGTGAGGCACCCCAGGGCTTGAGCTATGTTGGCGAGATTGTGGGGGCCAGGAAGTCTCGTGCGGATGGGAAGAGTTCCCCAGAGGCTTGTTTTGATCTGGCCTTGCCAGAGGAAGGGAAAACTTGTGCAGGGGGCTGAGCTAAGCACCTCAATGTGTCGATTCTCTTCTGTAGCTGAAAAGAGGTCTTTGGTGTGAGATCCAGTCTGAAAGACGTATTTTTCCCACTCTATCTTTTGAATGATTTTGTTTACACCGGGATCACTTATATTCGCTATAAGATTTTGCGGATCAGGGAGAAGCTTGAACAGTTTGAGAAACATGGACTCGAGAGATTCTAAGCTTGGGAATATGTCAGCATGGTCGTACTCGAGGTTGTTGAAGAGAGTATAGCATGGATTGTAGTGAAGAAATTTAGACTCTTTATCAAAAAAACAGGTGTCGTATTCGTCTCCTTCGATAACAAAGAAGTCTCCTTTTCCAACATGAAAACTTCGTCCAAGATTTTTGGGAAGACCCCCTATGATGAAACTAGGATCTTCATCCATTTCAGTTAAGAGATGAGTGAGCAGGGAGGCGGTGGTTGTTTTCCCATGTGTCCCACACACGACGAGGCTCTTTTTTTTCTGGAGAAACTTGTCTCCAAGAAAGGCTGGAAAACTGGTGTAAGGAAGTTCATTTCGAAGAATATATTCAATCTCAGGGTGGGAACGGGAAAGCGAGTTGGCAATAACATAAACACTGGCAGGATTTTTTGCGATATTCTCTTCGCTGTACGGACTCAGAACGGAGATGCCAAGATCTTCGAGCATTGTGGACATGGGAGGATACATTTTGGCATCACTTCCCAGGACATGGAATCCAGCCTCTTGCAGGAGTCCTGCAACAGCAGCCATTCCCGTCCCTCCGATCCCGACGAAATAAACTGTCTCGCGGCAGGCCTTTTTCTGAAAATCATTTATTGTTCCTGATGCTTGCATGGTGACCTTTCTGTGAATAAAGTGTGAATAACTTAAAAGGATAGCTCCAGGTGACCGAGGTGATCCCATTGAAGCTGATGGTTTTGAATGAGACCGGTGGCCCCGATCATGAGAGGGATGTTGGGAAAGGCGTGGCCAAATTCTGGACTAGCAAAGAGGGGGACCGGACAATGGCGTGCCATTTCCATCAGAACGTCAGATTCGGAGAGGCTTGTATTTTCTGGCAGATTCATTTCAGTCAGGCGCCCGACAATGAAAGCCCGAACTCCTTTGGTGGCTGGATTTTGGAGTAAGTGGTGGAAAGAGCGAAGTACCTGGGGAGGGCTTTCATGGACATCTTCCAGGAAGATCAAAGAACCTTTAAGAGATTTTGGGAAGTAGGGAGTTCCCATCAGGGAGCAAAGAATGCTAAGACAACCTCCGAAAAGGGTGCCTTGGAGGGGGAGGTCTTGAGGGATCGAGCTACTCCTGCTGCCTGATGCGGAGACTCTATGGGCAGCGATCTTTACAGAAGAAGTTTGGGCGGAGAGAATGTTTAGGAGAACTTGTATGTCTTTGGGGAACTCTAGAGTCTTTTGAGGACTATCTGGCCAGAGAGCTGTTGCTGGCATGGGGGCGTGAAGTCCTTTCCACCCCAACTTCGTGAAGAGAGCGCTGTGTAAGGCTACAATGTCAGAGAATCCGACGAGTAATTTAGGTTTTCTTTTTTTCAAGCGAGTCCAGGGTAGGAGGGGTAGAATTTCAGCACTTCCATATCCTCCTCGTCCACAGAGGATAATTTGACTTTCTTCTTCGAGAAGAGCTTCTTCCAGAGCGCTGGCGCGGGCTGCTAGATCAGATGATATGTATGGCCAGGGGGAAGGAGGGAGTTCTTCATAAAGAACTTTGAAGCCCAAGCCTTCGAGTTGTTCTATTTTCTTTGAAAATGGCTCGGCAGCTCTGCTGGCAGGGAATAGGAGACGGATAGTTGCTCGAGCTGGTGTTTTATGATTTCTCACAAATCTTCCCCATGGTGGTAGAAATGACCTTTTTTGGGATGATAGCAGGATAAAAGATGGAATATAAGTGGGATTGTCTCTGGTTTTCTGGGTATAAGCCCTGCAAATTTAAAAGGACTTGCGAGGCTTGTCCCTATTATACAAGACCAGAAAAGCGTATAGCGATTGTCAGTCTCGAGGCGATGGGCGCGGTCTTGCGCTCGACCTGTCTTTTGCCTCCTCTTCTAAGGAAATACCCATCCGCTCATGTGACTTGGATTACACTGCCGATGAATGAGTCTCTTCTTCGTCATAATCCTTTCATTCACAAGATTTTCTTTATTGAGCCCAAGTCTGTCTTTGCTCTTTTGAAGCTGAAGTTTGACATTCTGTATGTTGTTGATAAGTCCACAGAAGCTGGTGGTGTGGCGGAACTGGTTCAAGCAGATGAAAAGTTTGGACTCGGCCTCACAGAGTTAGGGGCTATCCGGCCACTGTCCCCTCAGGCTGATTATCAGTTTGCACTCGGTCTCGATGATCAGCTTAAATTTTTTAAGAATCAAAAGCCGGAGACCCAGCAAATAACAGAAACTATGGGTCTGGAATGGAAACGGGATGAGTATATTCTTGAATTGGAAGAGAAGGAAAAGATCGAGAGCCTGAATAGAAAGATCAGTCTTTCTTCTGTGGTCGACAAGAAAGTAGATGGCATTATTGGATACAATACAGGATGTTCACCCCTGTATTCCTATAAGAAATTTACCATTGATCAAGCTACTCATATGATAAAAATGTGGAGAGTGAAATTCCCAAGCTATGTTGTGGCTCTTCTTGGGGGTGGACCAGAGGATAAAGCTCGTCAGGTTTTGATGAAAGAGAGATTCTCTGATGACCCTATGGTCGTCTCCACCCCAACAGATGAGGGCATGCGCTCTGGTCTTATTTGGGTTGATGCTTGCGATCTTATATTCTCAGGATGCTCACTTGGGATGCATATGGGGATAGCTCTCAAAAAACCTATGATCGCTTGGTTTGGTGTGAGCTGTAGTCAAGAGGTTGACCTTTATGATAGGGGCGTGAAACTAGTGGCTGAAGTCTCCTGTACTCCCTGCTGGCGAAGATCTTGTGAGAACACACCGAAGTGCTATGACAGTGTATCTGTCTCTAGAATTGAGGAAGCGACAAAAAAACTGCTTAACCAGTTACAGCCCCTGTCAACCTGAGCCAAACTATCCGAATATTTATCGCAGAATCCCTCAACGCGAGTATCGCAGAGCCCCATCATTGCGAGCGAAGCGAAGCAATCTCCGTGTAAAGGCAAGATTGCTTCGTCACCTCCGGCTCCTCGCAATGACTAAATTACAATGCTAAGCTATTTTCGATTTGTAATCACGTAATACTTGAGAAAAATTCTATCCATGATGTCTGATTTCCATTCTGTGATGTCATGTGTTCCTGGTTTGAACATTTGCACATAAGGCGCGATGAGTCGGATATTGGTAAAAATAAATATCGGAATGACTGGCAGCTCTTCCAATAGGATATTCTCATTCTTTTGAAACAGTTCATTGCGTTTATGGGGATCAGGTTCCAATGCCGCTTGACGGATGAGGTGATCATAATCCTTGTTTGACCAGCCTGTTTGATTGTTACCTCCGTTCGTCACAAACATATCTAGAAAAGTATTCGGATCAGGATAGTCTCCGATCCATCGAGAACGAGCGATGGTGTAGTCAAGTTTTAGCTGTCTGTCGAGATAGACTTTCCATTCTTGGTTGAAAAGACCTACGTTGATATGGAGGCTTTTGTTCCACATTTGCTGGATGGCTATCGCAATCTTTTTTTCATCTTCGTTGTTAAAATAAAGGATGTCGAGAGGAGGCATCCCTTGACCGTTCGGATACCCTGCTTCGGCTAGAAGCTTCTGAGCGGCCTCAATTGTCTTTGCACTTGGGGATATATCCAATTTTCCGGGAGTCGAGTAGGTGTCTATGGGAGGAGTAAAGGCGGTATAGGGGATCTGCCCTCCTCGAGTGACTCGTTCTACGAGGAGCTTTCTGTCGATAGTCATCGCAAGGGCTTTACGGACTTTTATATTGTTGAGGGGTGGTTTTGTTACGTTGAGACGATAGAAGTAAACAGCTAAGAATGGGTTCGTCTTCAATGGATTCCATACATTTGCCAACTTGTCTTTTTGCTGAGTTCTATAGTGCTGGAGTCGTAGTGCGGGCACGGTGGAGGTGATGTCGAGATCTCCTGAGAGAAAGTTCTTTTCCTCAGTGTCTCCATTTTCTATTGGTAAAAAATAGGCTTCTTTCAATTTTACCTGATCTTTATCCCAGTAGTAGGGGTTAGAAACGAGTTTGATATGCTTGTTGATGCTCCACTCCGCGAGTTTAAACGGACCGTTGGAGACCATGCGAGTTGCATCGGTCCAATTGTTATTCTTTGAAATAAGGTGCTTCGGTGTTGGGTAGAGTGTTTGGAAGGCGGTGAGCCTCAAAAAGTAGGGAGTAGGGTGCTCTAAGTTAACGTTTAGGGTTTGAGTGTCAACGACATGGATCCCTAGTTGAAAAGGGTCTTTGAGCTCACCTTTATTGAATGCTTCCGCATTTTTGACGGGATATAGCTGGTAGCCGTATTCGGAAGCTGTTTTGGGTTCGAGAGCTCTTACCCAGGCCCAACGAAAATCTTCAGCCGTAAGCTTTGTTCCATCGGACCAGCATAGGTTTTTTCGGAGAGTGAAGGTGTAGTTGAGACCATCTGGGCTTATCGTCCAGGATGAGGCTGCCCCGGGGAGAGGTTCTCCTGTGTAGGGATCGATGGTTGTCAGCCCTTCGAAGAGGTTGTCGATGATATGGGCTTCTATGGCTCCAGTTGCTAAGGCGGGGTCGAGTACCTTTGGTTCGGCACTGTTACCGATGCGGATGATTTGCTTTTGTGATTCAGGGCGTGCTTGGGGAGGGCTTTCCTTAGCAAATAGGGTGCTCCATAACAGGAAAAAAGCAAAGAGATTGAAAAATTTATCAATTTTCAAAACAGCTCCAATCTTTGCTCGATCTTTAATTGTCTGTGAGATCGAGGGTATGAGGCTTTCTAAAATGTAACTCAAGATTTTTGTTAGATAACCGATAAGTTCCCCGGGTTTTTTTTAAGAATATGTGGAACTAGGATCTTTTGTCATGGTTATTCGTTTCTTGAAGAATTCAAAACGGTGCGGACTTATCGTGGTCTACCTATCCAGTCTGCTTTGCTTGCAGGCTTGTGGTGGAAAGAGTGCAGCTCCCGTCGCGAAAGATAGCGCGCCAGTTGACCCTGCAGAGAGCTCAAGTTTACTCGATAAGGATCAAATTGGTGATGCAGCCCTATTGCCAGACTCTGAACTGAAGAAAATGTCTTTAGCTAATCTGAAGGAGGTGTACAAAAATCGGGCGGAGCAGGATATCGCAGAAGAAATCGATATGCTGGTTTACAAAACGATCAATGAGCAATTGTGTAGCCGCATCATGAAAGTGAGAAGTGAGTGTGCAGTTGCTCAGCAGATTACGGGATCTGCAAATACCAGTGATGAGTTGCAATGCGGGGGAGGTCAGAGTCAAACAAGTACAGCATCAAGGAAATTAACGGCTCAATTGTTTGCAGATGACTCGGAAGCAGCCTCAGGCGATTTTATCTTAGAGGTCCAAGGGGGAAAGGATCAAGGAATTTATCTGAGTTCGACTTTTAAAAAAGGGGTGGAAGCGGACATCAGTTTTAAACCTCTAGTTGCACAGTCGGCTAAAAGTGTTGCTCCCCAATTTAGGAATTTAACGGTTATTTCGATAAAAAAACAAGATGGATCGGCTTTGCCAAATAAAAATAGTATGAGATTAGTTTTAAAAATGGGGGATTCAGTTCTGATCGATGGCATTGGGCTGGTTCCCTCTGAGGCGACAGAAGCGCAGAAGGATAAAAAATATATTTATCCTTTGAGCAAAATTGTTAATTTAGCTGAATCGGAAGCATGTCTTGTTACGGCAGATGAGGTGGACAATCTAAAAAATGCGATTCGAACTGATGTGAGAAATAAAAAAGGACCAGCGACTGTCTCCAATTTTTCAGGGCAGAAAAACGCTTTGATTATCAACATTACTAAGATCAAGAAGAAAATTTCTGATCGGCAGGCTGGCTTGGAAGATGCAAGAAATAGACTTCTTAAATTGACGGCAGAGCTGACACCAGATTCTCTTTTTGGGTGCTATGCCAATCAACCGATACAGACTTTGAGGATTGAATTGGATGGAAGACCTTTGCCTGCTAGAAATTTAGCGAAATCTTTTAAGGACCCATTCTCTTCTACTGGCAATCCACTTGATTCGAAGATCGAGTTAGGTTCTGCGGTGAGTGTGAACATCAATAGCCTGCAACATGTCGGAGGTTATTGGGAGGGGCCAGTGCCGAATACTCTCATTTCTAACATTGAATACCTCAAGATTACTAAGGGGGGGATTGGGTATCGCAGTGATCAAACTTGTACATCCCAGCTGATTCTTGCAGAAACCTGTTCGTACAAAGTGCAAGAAGAAAATATGTATTCTCTAACAGGCATCACTGTTAAAGTGAATGGGATTATTATTTATAGCAATAAAAATCTTGATCTCATCTTTGGAGATGATCAGAATCAATATAAGGATCCAAGATCGATTATGACTTGGTCTGCTCCAACGTTTAGGTCAAATGAAAATTGGGTCAAACTCATGCAAAGAACAGATTGCGACGCGACTCATTGAGTGTAGGTATTTTATGATGGTTCATCTTTTTAATAAACTCACAAAAGCATTAGTAGCTATACTGCTTTTGTCTTGCTCGGAGCAGAGATCTTCGTTTTCTGCAAAACAGGCTACCGCTAAAAAGGTAGAACAGAGTGTGCCGACACTGCTCACAACAGGTGTGCAGGTGGTTCAAAAAAAATATTCAGCCTCCCAATTGAAGGTTTTTGATTTAGTAGCAGCCAAATCGGTAGAAAAAGACAGTCAAAGTTTTATCGTGAGTTTTGACGTGGCAGGGATGACAGAGTATGTAGACTGGACCATTTGCCCTATGGAGGATACAGGACAGACTTGTACGGATGAAGCTGTGAAGTCAGGTAAGTGTATTCCTGGTCGAGGAGAGTGTTCAAGCAACGTGAGCAATGAGAATAAGATTTTGGTTCCCAATCTTTTTGCAGGGAAAATCCTCATCACAGCTAAAGCCTGTATTTCACAGGAAAACGCGAAAGTTTCTGGAGAAACTTGTGGAGAACCTAAGGAGATCTACTTTGATTCGCAAGTGTCCAATATCAAGGCTCGTACACTGCTTAGTCAACGTTCGTGGCTTTATGATAGTTTGACGAAGTTAGAAATTCAAAAATTTGAGTCTTACCGTACCTATCAGCACGATCTAGAGGAATGCATAAAGTTTAATGCGCAAGCAGAGGAGATGATAAGGTCGAGAATAAGGGTTTTAGATCAGTATCTTCGAGCGCCTCTGCAGTGGTTGTCGCAAGCGGATGACTTTACTTATGGGGCGGGATCGACTGTTTTAACTGGTGCGAAGACGGTAGCCTCAACCATTGTTAAGCCTCTGCAAGATATGTGTGGAAAAACCGATAAAAGTGTCGATTCTGCTTGTGTAGAAGAATTGAATAGGAATGAATTTAAGGGAACGGATGAAGAAAAAAACGAGTACTGTACTAAAGAAACCCAGAGTGGATTGGCCGAAACTTGTCATATTGTGTCGGAAGGTCTGATGGGTTTTGTAACGGGGATGAATCCTATGACTTCTTTTCAAACTCTCTCGGGAGCTATTCATGATTTGACCGACCCCGAGCACAGTGTGGCCAAAAATTGTACTGCCGAGCAGAAGTTAAAAGCGGTCCAGGATCCGATTCAAAAAGAGATTCAGTCGAAGAGGAAACAGGTGGATGACTTGAATAAGACTTTGAAAGGAATGGGATTTCTTTAGAAATCGTCCACACAAGTCACCTAAGTGTGGAATGGTCCTAATGTGCTCATTTTGAAGTTTCTTCCTGGGTCACCAGAAATCGCGCCATTTTTTTCTCATTCTCTCCATAATAACGCAACAGTTTTTGATGTTTTTTCATTTCATAAGTATCATAATTAAATCTTGTTTTGAGACTCATTATGTCTTTTGTTGTGAGCATTTAGCAGAAAGGTTTTTGGATGACGGCACCCAGATCAAGGTTTTATGCAATGTTGGCGCTGATCGCTATGGTTATAGGCTCTGTCGGGGTCGACAGGATCACTAAATCTATTGCACAGGAAAATTTGATGACTTGGTCTTCTCCAACCAGTCTTAAAGAATACCTGGGGCGAAGTATCCCTGTCTTTGCCGTAGGTGAACTAAGCTCTGTTAAAGACCCTAAATTTTATTTGGAGTTTAATTTTACGTATGTGCGGAATCAGGGTGCTGCTTGGGGGCTTTTTTCTGATTTGGATGACTCTATTCGAATTCCATTTTTCTATATTGTGACAAGCCTAGCTTTTCTAGTGATTTTTCTTTATTTGCGGTCGACGCCTCCTTCTCATAGCCTTATTCGATTTGCTCTTATGCTGATCCTTTCAGGTGCTTTGGGAAATTTTTCAGACAGACTGATCCATGGTTATGTAATTGATTTTCTTGACTTTAATTGGGTTGTTCCCCTGCCGTTTCATTTAAATGTGAACATTGATTTTTTCCCACAGTTTATGAATTTTTTGAATCTGCATGTCGATGCACGAGCTTGGTCCTATGATTTTCCCAAGTTCAATTGGGCTGATTCGATGATCACAGTGGGTGTATTTTGTCTGATTCTTGATGCTTTATTTTTAGAGTCAGGAAGACAAAAAAAGGTAGCCTTTCAAAAATTTGCAGAGGATGCTCAACAAAAAGTCTTTTGATTTTAGGAGTGTTTATGCCTCAAAAATTCCTAAGAAATTCTACGGTTAAAGTGGCAGATCTCCTGCAAAAGGCGATCACCGAGTTGGCCTCGTTACGGAGAGGGATGGTTACTGTTGAGTTTTTGCTCATGGCCCTTCTTGATCAAAAAGATTCTATTTTTTTTAAAGTGGCCATCGAGTTGGGTTTAGACCCATCAGTTTTGAGGCGTCACATCACGGATAAAGTTTTAGAACACGGACAAACCTTACCTGTTTTTCAGCCTGGAGAAGTTCAGGCTTCTATGAAAATTTCCCGAGAGCTTCAGCTTCTTTTTGAAGCAGCTGAACGAGAGCGAAAACTTCTTGAAGACACCTACATATCTACTCATGCTGTATTCTTATCTTTTTTTGATAAGGGTATTAAGGGTGTGAAGTCTATTCTTGAACAAGAGGGATTGGCTTATGAAAAGGTTCTGGGTGCTATTAGAGCTTTGAGAGGCAATTCTAGGATCCTTGAGAAGGAGGGAGAATCTCGGACTAAAGCTCTAGAAGAGTACACGATCGATGTCACTGCACAGGCGAGACGAGGGGAGCTTGATCCCGTCATAGGTCGTGAAGAGGAGATCACAAGAGTAGTAGAGATCTTATCTCGAAGGAAAAAAAACAATCCTATCTTGATTGGAGAGCCAGGGGTTGGCAAAACTGTGATTGTCGAAGGTTTGGCTCAAAAGATAGTGAATGCTGATGTTCCAGATTACCTTTTGAATCGACGGGTGCTCTCGCTTGAGCTCGCTACCTTGATTGCCGGAGCCAAAATGCAGGGGGAGTTTGAAGAAAGGTTGAAGGCCATCAAGGATGAGGTGCTGGCCTCTTCGGGAGATATCATACTTTTTATCGATGAAATTCATACAGTCGTGGGCACAGGTCGATCTGGGGGAGGAGGTCTCGACGCCTCCAATATGCTAAAACCTGCCTTGGCGAGAGGGCTTCTGCAGTGCATCGGTGCGACGACTCTGAAAGAATACCGACAGTACATCGAGACAGATAAAGCTTTGGAGAGACGATTTCAGACAGTGAAGGTGGAGGAACCCTCTCTTGATCAGGCTGTCCAGATGCTGAAGGATCTTAAGCACAGATACGAAAAGCATCACCATGTGGAGTACACGGACGAGTCCATCGAAAAAGCAGTATTGTTGTCCCATCGATATATTCAGAATCGCTTTCTTCCCGATAAGGCTATCGATCTTATCGATGAGGCTGGAGCCTCTAAAAGGATGAAGATCATTTATATGCCTCCTGACATTCGTAAGATGGAAAACAAGAAGCAGGATTTCGAAAATCAAAAATTGAAGGCATTTGAAGCAGGCGATTTTGAAGTGATGGCGAATCTTCAGATGAAGATTGCTGCTCTAGACCTTGATTTGGGTAAATTAAGGAAAGAGAAAAAAGAAAAAATTGTCGAGGAAGATAAAAAGATAACCGGAGAGGATATAGCCGCCCTCATTGGCAAAAAAGTCGGTATTCCTGTGGATAAAGTTGTGTCTGAAGAAGCTGATAAACTAAAGAACTTGGAAACAATTATAAAGAAAAGGGTTGTTGGTCAAGATCATGCTATTAGTTCGATTGCCAATGCGATTAGGAGGAATAGGTCAGGTCTCAGAAAAGTAGATTCACCGATAGCGTCTTTTTTATTCCTTGGCCCGACGGGAGTGGGTAAGACAGAGCTAGCGAAAGCTTTGGCTGAGCAGGTCCTAGATGATGAAAGTAAAATTATTCGTTTAGATATGTCGGAGTACATGGAGAGGCATTCTGTCTCTAAACTGATAGGGTCTCCCCCAGGCTATGTTGGTTTTGGGGAGGGGGGGCAACTGACAGAGAAGGTCAAGCATAGCCCTTATTCTGTTATACTTTTGGATGAGTTTGAAAAAGCACATCCTGATGTCTATAACATTTTATTGCCTGTTCTGGATGAAGGTTGGTTGACGGATGCAGAAGGTCAAAAGGTAAGTTTTAGGAATTGCATCATCATTGGAACTTCAAATATTGGAGCTCATATTCTCGTCGACAAGAAAAGGCCTGTCGGTCTTGTTGCGAACGATGACTTGGAGGAGGAGGGTGAAGAACGCGCTGAAATGATGAAGGAGTTAAAAAAATTTTTAAGACCAGAATTCATAAATCGCCTCGATGAGGTTGTGATCTTTAATCGTTTATCGAAGGAAGAGCTTTCGAAGATTCTGGACATTCAAAAGAAAGACCTCGAAGAGAGATTGAAGAATCTTGGCTTGGATCTAGTCTGGGATGAAGGGGTGTCCTCTTTTGTTCTCGCCCAGATTGATACGTTCCAGTATGGTGCAAGGCCATTAAAGAGAAAATTAGAACTACTGATTGAGAATAAAATAGCAAACTTCCTTATCGAAAAAGGTAAGTCTGCTCGTGGTCAGATTCTTATCCATATCAAGGAGAAAGAAATCCAAGTCGAATTGGTTTCCTAGTTAATAAGGCTGTCCCATGGAGCTAGCTCAGGACTCTTTTTTTGAAATTGTGTGTAGCTGTCGACTATTTTTTCATAGAGAGCCTTGTCTAAGACTTGTAATCCTGTCGCTTTAGACCAGGTCGCACAGGGTGAGATTTTATCTGAGAATTCTTCGGTCCAGAACAGGCGAAGGTGGTCTGCTGTCGAAAAATAATCCTTCATTCTTTGTGGGAAGAGCTTAGCTTTTTCTGTCGTATCTTCCGGAGTGGCTTGATAGAAACCCTGCACTTCATGGCGGAATTTTAAGGCCTGTTCTTTGAAGTTTGTTGGAGCAAAAGCGAGCAAGAGTGTGATCTCATATCCAGCGTCTTTAAGGTTTTTTAAAAACGTTGGGGAGGCTGCCCCGGTCAGTGTCGTGCCATGTGCGATATCATACTTTTTGGCGTAGGCCTCATTGAGCAGTGCGTTGGTGATGAAATTGGAAGCGTCCCTCCAACGTTCATAGGCTTCTTTACGAACAATTTGCATGTCTTGCTTCTTATAAATATCAAGGTGCGTCATAGATTTAGAAATATAGGTGTTGGCCATGAGCTTCAATCCCCGTGCGTCGGGATCGAGATAGACGGCACCTTGGAACAGGGCGTCTTCGCTTAGTGTTTTTTCTAATATAGTCGTCTTTCTGCTCAGCGGGCCGCCTGCTGTCCCTACGTATTGAGGTTTGCCATTCTTTGTCGGCTTAGCTATAGAAAAGATAAGAGTTCTAAGCATGGACAGGTCAGCTTCAATGAGCATCTTTTCGTCTTCGGAATAAGATTTTAGAAGCTGCGCGATGATTGACTCTGGGATAAGCGTATTCGACTTTGCTTGAGCATGGAGATGGCTTAGACAAAATAGACTGAAAAAGAGAAAGGATGCTTTTTTTAACACAGGTTTTTTCCTTATTTTGGTCATTAAAAAATTGTGTTCTTAAGAATCGTGATGGGTTCTAGCATGTTCTGCTCGAAAATTCTAAGGATAGATTTTAGATTTACGGAAAATTTGAACTAAAGAGAGTGGCGCACCCGGAAGGATTCGAACCTCCGACCTCCAGATTCGTAGTCTGGCATTCTATCCAACTGAACTACGGGTGCACAAGAAAGCGCAAACACGAGAAAGGCAGAGACCTAGGCTAGCGATTAGGTGAACCTTGGATCCGTCGGCAGACAAAAATTTGGCGGAGAGAGTGGGATTTGAACCCACGGAGCAGTTTCCCACTCGCTGCCTTAGCAAGGCAGTGCTTTCGACCACTCAGCCATCTCTCCTAGTAGCCAATCTTCTCACAAACCGTCTTAACTGCTTCGAGTGGCGGAGAGAGAGGGATTCGAACCCCCGGTAGATTCCTCTACAACGGTTTTCAAGACCGCCGCCTTAAACCACTCGGCCATCTCTCCATTTCCAACCTCGATACGAATACGATATACACGGACCAGGGTTGAAGTACAAGCAGAGCCGTAAATAAACCACCGCCAAATCAAAAAATTAGCGAACGAGCATGTCTTTCACAATCTCGCGTTCAGCCAGCAATTCCTGCGTTGTTATCTCAATTTTGGATTTAGCAAACGGGGAGAGGGAAATGTTCGGGACGATTTCGTAGTCTCCTGTGCCATTGGAGCGCAGAGGGAATGAAAAGATGAGGCCCTTTGGGATTCCGTAAGATTTCCCGTCGGAAGGAACGGCGCAGGAGAAAAAATCTCCTTCGGGTGTCTTTTGAATGAGGTTTCGGATGTGGGCAACGCAGGCCTCTGAAGCAGAAGCTGCAGAGGATTTCCCCCGAGCTTTAATGATCTCCGCTCCTCGCTGCTGGACAGTTTTCAGGAAGTCATTTTCAAGCCACGAACGGTTATTGATGACCGATTCGGCAGGTTTTTTTGAGATAAGGGCATTTTCGAAGTCCGGGTACATGGTTGAGCTGTGGTTTCCCCACACAGCTAAGCGACGGACCTGGGAGAGTTCGACATTACTTTTTTTAGCAAGCTGCGCCCGAGCCCTATTTTCATCGAGAGCCATCATGGCTGTAAATCTGCTAGCGGGCACTTCTTTTGCGTGGTGCTGTGCTATCAAGGCGTTTGTGTTGCAGGGGTTGCCAACGACGACAACACGCAGGTCAGAACTCGCTTGGTTGAGGGCCTTTCCTTGTTCGACAAAGATTTTCGCATTTTCTTTGATGAGATCATTACGTTCCATTCCTGGTCCTCTTGGTTTGGAACCGACTAGAAGGGCCCAATCTACATTTTTGAAAGCCTCCGAGGCCTGGTCAAAGCAGTTTAAACTGAGGAGTGATTCAAAACCGCTGTCCTCAAGTTCCATCATGACCCCTTCAGCGACCTTGGTGGCAACGGGTAATTCGAGGAGGTGAAGATGTATCCCTGTATCCTTGCCAAATACTTCTCCGGACGCTATGCGGAAGAGAAGACTGTATCCAATTTGTCCCGCCGCTCCAGTGAGTACAATTCGAAGCTGTTTTTTCATGACTGATGCCCCTAGTAAGAAGTCTAGAAAAGAGGATAGAATGGAAAGGAACCTTGGAAAATCTATGTGAGGACGCCTAGTTTGTAAATGGAAACAAGAACTTTTTCTTGATCAAGATCATGTTCTTCAACTATATTCATGGCGGAATTCTAGCTTAAAGCTCCTTCTCCGAACCATACAAGATGAGCATGTAAACATACGAGGCGTTAGTACCGAACTCATGGAAGAATTTTACGAGATTTTTGAAGAAGAAGAGAAGACAACTTTAAAACAACACTATCGGAGTGTGGCAGGGCAGGAGGTTGGTAAAGACTTTTTTATTTACGCCTGCCTAGAGGCTGAGCACACTTTGAAAAATGTGGGTGAAGGGTGTACGAGCGTAAATCTTCCTGAATGGAGTGGGCTCTCTTCTTCGCCGACTCCTCCTCTTCAAGAATTGTTCCAATGGTACGCTGATCGTATTCCCGAGCTTGGCCAAACGGATCCGATTGATTATGAGTTATGTCAAACGATCGTACTCCCTTTTGTTAAACTCACGCATGATTTAGCTAAATATATGCAATTAAGGGGGGTTATGTCTTTGCCTCCCCGCCTAGCAGAAGGGACCGTGGATGAAAAATCTACGCCGTTCTGGACGGAAATTGATTCTTACTTGTCAAAACTTTTCCCTGCTCGATTTGTCCCCATGTGTGCTTATTTGACGTGGAGATATGCTCCGCGTCGGACTTCGTCCTGGGATCTGGCAAGCCTGCCTCCAGTAGGTCGCTTCTTCCGTGTTTTGCGTGATGGTTCTCGTCGAAAAGAACCATCGAATCGAGAGCCTGATCCGGCTTCTGTACCTCCTAGAGACGAGTTGCCTAGAGGGGAGTCCTCTCGTGAGGAGGGGGAAGCACTAAGTGACAAGTTAGCAGATAGCGGGAGTTCAAGACCTCATCATCGCGCTCCATCTTCTCCTAGGGATTCACATGAAGATCGCAGTCGGCCAGCTCGAGACTCGCACGAGGATCGCAGTCGATCTCGCAGGCCCCAGCGGTCTAGAGATGATCAGGGGGATGAGCGGGCCAGAGAGATCGAACGCCTTGCTCTTCTTGAAGTCGAAAAGGCTGCTCTTGCCATAAAAAAGCAGCCATCTATGGCAGAATATAGGCTGAAACCTCAGAACAGCTACATAAGAAGACTTCAGCACTCTCGTGTCGGTGAACTGGGCTTGCACTCTGCTTCAGTAGGCGAAAATGAGCAGAGAGCTGTTCTAATTACCCGAAACGAGAGCGAAACTGACTAAGGGGTGTTTCTTACCCGCGTGTCTTGTTTTGGCTCTATACCTCTGGACTTTGCTCGAGGTGGTGGGGATTTACCTGATAGGAAGAACGTCACCCCGAGCCAACCTGTATAAGTATTCATGGCAGGCCTCGTGATTGCGAGAGAAGCGAAGCAATCTCCGTGTAAAGGCAAGATTGCTTCGCTTCTCTCGCAATCACGAAATCATAATATTTAGACAGGTTGGAGCGAAGTCAAGGGGTATCGTACCTTAACCGAATGACATTGGAGGTCAGGTGACAAACACTCCTCAAACACCAGGACGACTAGAGCTCAACTTGCTGTTCATCCTCCTGCCCCGTGCTGAACGAAAGAGGAAGGGATCCCTCCGAAGATCCTTCCTCTTCCAGAGTTTTCAAGGCTTCCTTGATGATTTCTCTTTGCGGCTGAAAAGACTCCAGCGGGGGGAGTTGAGATAGGTCTGCGAGGCCATAGACCCGTAGAAACTCCTCGGTGGTGCCAAATGTTAGGGGTCTTCCTACAATAGATTTTCTACCAAGACAGCAAATAAGCTCCCGTTCGAGCAGGTTCTTAATGATGCTCCCCGCATCGACGCCTCGAATAAATTCGATATCAGCTCGGGTTACGGGCTGTCTGTAGGCGATGATGGCGAGAGTCTCCTGAGCCGAGCGTGATAGGGGCCGGGGTTTTCCAGAGAACATTCGTTCCATAAGAAACGCAGTTGCAGGGATGGTCTTCAGCTGGAAGCCTTTACTTGTTTCCAGGTGGAACCCTCCACCTCTTTGTTCGTAGAACAGTTTGATCTGCTCTAGTTCCGCAGAGATCTTTTTGATGGTGGCGGCATCATCCCTAAGGATTTCATAAATCTCGCTCAATTTTAGCGGTTTAGCCGAAGCTAGTAAGATGGCCTCTAGTCGACTTGTAAGCGACAGTTCAGGCGGTGGTTTGACAGCTGCCTTTTCTGTCAAATCAGTATCTGTCGACAGCAGAGTGTCCTCATAAGGTTTGTCCATGTTCAGATCCTGGTGATTTGGGTGGAGTTATGAGAGGCCTTGCTACAGGGGGTTGATACAGAGGTTCTGGATCGAGTTCATCGAAGTCCTCCAGCTCTTCGATAGAGACTATCGAGGTGTGATAGACCCAGAGGGGGGACCCTGTTTCTTCTTGATGGATTTTTATCTTACGCTCAGCGACAAGTTGGAGAAGAGCTAGAATATAGGCTACGAGTTCGTAGCGGGTGTTTATTTTTGCGTAGAGCCGTTGCAACATGAACGCTCTTGCCTTTTCTGCAAACTCCGTGATTTTCTCGATAACCTTCTCGAGGGATAGGGCTTCGGTCGAGACCTTTACTTTATTCGGTCGTCGTTCGTTCAGCGTCACAAGCAGGTGCTCATACATAAAGAGGAGGACGACTGGTTGTCCACATAAGGGCTGAGTGGAGTTTTCATACTCAGTGCAGATACTTTTCCAAGCTTGGGAGGGGGTTTCCAGCAAGCCGACTTGCTGGCATTCCAACAGGTGGACAGCAGCTCCCTTGAAAAGAGCGTAGTCTAGGAGTCGCTGCTTGAGAGAATTGATAGATTCGTCTATTTCCAGATCTTCTTCCGGATTGAGACCAGATCCGTGGCCTGCTGGGAGTAGCTGCCTTGCTTTGATAGCTATGAGGGTTGCGGCTATTTCCATGAAGGATGACGATTCAGTGAGGTCTTTGAACTGAATCAGACGAAGGTGATGCAAGTACTGGGATGTAAGGTCCTGTAAGTTCACTTGGAAAATATCCATCTCCTGCACCTTAATGAGGTGAAGCAGAAGATCCAGAGGGCCTTCGAAGTGATCTAATCTGACAAAATAGTGAGACGCCATTTGGCATTTTCTGATATCTTGGGGTTATCCGTACTCTCATCGATGCTGGGCACTCGTGCTTGTCATCAGGACCTTATTGTGAGCTTGAGAACATCCCTTGAGCTCGAGTCTATGCAGGTGCTGTGTAGTCTTTGCATAGGCTTTGACTATGCAAGCTAATAAGTTTACAAGCCTTCAACTGATTGTGAACAATCCATTTTTTGGTGATGAGAAACCATGATTAGACGACCATCTTATCATTCTGTCTATACACTCTCAATAAAGACTAGTGAAAAGTTAAGAGATAAAGTTAGGACCCATTGCGCTGTGAGTATGCGGAACCATTGGGGGTCTCTTCTCTTGCTGGTCCTTTTGGGGTCATTTTTTGTTTTTCCCGAAGCTGTCCTCGCTCGTGAGATGTGGGGGGGGGCAGGATTCTTAGTCGCAAGTCCCCTCGAGAGAGCTTACGTGAAACTTCCGTTTGCTTCCGAGGGTAATAGGGATCTCTTTGCTATTGGGAAAGAAGATGAGAAGGGAGCGATCGACAAGCTCTGTAGCTTGCTTGTGAAGGAATTTAAGCGGTATGGTTGGCACGAAGATCCTTGCCTCCATGTTCAATGGCAAACGGAGCTGAAAACAAATTTAGGGCACCCTCTGATCTATGCTGTTTTTGGAGAGGGTCCAGATACGACCCTGATTTTGGGAGGAGTTCACCCGGATGAGCTGAATCCAGTCCATCTTGCTTTTCGATTCGCTCGGTTTCTGCTTAAAAATCCTAATGAATACCAAGGGAAGGGTTTTCGAGTCGTCGTTGCTCCTCTTGTGAATCCAGATGGATTTTTTAAAACTAGGCCAAGTCGAACAAATCAAGGAAGGGTTGATCTTAATCGAAACTTTCTCACCCTAGACTGGTATGCGAAGGCACTGGACTCTTGGTTGAAACAAAGAAGGGCTGACCCTAGGTACTTTCCCGGGTTCTTCCCGAACACAGAAATAGAGACTATTTTCCAAACAGGGCTCGTAGAGAAATTTTCTCCAAGTAAAATCCTCTCCTTGCATGCTCCCCTTGGGTTTTATGACTATGACGGTCCTGGGGATCAAAAGCTTCATGTCGTGACAACACTAGAGACAAAGGCGAGAGATTTCGCTAAAAAAGTTGCGGAGAAAAGTCGGAATTACAGGATAGCGGATCATTTCTTTTACCCCGGCTCTCTCGGTAATTATGCAGGGAATGAGCGTCATATCCCTACACTTACACTAGAGCTTCAGACGACCAACCCAGAAATGGTCAATAACTATTGGGATCAGTTTCTCCCAGGTTTTGTACAGTCCATTCAGTACTCATTACGGTAATCAGGAATATTGTGAAAGAGATCTTAGATAAGTCACCCGACTCAAACGAATTCTGTCAACTTGCCCTCTCTGATTTTTGCTTCCAGCTGCCCGACTCTTTGGTAGCTCAGCATCCCCTTGCCGACAGACATTCTGCACGGATGCTTGTCCGCGTTGAGGATGGATCTTTTTTAGAAAAAAAAGTCCATAATCTTAACGATTTATTGCCAAGAGAGGCTTTAGTGATATGGAATGATAGTAAGGTTTTCCCCTCTCGCCTCATGGGAAGAACAGAAAGCCATCGTATCTGTGAGATCTTCCTTCTGGGTAAGCCTTCTGCGTATGAGGGAGGAGCTTCCCTCTGCCGAGTTCTCGCTAAGCCAAATAAGCATTTTAAAATAGGGTCGAAAGCTTATTTTGAGGAGGGGCTCATCGCTACTTTTGTAGATGAACAGATGGGCTCACGTAGCGTCGTGTTCTCGCGGTCTCCAGAGCAGATGGATGAGTGGCTTCACCGATTTGCCTTTACCCCACTTCCGCCCTATATTCAAAGGGAAAACCCTCTTCCTGGGGAACTTTCCGAGGATAAGCAGAGCTATCAAACTCTCTATGCAAAATTGGAGGGGTCGGTGGCCGCACCTACCGCAGGCCTGCATTTCTCCAGTGAACTTATGCAGTCTTTACAAGAAAGAGATGTTCTTTTTAGGTCTGTGACCCTGCATGTCGGGGCGGGTACTTTTCTACCGGTGAGGACTCAGAACATCGAGTCCCATCAGATGCATGAAGAGAGATTTTTCTTTCCTATAGAGACTCTGCGAGAGATAGAAAAAGCCAAACTAGAAGGGCGGACGATAGTTGTCGTAGGGACGACGGCGTTGCGAGTTCTAGAGTCTATTCATCGGATGGCTGTTCAGCAAAGTCGATCTATCGGAAGCCTCACAGAACAGTGGTTGGAGACAACCCTTTTTATTCATCCTCAATCCAAAACGGATATCTACAAACCCTGGGCCTGTGATGTTCTCATGACGAACTTTCATCAGCCAGGATCCACTCTTTTTATGCTTATTTGTTCGCTGCTTGGTTTTGATGAAGCTCATCGATTCTATCAAAAGGCCATCGATCTTCAAATGCGCTTTTACAGCTACGGAGACAGCTCTCTTTTATGGCTGAAAAAATCCCCGTCACCCTGACAGCCTGTCCAGGTATTCATCGCGAACCTTGTCATTGCGAGCGAAGCGAAGCAATCTCCGTGTAAAGGCAAGATGCTAGCTTTCGGCGCCCGGCTGTCGCTCCATCATCGTCAATTACGAGCTTACCTGTCCAGGTATTCATCGCGAACCTCGTCATTGCGAGCGAAGCGAAGCAATCTCCGTGTAAAGGCAAGATGCTAGTTTTCGGCGCCCGGCTGTCGCTCCATCATCTTGACAAGCAGGGTGAGATCTTCCACGTCTTGAGTCAGTTTGATGATCCTTTGATCTCGGACTTGAATTTCAGATTCTAGGGATCGGATTTTCTGTTCTAGGAGTGAAATTTGAGCATTGTTATTTTTTTCGAGAATTTTCTCATGTTCTTTTGCTGCGCGTAACGTGGAGTCACAGAGATGAAGGAGCTCGTTTGTCTCAACAAGAAGGGTGGATCTGTCTTTGAGGGCAGAGTTGAGATGAGAGGGGATCATAGGATAGAAAGCGTTTTTGGAGGGTGTAGTAACATCAGATGAAGGTGTAAGGGATGGAAAGGAAGTATCCCCAGTCTGGGCATCATAGAGATGGCGCTGGTCTTCGATCTGAGAGGAATGCCCGCTGTCAGAACTAAGATATTCTCTTCTAAATTCCGGTCTTCTAAAGGGTGTTTTATCTATTTTCTGAACGGGAGATGCCGAGTATTCTCTCATGCCGCTAGCGCGAGGAGAGGGGGTCTCTCGGTTGGCTACGGGCTCTCTGAGGTGGGCCTTGTCGTGAAGGCAGATGTAGTATTTCCCCTCTTTCAATTCTGCAGACAGCCTGCCGGTTTTAATCCTCCGACGTACCGTCATGTCTGAGATGTTGAAATGCCGAGCGTACTCAACAATAGACAACCATTTATCTGCCATGAACGAGAAACCTTTCAATCGAGTGAGCGTCATGCCTTTCGCTATTCTATCACGGGATGGAGGTGGGGTAGTGGGTAAGATTTAGCCTTCTGCATTAAAGTTCCAGGAGGACTGACCGACGAGCTGAGAGCATGTTCATAAGTTTAAGTGATTGCCAGGGATAATGAGGGGAGAAAAATGAGTCAATTTTTAAAAAATAAATGGAACAGAATGAGGGAGAAGATATCGTCAGTTCATAATCTTCTGATGATCATTTTAGTTCTTATCTATCTGCCAGCCTGTGCTTCTTGGTGGGGATCTAAAAAGCAAGAAGTGAAGGAACCTGAGTTGGCTGCTTCTTCCAAAGTTGAAGAACTTGACAACAATGAGAATTTAAATTCAGACGACGATGATAAGTCAGACTTGGCTCATGCTTTGACGATGGACAAAGGAACGCCAGTGGATGAGGCGATTTTAGCCCAAGCAGGAGTCCCTGCAGCAGCAGAACCTGATCTTCCTCCAGAGTCTAGTGCGAGTGCTGGAATGCCTGGGAGTGCAGAATCCCTAAAAGAACAAGGGGTGCTGCCTGGTGAGTTGCCTACTGCAACAGTGCCTGAGGTAGCCGCAACAGCAGTGCCTGAGGAAGGCCATGCTGCAGTTGAGCCTGATTCACAGCAAAGCACAAATGTTGAAAAAGAACCTACTTTGATAGAGCAAAAGGATTCAGTGGCAGAAGTACCATCAGATCTAAAATCAGAAGCTCCTGCGTCAGAATCCAATTCAGTTGGGGGATATTCTGCAGATCAGGATCATCTCTATTATGTTGTTGTGAGAGGAGACTCCTTATCCAAAATAGCTAAGAAAATATATGGGGATTTCCACCGATGGAAAGATATTTTGAAAATGAATCCATCTATTAAAAATCCGTCCCGCATCTTTCCCGGTAAGGTTCTTGCTTATGTTGCAGATACCGAATCAGCTCAAGCTTTTGCTGAAAAATATAAGGAGAGTGAGAAGCAATCTGTTCTGACAAAAACGATTAAAACAGGGGACACATTGGCAGGAATTGCTCTTGAATCTTTGGGTGATATGGGATTTTGGCGATATATTTGGTTTAAAAATCGCAAAGCGATCAAGAGAGCGAATCTTATCTTTGTTGGTCAAGAGATCACGTTCAGTTCGTCGGTGACCCAAAGGGAGTAGTCACTTTAAAGTTTAATTTGCCGATACGATATTTATGAAGCATGTAAAACAGATTCGAATAGATGTAGAGGATGGTCGATGGGAGGAAGCTCTCGTCGAGGTGGAGGAACTACTGTCGTTGGGGCCATCTAATCTAGAGGCGCTGAAAATTAAAGCCTTTTTGTATGGGGCCCAAGGACAATTTAAGTTAGAAAGTGTCATCTGGAGGAAGGTCCTTGAATTAGATCCAGATGATGTTCAAGCCCAGCAGTTTTTCCAAAGAGCGTATCAAGAAGAGAGAGAGAACTTTTATTTTACCGATGAATTGCCCTCAGGTGGGAAGCGATTTTTGGCGTATTCTAGGGCGATTGTTTATGCTTCTTTCCTAGGGTTATTGGGTTGTGCTCTTTTTCTTCTCTACTCGCATCTGGTTCGATATAGTTCTAAGGCTGTGAATATAGAAGTGTCTCTGGCTTTTTTCTTAGTGCTCGTTCTTCTTCCTTGGGTCTTTATTGTTTTTGCCTATCTGAAGTCCCTGAGAGAAGTTTTTGTAACTCGAGATGGGCTCCGATTTTCTACCCTTCTCAAGAGTTACTCTATTGGGTGGCAAGATATTGAGAAGTTTTATTTGACTTATAATACGTCGGGGAAGGCCTGGCGTGGGAATCTTTCACTGGTGTTTGTGCCTAAAGATCAGGCTGGCCATCTGGTAGAAGTGGATATAGATGGGCAGACTTCTTCAATAAAATCACCTCACTACTTTCTTAGGGAAGTCGTCTGCATGTATGGCGGTGAACCTATCTGCTTACGCCGAGAGAATCTCCGCTTGAGCGATAAACCTATGATCCTATTTTGATTAATAGGATATCAGCGTTCGAAGGCCAGAGTTTTTTTCTACTTTTCTCCCCCATCCCCCTTGACAAGAGCGACTCCAACACTATGTTTCCTCCTGCATAAGCTAGCAGTTAGGCTGCTTACTTAATTTCTATTCATCGCACTATCTATAAGTTCAAGGAGTCATTTTAATGGAAACGTTTAAAATTAGGCCGCTGCACGATCGCATTCTTGTCAAACGCATTGATTCAGAAGAAAAAACAAGCGGTGGTATTATTATCCCAGATAACGCCAAAGAAAAACCAATGGAAGGCAAGGTTGTTTCTGTTGGTCAAGGAAAACGGCTTGAAAATGGAACTGTCCAGAAAATGGAAGTGAAAGCTGGTGATACGGTTCTGTTCGCTAAATACGCTGGTAGCGAAGTGAAAATAGGTGGTGTAGAGCACCTCGTGATGAGAGAAGAAGATCTGCTCGGTGTTGTCGAGAGATAATCTGTTTTTTCAATCAAACATAAAAAAATTTAAGAAGGATTAAGATAATGGCTAAAGTCATTCATTTTGGTGAAGATGCTCGTCGTAAAATTTTAACTGGTATCAATACACTGGCCGATGCTGTGAAGGTCACTCTTGGACCTAAAGGTCGCAACGTTGTTATCGAGAGATCTTTCGGTTCTCCTACTATCACAAAAGATGGTGTGAGTGTTGCGAAAGAAATCGAGATCGAAGATAAGTTTGAAAACATGGGCGCTCAGATGGTGAAAGAAGTTGCTTCTAAAACTTCTGACACAGCCGGTGACGGTACGACGACAGCGACTGTTCTCGCTCAGGCGATCTACAGAGAAGGCGCAAAACTCGTTGCTGCTAACCATAATCCTATGGAGCTTAAGCGTGGGATTGACAAAGCCGTTAAAGCTTTAGTGAAAGAACTTGATCAAATTTCACGACCTACAAACAGTCGTCAAGAAATTGCTCAGGTTGGTGCGATCTCTGCCAACAACGATAAAGAGATCGGTGAAATCCTCGCAGAAGCTATGGATAAAGTTGGTCGTGATGGTGTGATCACTGTCGACGAAGCAAAGGGTATGGAAACATCTCTCGAAGTTGTAGAAGGGATGCAATTTGACAGAGGTTACCTCTCTCCGTACTTCGTAACAGACTCAGAGAGAATGGAAGTTGTATTGGAAAATGCATACGTTCTTCTCCACGAGCAAAAAATTTCCAATTTGAAAGATATGCTTCCTATCTTGGAAAAAATTGCTCAAACAAATCGTCCATTCTGTATTATGGCAGAAGACGTTGACGGTGAAGCCCTCGCTACTTTGGTCGTGAACCGTCTTCGTGGTTCTTTGAAATGTGCAGCGATAAAAGCACCAGGATTTGGCGATCGTCGTAAAGCTATGCTTGAAGACGTAGCGGTTCTTACTGGTGGTCATGTTGTAGCTCAAGATCTCGGCCACAAGCTTGAAAACTTAACTTTGGCTGACCTTGGGGAAGCTAAACGTATTACGATTACTAAAGACGCGACAACTATCGTTGATGGTAAAGGCCGCAAGACTGACATTGAGTCACGTGTAAAACAAATTCGTAATGAACTTGAAAACACAACATCTGACTACGATAAAGAAAAACTCCAAGAGCGTCTTGCGAAGCTCGTTGGTGGTGTTGCGGTGATCAAAGTTGGTGCTGCTACTGAAACAGAAATGAAAGAGAAAAAAGCAAGAGTAGAAGATGCTCTTAACGCAACACGAGCTGCCGTAGAAGGTGGAATCGTTTGTGGTGGTGGTGTTGCTCTCTTGAGAGTTCAACATGCTCTTGACTCTGTTAAAGGTGCATCAGAAGCTGAAAACTGCGGTGTAAGCATCGTTCGTCGTGCTATCGAGGAACCGATCAGACAGATCGCCCTCAACGCAGCTGTTGAGCCTGCTGTTGTTGTCGACAAAGTGAGAGCTGCTAAAGGTGGTTTTGGTTTCAACGCTCTGACAGAAACTTACGAGGATCTGTTTGCAGCTGGTGTTATCGACCCAACTAAAGTGACAAAAACAGCTCTTATCAATGCAGCATCGGTTGCTGGTCTTCTTCTGACAACAGAAGCTATGATCGCTGAAAAACCAGCTAGCAAAGAAGCTGCTCGTCCTCACGCTGGTGGTGGTATGGGTGGAATGGGCGGCATGGACGGCATGATGTAGTCCAACGCTTGTAAACACAGTCTTTTGTGCTTACAAGACCCTTCAAAAAAACTCGCCCACCCCAAAACATCCCGAATTTCGGGTGCACATTTGGGGCGTCTGAGGCACGGAATTGGCCCTAGTTGGATTTCTCCAGCTAGGGCCTTTTTTTTAAACAAATATGGATGTCCTTCATTTGAGAAGTTTGTAGAGGTGATCGTAACAAGTCCAATATTTCGCTGGGGTTTGAATGAAGAATGGTCTTGTCAACGATTCCTTGTTTTCGAAACGGTTTGCTTTCTTAAGCCAGGTAAAGAAGCAACCTCCTAGGCCACTGAAATCACCCCATGCGTGGGCATTCGTAAAGAGAAGGTTGTTGTAGTCTAGCAAAATCCGATCAGGAAACTTTAGCATATATTCGGTAGCTAAAGCTTGATCGTCTTCTTGTACTTCAGTCTGTAGATATTCAAACATTTTAAGAAGATCTTCGACATAACCTGTAATCATGCCTGAATTGAGATTATTGAATTGTAATTTATTTCCATCATAACCTTCTCTTTTTTTGAGAGACTTCATTGCGCTTGTCCATTCATCAGAGAAGTTGCCATTGCCCACCTCAACTGCTCTTGCCTTTCTGGAACCGTCCTGTACAAAGTCGCCTGGCTTGTGGAGTTCCATCGGCCTAACACAGCATGCTTTTTCGGTGGACATAACTATGCGGTGCTTTCCATTCCAATAGGATAGGCGGAGGTAGTCACCTATAAATTGTTCTGGGGATCCGTTGGCGAAAATATCCCGAGAGTCAATGAGAACGACAATTTTTTGCTTTTCCAACTTTTTCAGGTGTTTTTCGTATTCAACAAATTTTGTCCCGAATCCTTCATACTTCATACCCTGTCCAATAACTTCGAAATCCCAATCCCATCGTTTGAGAGTCGTTTTTAACTTTTCTAAATTTTTGTGACCGATAACATTTTCGAAAATTATGACTTGAGGTTTAGGTAGTGGATCTGGTAGATCAGGAATCGCTAAAAACCGTTGGTTTACCCCTCCAGAGCACTCCCATTGCTGAAGGCGTGCTCCGTCATTACGCTTCCAATCTTTGATGTTGATACATTTCCCAGGACTGAACGTTTCAATCTGATAGTAGTTGTCATTCTGTACAAATTTGAATTGTTGGTTATCAGTGTGTAAGCAGTCCCATTGATGCAATGCCGCTCCATTGCTCTTGTTGCGGTCAGATACATCCAGGCATTTTCCGCTGTCTGCGCATTCCAGAAAGAGACCTAAAAGAAGACCTCTCCCAGAAATTCTTCCGAGGGAAGAGATTATCTACGATCTCTCTGAAGAAGAAAAAATTGGAAAAAGAAAAATAGGAGAGGAAATCTCAGAACAGTTAAAATGGGAACCTGCAAAAGTCAGTGTTATAAGAAACATCCGCTATAAATACTCGACAGAAAATGACGGTATTATCACCGCGCCAATGCCCCCACAGCCTATACCTAAAAGTATGGCAACACCTGGTCTTTTGGCTCAAATTGCAATTTCCAAATATGCAGACGCTCTACCTTTATACAGACAAGAGAACATTTTCAAGCGATTTGGTATCGATATTTCAAGAGCAACCATGGCTCAATGGATGATCAAAGTTGGGGAACTTTTAAGACCAATTTACTTATCTCTCGAAGATGATGTCATCGCATCCAGATATGTTCAGTGCGATGAAACAAAAGTTCAGGTTCTTAAAGAACCCGACAGACGTGCAGAAAATTTATCCTATCTGTGGGTGAGAGTCGGCTTTTGTGATTGGGGTAAAATCGTCCTGTTCCATTACAGTCCATCTCGCAGTGGTGAAATAGCATCCACAATATTAACAGGTTTTAAAGGATATCTTCAAACAGACGGATACTCTGCTTATGACAGCGCCCAACTTCACCTTGAAGTTGTGAGACTGGCTTGTTTTGCTCATGCGAGGAGAAAATTCTTCGATATTATCAAAGGAAGCAAATATCCAAAAAAAGAAACTCTAGCTCAACAGGCCCTAGAGTACATAGGCCATCTCTATAAAATTGAGAAAGAAATTCGAGGAAAATCCCCTGATCTTCGTTATCAAGCACGACAAGAAAAATCAGTCCCAATTTTGACTGAACTAAAATCATGGCTTGATAAAAACTTCATGACTGTCCCACCTAAATCTCCGACAGGAATGGCCTTCAAATATTTGGACAAACAGTGGGATAAATTGGAGAGATATGTTGACAACGGAATTTTGGAGATCGACGACGACATTGTCGAAAATGCCATCAGACCTTTTGCCTTAGGAAGAAAAAATTGGCTCTTCTCTGATACTCCTAAAGGGGCGGAAGCCAGCAGTATCATCTATAGTCTCATTGAAACAGCTAAAGCTAATCATATTGAGCCGTTTTCTTACCTCACTTATGTTTTAGAAAAAATCCCACTTTGTAAAAATACAGATGAGATTGCTCTGCTACTACCTCAGTTCTACAAAAAAGCATCCGTATAACTCCTACATCAAGGTGTGGTTTCCTAAGCGCTTACTTTTTTTCACAATAAAGTTTGTTGTCTGCAACCAAGATTGCATCGGATTTCTTAAAATTTACGCTCTCTTTTAGTTCTGCGCAGCGAGATGTGAATATGACATTGTCTGATGCATTCCCATTATGACAGCACATTGCTAATGGAATTCCCTCGTCATGTGAGACCAGGAGCTCTTGAACAATCTGAGGAAGGTCCGGACGATGATCTTTAGAATATCCATGGGTAACACGAACGGCATTCTCATCGGTATCTTCATACTTCTCACCCGTTACATAAAATGAGGTCGTATCTAAACTCAGTATCTGCGTATTCACACCCTCAACCTGTGCAACTTTCATTGCAAGATGAGCAAAAAAACCCTCGCATCCAAACTTATGGATCTTATCCAAACTTCTACCAAGCTTATGGCGATTGAAATGCTCTGCTTCAACCCCATCTCGAAATAGGTCTTCTACAGGAATTTGCTTAAAAAATTGGGGTGTCAGACTTAGCGGGCGATTGGTAAAATCAAGCCCATTAATGATCATTCCTGCAACAGATTCACCTTCACTGATCTCTTCACAGGCGTCACTGCCTAACAACTCATCAATCATGGCGACTAGCTGTAAGTCTTTTATCACTCCGGCAACAATCCCATGGTGGTCCAGTCTTTTGGCCTCTGCTAATCCATCCACTTCAAACCTCCTTTATCGAGACAAGAAGGCTTTTATAACAGATAGTTAAAATTTAAAAAAGAGGCTCTAGAGGCTGATCAATGTGGGATA
>JAGNWK010000061.1 GCA_017985985.1 Oligoflexales bacterium
GTCATTTCAGCATGATGCAAGGCAAGCTTGTAGTACGTTAATGAAATCGAGAGGATCTCATCTTCCCCCTACGCTTTTTCAATACGCCTTGCTACCATGTAGATGCTTTACCAAAAACCTGTACATGGCTCCTAACATAAAAACACTTATATGAACGAAGACCCTTCAAAAAATGCTCGAAGCATCTATGTGCCTCTGGCCTTAGCCATTTTGTTTATTTTGATCTTGGCTATTGCCCTAAGGGAGCCGCTCCTCAAAAAACAAGAAGCAGAGGCCGCCGAAGATTTACTCAGTCAAAATGAGAATCTTTCGCCTCCTGAAGGTGAAGAAAGCTCTATAGAAACCTCGCCGAACCCCGTCCATACAAAAAGTTCTGAGAAAGTAGCTCCAACTCACGAGGGCGAACTCTCTAGTTCTGCAGAAGCCCAAGCCTCAACTCCTAGTACAGAGGTCCCAACCGAAACGACAGAGGGAAAAAGTTCTCCGAGCGATGATAAGTTCCAAGATCTTATGATTCAGGTCATGAAGCTCGTCGACGAAAATAAACCCCAAGATGCTCAAAAAATTTTAGAAGACATCCTCAAAGAAAACCCCAACTATGAGCTTGCCCTCACCGAACTCGGGATGATTCACTTGCTGGACTATAAAGACCCCCAAGCTGCTGCAGGTTTTTTCGAAAAAGCGATCAAATCAAACGCAGAGAACAATGCCATTCTTTCTGAACTGGTTGAGATCTACGGGGAAACCGGCCAAGCTGAGAAAGGGCTCCAATTTCTTCAAGAGCGTTATGAGGAACACCCAGAAAATAACAACCTAGCTCTCGGCATCGGTCAACTCTACCTCCGTCAAGAAAAAGCCCAAGAAGCCATCCCTTACCTTGAAAAATCTGCTGAAGATGGTCGCGATGACGGAAGTATTCAATCCCTAGCCCAGGCGTACTCCGCGGCCGGTCAGTCATCTAAGGCTATAGAAACATACCGAAAAATTATGGAGAGTGAGAAAGAAAAAATCAACGCAGGTCGCTATGGGGAGTACCCCGATGAAGGCCAGACCAGGATGGCCTCCGCTCAACTCGGGCTCCTAGGGGAAGTTTCTCGTCAAAATAACGACGCTAATATCGAAGCTGAAATTGAAAAAATGAAACAAACTTTTGCCGATGACAAGCAGAGTCAGATTCTGCAGCAACTCCTCTACCAAGGAGCACCGAGCCCTCCTACTCCGACAAAAAATATAAGCCCTCCCTAACACACGTTCTGCAAGGAAGAAGCCTTGAAAGAAAGCCTTGCCCTGAGCGAAGTCGAATGGGTGCGAGCTGGTTTCTCCAAAAAAAATCAGCTACGCAATTTCCCCTAACCACCGCTCCTTGCCCCCGGGGATTATTTCAACCAACTAAAGAAGCGATGGAATTGAAAATGAGGGATCCAACTGTCTTTTGGAAAGACCATACTCCACATCACGAACATAGCCTGACCTTTAACGTAAGAGAGAGGAACTTCGTTCCACGCTCTAGAATCTAAGGAATTGTCTCGGTTATCCCCCATAACAAATACGGAATTTTCTGGGACAGTGTAGAAGCCTTCCTCTGGCCAATTGCTCTGGTAGGGAGAACGCCGTGATGGGATATTGTTGATCACCCAATGATCAAGTCCGCCCAAAGTCTCCTGATAGAGACGCTTGAATTCTTTCGAGTCGCTGATCCCATCCAGGATGGCCCGCTCTGTCTCTTTATCTTCTCGTTTCTGTGCTTCACCATTCACGTAAAGAACATCGTCCATAAGACGAATCTTATCCCCAGCAACCCCAACCACTCTTTTGACATAGTCTAGGCTCGTGTCTTTGGGGAAACGGAAAATAATAATGTCCCCTCTCTTTACAGTATTCCAGCTCAACAAAACAAAGTCTGTGAAGGGCACCCGCAAATTATAGGCCAGTTTATTGGCAAGCAGACGGTCACCAACGTGGATAGTGGGCTCCATAGAAGAGGTAGGGACATGGTAGGGGGATAGAACCGACCAGCGAAACGCGAAAAGAAGAGTAACAAGAACCGCCAACGATGAAAGGTTCTCAAAACTAAAAAAGCCAGGCGCCGTCTTCGCCTCAGCGCCCTGCTCAGGTTTATTTGTCATCTGAATCATAATAAGCTTTCCTCCTGTTTACTGGGGCGAAGCAATTCTCAAGAACTGCCTGGGCATCCCTTGTGCAAGAAAATAGCCTTGTCTGCCAAGACTTTCAAGTTAAGTGTTTCTGGTAAATGAGCAGCGCAGCGACGAAAATAACGCAGCTAGACGACTTGTGGGATGGTTCCTAGTATTCTGCTGAAACTGAAACAAGGCTGCGTCTATCTTCCTTAGGCGAAGAGGTCGAGGAAATATCCCTTCCAAACGTAGCGAACTCAATAGCCAGAAACTTAATACGCAGACTTATGCCGGCACTCACAAACCCCTGACCATAGCCTACACGAAGTGCAAATGGACTGATCTGAAGAGGATTTCCTAGAAAGATCTCTAGCCCAGCATGAAGCAACTTCGAAGCCTCCACACCAGGAAGACCATAGGATTGAGAGCCCAAAGAAATATAAAGATGCTGTAAATCAATAGCAATTTTCATTGCTATTTTATTATCAAAACGAGGTGTAAGAGAAAACCCAAGGCGTATGTCTGTGGGTTCAACTAGATAGAGAGACTCCTGATTACGAACAGTTCCAGAAAACTTCATTCCACAGATAGTCTCTCTTTTTTGAGAGAAGGGATTCAATTCATCATTTACACAACCCGTAGGCAGGTTGAATACAGCTAGGCCAAATGTGGGAAACCAAAAGTCGGGCAGGGTCCAAAGCAGCCCCATATCAATACCTACCCCTGAACCATTGTTCGCCTCCGCCATGATTTTAGACTTTAAAGCACTCTTATCGAGCAAAGTCACACTCTCCATCTGCCCATCATAGGAATAACGAACTGTAGGTCGCACCTGAAGACCAAAGTTAAGTGAATTTGTTTTATTCCCAAACGCCATTCCGAGTAATGCTCCCACATCGGAGACGCTCTCTACTCTTGAGAACGTAGATACCGTTGCGTCCGGCGAAATCTGAAGAGTATTTTTAGAAAATACACCAAGGGAATTGGAGGAATATTCCCCTGACGAAAAAAACATCAGAGGATTAGCTGCAAGATTAGCCCACAAGGGTTTGGATGTGTCTCCTGAGGTCTGAACAGCTCCCGAAAGACTTTTTGCAACTTTTTCTTCTTTATTGCCTCCGCTGGCTGAATTAAGATCGGTGTAGAAATTCAGAGCTTCTTGATTCGTCCCCAGAACAAGATTGGGAAAAGTTGAGAAATTAATATGTTGCCTGGCCTTGGGCTTTTTGCTCCGAGCAAGCCCAGCAGGATTGGTCCAAACTGAACTCTGATCATTGGCTACAGCTGTAAAAGCTCCACCCATACCCAAAGGTCGGGGAGCATAGAAGGGTTCGACAAGCTCATAAGCTGCAAGATCAGTTGTTCCCATGATAGAAGTCAGCAGGAGCACTGTCGATAGGAGAACAGACACGTAACTGAATTGGGCCAAACAAGAATCATTGAGTCTTGGCATGATGTCCTCTTCACTGCGGAATATAAGCCCCTTATCGGAACAATAAATAAAAGATGAATCACACCAGGCAAAAACAAATCTGCGACCTTTTGGGCATCGAACTTCCCATCATCCAAGCTGGCATGGTCTGGGTCTCTGGAGCCAAGCTTGCAGCGGCCTCGTCGAATGCAGGGATCCTTGGGGTCATCGGAGCTGGATCGATGAATTTAGACTTACTCCGAGTTCAAATTCAAAAAGCTCAGGCCCTCACTACCAAGCCCTTTGCCATCAATATTCCTTTGCTCTATAAACACAGCCAAGAACAGATAGAACTGGCCCTCGAAGAGGGAGTTCGTCTATTTATTACTTCAGCGGGGAGTCCTAAAACGTACACTCGTCAACTAAAAGACGCCGGTTGCACAGTCCTTCATGTGGTCTCCACACCAAAACTGGCTGAAAAATGTGAAGAGGCAGGGGTTGATGCCGTCATTGCAGAGGGATTCGAAGCAGGAGGACATAATGGTCGTGATGAACTCACAACTTTCGTTCTTATTCCCCAGGTCCTTAAAGCCTTAAAAACAATTCCTGTTCTTGCCGCTGGGGGTATCGCTGACGGGAGGGGAATAGCAGCCGCCTTCGCGCTCGGTGCTGCAGGGGTACAGATGGGTACCCGTTTTGTGGCGACTCTTGAATCTCGAGCTCACCCCAATTTTAAAGCAGCGATCCTCCGCTCGAGGCCAGAAGACACAAACCTGTGTATGAAAAAGCTTGTCCCTGTACGTTTGCTAAAAAATAAATTTTTTGAAAACATAAAAGCTTTGGAAGAACAGTGCGCCTCAGGGGAAGAACTGCAAAAGCTACTAGGAAAGGGGAGAGCCCGTCTCGGGATGCACGAAGGAGATCTGGACGAGGGGGAACTCGAAATTGGACAAATAAGTGGGTATATCGATCACATAAAAAGTGTGGCAGAGACTGTGGACTCGCTGCGACGAGAATATTCCGAAGTCATGGGATCTCTCCCGTTATCTCTTTAGCGAGGAGGGTCGCATCTTGGCTGCAAGGAGGGGGAGCAGGGAAAACTGCACAGCTAGTTCCCCCTAAAGTATGATCACTCTAAATATGAGGCTATTTGCTGAAATGGATAAGATACGACGTGTTAAACGAGGGTGGATGAACCTGAAAGTCCTTCGCATTATGGAAGAGACTCACGATACAAAAACTTTATTTCTTGTCGACGCAGAAGAGGGGGGTCGACCCTTCGACTACTTAGCAGGCCAATACCTAACATTCCGTTTCGATCATCTAGCAGAAAAGCCATTTGTTCGCTCTTACACCTTATCGAGCTCACCCTGTGAAACCGATTATAGCGCCGTCACTGTCAAGAAACTCGATATGGGTCTAGCTAGCACTTACCTCTGTTCCCTTAGGGAGGGAGACTGCCTGAGAGCACGAGGTCCCATGGGGGGCTTTGTCTATGAAGCCCACAAGCATAAACCTCATCTCTTTATGATTGGAGCTGGAAGTGGAGTGACACCATTCGTGAGTATTTTAAGAGAATATCACGACAAACTAGGCCAAGCCCATGCTCCCAAGAGCATGACTCTTCTCGTATCTTATCGAACGCAGCAAGACCTCATCCTCTGGCAAGATCTTCAAAAATTGAAAGCCCATTCTCCCTCTCTCCACATCTTCACAACACTGAGTCGAGAACCAGAATCTGAGCAGTTTTGGAGTGGACGCATCTCACCCGCAGTTCTTCAGAGGGCGACCGAGCACCTAGGAATGAAATCTTATTCTGACACGACTTTCATGTTATGCGGACCGGTCGAAATGATGGATTCGATCAAATCACAGCTCTCAAAAGAACTTCCCCCAGAGCAGATCCGAACAGAATCATTCGACTCCTAATTCCTCTGTTTGAACAACTGGCATCATAGAAGTAAGTGAGTACTAAGCATGGAAAAGTTCAAGCCCCTTCTTAAACAGGCTATCGCCCAATCCGCTTCACAAATAGTTTTGAAAGAAAGCTTGGAGCCCGAATTTACCTTAGCAAACAATCAAAATCTCAGCGTTCCAGAATTTGGTAAAATAGAAAAAAGCTGGCTCCAAAAGATCTGTTTGACTCTCGTTCCTAAGTGGGGCCAACGCCTGCCATCAGAAACCTTTACAAAAGGAGAATTCAATCTCGTCAATGTTGGTAAAATCAATTTGATAGCAGGCTGGGGCCCTCAGCAGAGCCTCTATTTATTCCTCCCTGGAGCTGGAGATAAGGTCAGTGAAGCTGTTTGGACCCAGCTACACACCAAGCCCCAAGTCGTTGCACCAGCTTCGAACTTTTCTGACTCTCTCGATGGTGCCACCATCGTAGCAGAGCGAACCATCGAGCAACTCCCGACTATACAGAAAGAGCCAGTCCTCCCCTTACACTCTTCTAGTTTTGCAGAATCCGACGGGGCCACCATGGTTGCTGCCCGAACCATTGAACAACTCCCTACAAAGCTGAAGGAACCTATCCCCAGTTCCACTCTCGATCCAGACATGCTCCGTTCTATCCTTGACGAGACTCCTAACCCAGAACCCCACCCAGATCTGGCAAGCACCATCTCTCAAATAGCCCCAGACCCGGTCACTATGCCTCCTCCATCTCCATCCCCTGTTGAACTCCACCCCATCCCAGGACCTGTGAATCCCTTGCCTGTACAGGCTGCCGCGACACCTCAGGAGCCTTCAATAATTCAAGTCCATGCCACTGTCAGCTCCGCAGTGGCCAGTGTGATCACTGCGCCTGTCTCCCCCCCTCCTGCAGAACCAGTCCGAGTGGAAAGCCCCAGCCGTGACATGGAAAGATTCCAAATGGTCTCAAAGTCTGGGTCGCTCTTGGCTCTAGTTCTATCGCAGGACGCAGGACAAAACGACAAACTCAGTTCGTCACTCGTGAGTTGTGGCTATCAAGCCCAGATCATACTTCAATCTTTTGACTTCCTTCGTCTTCTAGACAGAAGCTCCGCCAATTTGCTGATTATTGACGAAAAAGCAGACGGATTTCCTGTCTGCTTTAAACGCCTCTACGACATGGCGACCGAGCAGCGTAGTCAGGTCCAAGTGATCCTGCTCTCAGAAAAGTATAAAACTGGGGATACCCAAGCAGCTTTTTATCAAAGTGTAGATTTCATACTTAATAGAACAGATTTCGAAGGGTTAAAAAGCTACTTGAAGAGCTAGGCAAGGAGGGACCTGGGTAAACTTTAGCGAAGAGAGGCCGCTGGCTCTCCTTAAAAAGTTAAGCTTCCACCTTAAGGATGGTAAACTCCTTCTTCCCACCGGGGGCAACAATCTCTACGAGTTCATCCTCCTTTTTGCCCAGCAAAGCTCTCGCAATAGGCGAGCTAATGGAAATACTGTGGTGAGCGACATCCGCTTCGAGATCTCCGACTATCCTATACTTTCTGGTTTCACCAGTTTCGGCATCTTCAAGCGTAACCCAAGCACCAAAGCGAACGGACTCCACGTCCTTACCGTCTAGATTGATCACCTCAGCACGAGACAGCTTGTCATCCAAATCAGCGATACGAGCCTCAATAAAGCCCTGCTTCTCACGAGCGGCATGATACTCAGCATTTTCTCGAAGGTCACCATGAGCCCTCGCTGCTGCGATGGCTAAGATGACAGCAGGTCGTTCGACGGTCTTGAGCTGCTCGAGCTCTTTGACCAAAGTATGGTGTCCCTCTTTTGTTAATGGAATAGTCGTTAAACTCATAAAAACAATCCTACGACGAGCTCACGTCCCGTCATTTTAAATTTTGAACTAATGGGATGATTCCTGTCTTTTTTGGGGCTTAAAAACTGTGGGAAGCAGAGAAAGCAAATGTAAAGGCATTGGCCTCGACTGTCTGAACAACGGAATTCCCAAGCTTTTGGGCTTCCCCAACCCCCTGCTGCAAGATGACCCCAGCACCAACTTGGCTATTCGGCTGAACCCAAGCTAAAAATGTCGTCAGGCCATTATAATCGATGTGATCAGCTTGACCAGATTTTTTTTTGTCGATTTTAGGCCGGCTGTCGTGGTTGGTAAACAGACCTACACGAAGAGGGAACGCTGGAAGAAGGTAATATTCAATTCCCGTTGCAAAATCGGTCACAGCTCCTCTTCTGTAGAGAGCGCCAGACCCCTCCATTTCCTCTGAGTTTGTGACTGCGGTGTAGTGCTTCAAATCGAAAGACCAAGCAAGGCGAGTGGAATAAAAATATGCTAAACCGAGAGTGAGGTTTTTTGGCATCGATCCTAGTGGGTTATTTGATTTTACGATGTTGTCATACTCCAGAATCAAGGACGAACTGGCCGGCGTGTAAGCACCCTTCGCTGCATCGACGGAGTCTTGATCTGCTTTGACAAGCAGATTACTTCGAAGTTCGAGGGACTGGTCAAAAGACTGCGCGAGGAAACGACCTAACTTGAGAGTGAGTCCCAGCGAAAGCTTCCCAAAAACGGCCTGTAAGCCAAGAACGGGTTGAACTCCATAGCCGACCAGATGCTGTCTGATATTTTGGCCCTTCTGCTCTGTCTTCTCAGAAAACCCACCGGTTTGAGTATTGCAACTGGTTGTTTCAGTCCTTACATCTTGATACTCCTGAACCAACTCATCTACAGCCACATAGTTAAGGGCCACTCCCACAGAAAAATTGGATCGAATTCGCCATCCCAGTCCACCCCCTGCATAGAGAGTTGCCGCCCGTTCGTTGATAGACCGATGAAAGCGAGCTAAACGGATGGGAGGTCTGTTTACCCCAGCCTTCACATTGCCATTCTCATCCTTAGCAGGCACTCCATTAGCATCCAGAATAAGACAATTTGAAGGTGTATTGAGGTTCACATCTTTGATCAAGTCATTTTGATCTTTCAACTCGCTGTCTGTCGTATAGACGCCAAATGCAAAGACCAGACCCTTGGCAAGACCGTCTAATTTTTGCAAGCCACCAAAAAAAGAAGGGAGAGTCCCTCCACTATTTTCTTTAAAATCAGAGTCACCAACTGTTTTTTTATAAACAACCTTTTTCGAGTAAATGGCATTCGCAGAGCCAGAGATGTCGTTGGATAGAGCGTAGGCTAAGCCTGCAGGATTATAGAAAACACCAGAGGCATCATCTGATATGCCTCCGTAGGCCCCCGCAAAACCAATGGCTCTATCTCCAATCAAGATATTGTTGTAGTGATACTGATCAGCAAGAGACGATTGCGTGTATAAAAAAAAAGAAATAAGCAACAGAACATTCTTTTTCATTTTACCAAACCCTTGGTTTTTTCTTTGAATCGACTCTCTCCTTCGGCACCGATCATATCCTTCGCACTCATGTCGAGAAGAAGTTTAGAGATGAGTTCCTTGCGATCCGCTATTTTTGGGTGGGTCTTCTCTATAATAAGGGTATTTTTCTGATTCGATTTTTTATTATCTTCTAGCCTCGACAAAAAATGAATCATGGCATCAGGACTATACCCAGCTCGGATAGCATATTTTACACCCTCCGTATCCGCCTCAAACTCCATTCTCTTATCAAGCCCCTTCTCGAGGATGACATTCATACCTGCCTTCGCAACCTGCAGAAGATTGAATCCAGCTCCGGAAGAACCTGATAAGTAACGAGCTAGAATAGCGCCGGAGGCCGTCCCTTTTTCCTGACTGGGACGCTTCCTAACTATCAAAGAGGGATCTCCAGAAAAACCAGCTTTATCGTCAATTTTTTTGGCCTGCTCTTCCCGCTCTTTTTCGCTCATTTTTTTCAGGGTAGAGAACATATGCTGCTTACCGACATGAGCCACCTCATGCCCAAGGATCATCGCAAGTTCCGCCTCAGATTTCACAAGTTTCAAAGAGCCCAGCGTGATCAAAATATATCCGCCTGGACAGGCAAACGCATTCACAGAACTCGTATCGAGTATCTGAAACATATAGTTTCGATCGGGATAATCACCAAATTGAGCGACTCTTTTGCCAACCGTATTGACATAGTTGACCAAATTTTCATCCGATACAGTTCCATAGAATTGGAGGAGGCGACCAGCCATATTGCGACCTAACTCCACTTCGGCCTTAAACTCATCGAGTTTCTGCTGCTCTGCATCGCTTAAAGTTCGCATCTCCTCATCGGCACTCATGTGAGTGCAGGAGGGCATTAAAAAAGTGAGAATCATCGCAAAAAAAGGCAAAAACACAGCTGTACCTTATTGTTACAGGGCAAATTTACAAGATCGTTCCCAGGAAGACTTTTTGTTTCATTATTTGTTGAAATCTATGCTAGCATAGATTTCTTTTGTCAGCAAATGAGGTCAGCGTGAATTCCAACCCAGAACTCTTACGGAGAGCTTGGACCCAGCATCTCTACTGTGAATATGAGAGAATTCTTTGGATTTACAAAATCAAAGTCAGCCCCTGTGTGATCCAAATCAAGGACACACAAACCCAGCTCGGATCGTGGGATAGCGATACCCGCACCATCTCGCTGTCCTATTCCTTCATTCTTAAAAACAGCTGGAATGTCGTCCTTGAAATATTGAAGCATGAGATGGCGCACCAAATTGTCTCCGAGCACTTTGTCTCCGAGCACGGCCGACAGGTAGAAGATGCCCATGGCGCCCATTTTAAAAAAGTTTGCTCCGACCTAGGCATGGAAAACTGGGCTAAAAAAGCCCGCATAGACTTTATAGACGACATCCCGTTGAAAGAGGCTGCCCCTAGCTCTGAAGAAGAGTCTCGCCTGATGCGACAGGTTGAGAAACTCCTATCCCTCGCCCAATCTCCGCATGAGAACGAAGCCGTGGCAGCCATGAAGAAAGTACGAGAGCTTTATGAGCTCTATCATCTTGATAAGATAAAAGAGAATAAAGATAGCCACTACGAGACCGTCTATATTCTCTTTAAAAAAAAGAGGGTCGAAGCCTACCAAACGATTATAGGTTCTATCCTCCGAAAACACTTTTTTGTTAGAATCATTCATAGTTCTCTCTTTGATCAAGAAGACTGCCAGGTTTACAAAGCAATGGAGCTCCTAGGGAGCCGCGAGGACGCTCTCATGGCTGAGTATGTTTACTGGTTTCTTGAAAACAATCTTAGGCTGATGTGGGAACAATACAAGACGGAACGGGAAAGGTCTGAGCGTAAAACTCTATTCGAGTTCCGTCCCCCCATCAAAGCGGCAAAAAATACGCTCATTCTCAAAAGAAGCTTCTATCGGGGTGTCCTTGTAGGGTTTATGGAAAAATTAGCTTCCCAACAAAAAAGATCCACAGCAAACCCTCGATCAGGTCAGGTCGACTCTGTGTCGGTTTCCCTCGTCTCAAAAAATCTACTTGCCGTATCCGCAAAAAAACTTCTCGACTACCAAAGTTACAAACATCCCAGACTGCAAACCTTGTACCAATCTGGAGCCCGAATCCATTCGAGTTCCTATGAAGAGGGTAAAAATCGCGGGTTCAAAATGAACCTCAATAAACCCCTCAGCACAAAAGGGAACAGGACTGTCAATTATATTGAGTAATTCTTATGAGGTTCGAATGAGATCTAGAAAACAAATACTTCTTGCTGCCTCCCTTCTCTTCCTGAGCCTCTGTCCTATTCTTTATACGATAGGAATTATTCTTGGCGAAAAAACCGATTCCCTCTTCTCTTACGCGGAGATTTCAGAAATCTCTGGGCAAAAACGGACGAGCAACTTCACCGGGATGAATGAGTTTGATTCCGAATCTTCTCTGCAAGCCGAAAATGATAGTTCCGAATCCTCCACTGAGACTTATTTTGTCTCTAAAAATTCGTCCGTTTATAAAACTTTAATCAAAGCAGGGATCCCTACCTTAGACATATACAGAATCGTAGAGGCTGCAGAATATGAAGAGAATCTTGCAGCTGTCTCTCCACAAACAGCTATAGAAGTCATCCGAGATCCTAAACAAGAGTCGGTCCTCCAAATTAAATTTATATTTTCTCAATTACGAAGTCTCATCGTCTCTAAAAGCGAAGATGAAGAATGGAAAGCAGAACTGATTGAGAAGAGCCTTCGAATCGAAAAAGTAGCTTTCCAAGGCAAAATCGAAACGAATCTTTGGGAGACCCTCTCTAAAGTTGGACTCAGCGCAGAGGTCATCTACAAGCTGACTAATATTTTCGGCTGGCAGGTTGACTTTGAACGAGAACTTGTACCAGGAGCGAGCTGGTCTCTTTTGATCGAAAAGACTTTTGTCGATCAAGAACAATACGGCTGGGGTAACATCCTTGCTGCTGAGATCAACAACATGGCCAACAGACATGTTGCCATCCGTTTTCCACAGACTGGACCAGATGCCCAGTACTACGACTTGCAAGGAAAGGGCTTAAAAGGAGCCTTTCTCAAGAGCCCCCTTCGCTATAGCCGGATCAGTTCCCCTTTTCAAAAAATCAGATTCCATCCCATTCTCAAAATCAATCGCCCCCACAAGGGTGTTGACTATGCAGCAGCCTATGGAACACCTGTTCACGCCGTTGGTGATGCAACTGCTCATTTTGTCGGCTACAATGGCGGATCCGGTAAAGTGGTTGAGTTAAAACATGGCAAGGTCTATAGCACAGCCTATAAACACCTCAGTAGTTTTTCAAAGAATCTCAAACGAGGTGACCGTATCCGACAGGGACAAGTGATCGGGTATGTCGGGGCGACAGGACTTGCCACAGGACCTCACTTGCATTTTGAATTTTATGAAAATGGCCAATATATTGACCCTCTCGGAAAAACCTTCCCACGACAGTTAGCCATTGCTGATGAATATGCTGCTGCCTTTAAAAAAGTGGCAAGAACTGTCTATCTGGAACTCCCCAAAGATATCCGAGATCGAATGCGTCTAGCCGCTCCTTAGAGCACAAGCTCTGGCAAGGAGGGGTCTGGGAAAACTGCACAGCTGGTTCCCCAGAAGAAAGAAGATCTCAATGCGATCAAGATCAAGCCAAGTTAAAAATTATTTTTGCTATTTTTTCTGCTTGAATCTCGTCCTCAGTGGAGCTTCAAGTCGTATCGATCTCTTAACCGGCTTCCCGCTTGCAAAGATCATAAACGGTAGCTTTCAGATTTGTTTCTGGCTTTCCCTGTTCCTTCTTCTCGAAGATCTGATCCCAAGGAAGACACATCTTCCTCTCTATAAAAGAGGAAGCTCTAGACAAGAACTGTTAAGCCTGCTTGGACTTGGCTTTCTCATTCTCTGTGTGCTCGCTCATTCTTACGCCCATCTTTTTCAACCCTCGCTACGATGGAGCACTCCCCATCAAAATTACAATCTAGCTCCTGAAAATTCTGCTTCCTATTCCTACTCCTTAGCAAAACTTTATATGAAAAACGTCTCTATGTTTTTCTTCCCATCCCTTGTTTTTTTCCAACACATGAAAGACAGTCTACAGACTAAATCGCTCAGTAAAATCTTATTGGCCTCCCTCTCCTTCATCCTCATCGTCAATATCGGTGTTGCCCTCGTTCAAGGATGGAAAGATCTCAACTTTATGGCAGCAGGCAGTGGCACAGCTGTTCCTGCCGGACGAGCTGCGGCACTCCTCGAGGACAGCGGGGCATCCAATGCCTACTTTGCTATCCTGGGTTCTGGATTCTTCTGGTTAGCTAACCTAGGTCCTTTGACATGGCCATTTCGTATGTTCACGTTTTCACTTGCCCTGGCCTCAATCCTTGCTGGCAAAATGGCTGCGGGTCGTTTATTTTTTCTGGTCATCATGGGATCCGTCCTCTGCCTCAGTTTTTTTGCGATACGAAAAAAAGCTGTAAAAATCATTCCTCTCGCTCTTCTAGCCTCTGCTGCACTCTGGAAATGGGCTCCAAGCCAGATCCCCCTTATAGATCTGATGAGACATGCAGACTTCTCTCACCCCATAGAGGCCCTGAACCATATCCTTTTACAGATCGATCCCATTCGAGCTTTGCACATTAAAACGATGCTAAAGGCCTTTCTTCTCCATCCCCTGAAAGGCACTGGTCTTGGATTTTATTACGCCAATTACGCTGATCACCTGCAATGGGCCTTAAGCACGGGCGGAGCCGTCTTCACAGACCCCCCCTCATCCCTCTACCTTATGCTGCTCTCCGAACTAGGCCTTGTAGGAGCAGCTTTGATCTTAGCCCTTTTTTTAGGGCTAGGAATGCTCCTTCGAGACTTATCAAAACCCCAAGAAGATAAAGACAACGCATGGCCAAACTTCTGCTTGGGAGCCGTCATCGCTCTACTCCTTGTCTGGAACTCCGGCATCCCCGTTCTTTTTACCTCCATTGGGGCTTTAGCGGGGCTTCTCCTTGCTTCCCTCTTTCTTCTCGTCCAAGCCAGCTTCCCTAAGACTCTCCAGACCTTCTTTTTCACAATGGGTGGGATTCTGCTGCTAGGTTGTGCTTATCAGTACAAAAATGCACCCAGAGCTGTCGCTTTCCGCTGGGCAGAGACGGGTCATCCTCAGATTCCGCTCACCTTATCGATCAGCCCAGAAGAGCAAGCTTATGCAGATACAACATTCGGCCCGGGGCTCTGGATCAAGTCTGGAACGGAGATCCTCCTTTCAAAAGACAAGATAGAATTCTCCGTTCTTGAGAAAGATGGGAACCGGACTTACCCTCTCGACATCAGCATTGCAATTTATGATCAGGAAGAGAATGTCATCGCTCAGTTCCAAAAAAGCATTCAGCAGCTTGATCGAACACAAACATGGATAGAAATCCCTTTAGATAAGGATCTGACCCATCGGTGTTTGGAAAAAATAGATGTAGATTATTTCTGCTCAGTACGTTTTACCGCAAAGCCGGTTTGGAAAGTCTTCGGACAAAAAGCTGCTGTTTTCATACCTGATCGGCAGCTTAAGTGATGTTCCGTTAAGATCCCTGACCACCAATGTCATTCGTTTAGGCAGAATTCTTTAATCGACTGCTTTGTTTTAACTCGAGACCCATTCATCGGGTAGCAAGGGATGACTAACCCCAGAGCTCCCACACCACCGTACAAGCGGGCCCGCATACGGCGGTTCATGTAGCACTACGCAACTTGTTATAATGACCCATTACATCCATCATCCCTTGGGATTTCCAATAGACTATACCCATAGCTCTGTGGAGTTGTGGCGTCATTGACAATCTCCAGCTTCCTTTGCTTGAATACGCAATCTCTGCTGCACGATCACTATCCAACTTTAAGGCTCTCAACTCTCTCAGCTTAGTCTTGCTCAGTTTCCATTCTCGTAGTCTGCACTGACGGAGTCGACGTCGAAGCCTTTGCTCCAACTGCTCAATACTACTTGGTGTCTCTACTATATGGAAGTATGCAAGCCATCCTCGCATATAATCGTTGATGCGTCTAAGACGTTCATTCATATTTATGCTTTGGGTTCGACTCGTCATACTCCTCAGCTTCTTCTTTACTCGTTCCATTGCTTGTGGTGCAATTTTTATGCGGCATGCAACTTCTTTTGTAAATGAGAAGCCAAGGAACTTTCTTTCCGATACTCGATCTACTCTGCTCTTTGCCTCGTTCACTTTGAGTTTTAGCTTCTTCTCCACAAAGTTCCTGTGCTATTAAGCACTCTTCCTCCTGCTCTTGGGCTGCTGACATACGTATTTATATCGTCAGCGTACCTGCAGAATTTGTGTCCTCTTGCTTCTAGTTCTTTATCTAGTTCATCTAACACTATGTTGCTTAGCAGCGGGGATAGAGGCGATCCTTGAGGAACACCTCCCTCGTTATACACACAAACACCATTACTCATTATCCCTGCATTTAGGTACTTTCTTATCAGGTTCAACACTCGTTGGTCTTTTATCCGACCGTAGAGTGTTGACATCAACTTGTCGTGGTTTACTCGATTAAAGAAGTTCTCTAGATCGATGTCCACTACGTAATTGAGTCCCTCTTTGATATACCCTTTTGC
>JAGNWK010000062.1 GCA_017985985.1 Oligoflexales bacterium
ACGGACTCTGAATGGGTGGTACATGGGATGGGCTAATTACTTCAAGATGACCAACTACCCAAGCCAGTTGCGAGCCGTTGAAGCGCGGATAAGAAGGAGGCTGCGGGCACGAATAGTGTCACAGCAGGCGATCTCAAGCGGAACCTCAGTAAGATTCTAAAAACTGAAGTCTCGCTTCCCTCTCTTTTTTTTTGTTCCAAAGTATTGGTTGGCCGGCCACTCAAGTTTATAAGAGGGCGAACGATAATGAGTTTATCTTCAACTTCTATCTTCAAAAAGGGAGCTTATAAAATGAAAAAATTAGTTCAAGCGGCTGGTCTGGTTCTCAGTTTTTCAGCAGGCTCAGCTCTTGCTCAGGAGGATCTTATTGGTGGACGTCCTGTTGGGGAGGGCGAGTTTTCAGAGATTGTGCACATCAGAAGCGGTGCTTCTCATTGTTCTGCAACGGTTATAGGACCACGAGTGATTTTGACAGCTGCCCACTGTCTGGAGTCCTCGTCTGAAATTGGTCCCGTTAATTTTACATTTGGACAAAAAACCTTCCATGCTTTATGCCAAGCGTCTCCTGACTACAAAAATCCAGCGGAGAACCATGATATGGCTCTTTGTAAAACAGATGTAGACATGGAAGGTATTCGCTACGCTGCTGTGAGCACAGAACCTGTAGCTCTTAAAGAAGAGGTTATCTTGAGCGGATATGGGTGCACGGACGTTGGGGGTGCTGCCGGGTCTGACGGCTTGCTCCGTATCGGATTTGTTGAAGTCACAGAACTTCCCCAAGCAGGAATCCCCTGGTTTCAAACAAAAGGGCAAGCAGCTCTCTGCTTTGGTGACAGCGGTGGGCCATCGTTTTCGGCACTTGGAAATACAAAAGATATACATCGTGTCGTAGGTGTCAACAGCATGGGTAATATCCGAGACCTCAGTCTGATGACCGCTCTCTCGATCGACAAGTCAAAGGATTTTATGAATGATTTTGAAAAATCCGAAGGGGTTGCTATCTGCGGTCTATCGCTGTCCTGTGACTAATTTTTTAGGGGAACCAGCTGCGCAGTTTCCCCTAAGACCCCTCCTTGCCCTGATTCCCCTAAGAAATCAGACTCCTAAATAAATTAAGTCTTCTGTGCTCTAAGATTGAGAAATTCCACCAATAGAGAAAATCCCATCGCAAAATAAATGTAGCCTTTGTTGATGTGGTTCCCAATTCCATCGGCCAGTAGAAATACACCGATGAGAAGAAGGAAGGCCAGAGATAGCACTTTTACAGTCGGATGTTTGAGAATAAACTCACTGATTGGATTCGCAAAAAGCATCATGATGACAACAGCTGTAACTACAGCCATAATCATAATGACAAGGCTATCGACCATTCCTACTGCTGTAATGACAGAGTCTAGAGAAAAGACGGTATCTAAGATGGTTATTTGAATCAAGGCAGAGGCAAGTCCCAGTTTTTTCTTGTGACTGTCTTTGTTTTCATCCCTTTTGGAAGGGCTTGTCAAGGAATGAAGTTCTATGGTGGCTTTTCCGATCAAAAACACCCCCCCACCGATGAGGATCAAATCTCGACCTGAGAGGGAAAGGGATAAGAATTGGAAGAGAGGTTCTGTTAAGGCGACTGCCCAACTTAAGAAGGAGAGTAGAAATATTCTTTCAATCATAGCTAGCGCTAAGCCTATTTTTCGTGCTGCTGATTGAAGACGCTTTTCTACCTTGTCTGTAATGATGGCAATGAAAACGATATTGTCGATCCCGAGAACAATCTCGAGGGATGTCAATGTTAGAAAAGCGAGGAGGTGTTCCGTGGCAAACAAATCACTGATAGACGAAAACATAGAATTCCTGATTTAAAAAATTATGAGGCAGGACAATCCCTAACAATAAGTTTTTTCGAGTCTTCCACACCAATCTCCGGCTGCAAAGATACATGCGTAATATCGAAATCTTGTCTCAAATGCAAAGCAATTTCCTTTAAAATAAGAGAAATTTCACTCAGTTTGAGATCATTCCGAAAGTCGACGTGGGCTTCAAAGTGAACTCCTTTATCCGTAAGTTGCCAGATATGCACATGGTGGATATTTTGGACTTCTGAGAAGCGCATGAAGAGCTTTTCTACAGCAGTAAGATTGATATGGGGTGGTGTAAAATGCATGATCACACGTAAGGTAGCCATCAAGAGGTTCCAGGAGGCATAAAGGAGAAAAGCTGTGACCAGAAGGGACATAAGACTGTCTAACCAGTAGATCTCGAAAAAATATATAAAAATACCACCTAGCATGACAGCTAGGGAAATCAAGGCGTCTGAGAGCAAGTGTAGGTAGGCTGAGCGCATGTTGAGGTTGGATGAACCTTGCTTTAAGAGCCAGGCACTTCCACCGTTTATCAAAATAGCCAAACCTGCAAAAAGGATCACCCATCCTGAGTTGACAGGGACTGGGTTGAGTAGTCTTTCTATAGCCTCGCGAATCAACATGACACTGACGAAAATGAGAGAAACTGTGTTAAATAAAGCCGCCAGGATCTCGGCCCGTTTATACCCAAAGGTTTGAGAAGGAGTGCTTTCCCTGCGAGAAAGTTTCTCTGCGACGACACTTACCCACAGAGAAATCACATCGCTGAAGTTGTGAGCCGCATCCGAGAGGAGGGCTAAACTTCCAGACCAAATGCCAGCTAAGGCTTGCAGTAAAGCAATGAGAGTGTTGGCGAGGATGGCAAGCCAAAGCTTCTTCTCTCCTACTGATAAATTATGGGTATGAGAATGACTATGTTTTGAATGGCAACCGTGACTAGACAATCTTTTCTTCTTCCTCTTTTTTCTTTTTAGGGGAACCGGCTGTGCACCCCATTCGACGGAGCTCAGGGCAAGGTTTCCCCTAACCACTCCTTGCCGAAGGCTAATGAGCTGTCTCGCTAAAATTTTCCTTCAGAGACCGACGCAAGATTTTACCAACATTCGTTTTCGGGAGTTCTGTCCTGAACTCTACAAACTTGGGAACCTTATACGCGGTTAAGTATTTTCGGCAGTGGGCGATCACGTCCTCTGCTGTTAAGTTCTCATTTCTTTTTACAGCATAAACTTTTATGACTTCACCCGACTTCTCGTCTTTCATCCCAACGGCTGCCGATTCGATAAGTCCCTCATGTAAAGCCAGTACATCTTCTATCTCATTGGGATAGACGTTAAACCCAGAAACAAGAATCATATCCTTCTTGCGATCGACAAGAGTGCAAAAACCTTTTTCATCAAGGAATCCAACATCACCCGTCTTCAGCCAGCGACCTTCAGGGGTCGAAAGCATCACCTTTTCAGTCTCATCTACCTTTCCCCAGTACCCCTGCATGATCTGTGGTCCCTGGATGCACACCTCCCCAATTTGGCCACTGGGGAGAGCTGCTCCCGCCTCATCCCGGATAGAAAACCAGGTAGAAGGAAGAGGAAGTCCCACAGAGTTGGGGAAATCACTGTCAATAAGAGGGCTGATACAAGCTGCCGGGGAAGTCTCTGTCAAGCCGTAGGCGGGGTGAAGAGGAGTTCCAGTGACCTGTTTCCATCGTTCAGCAACAGCTCGTTGTACAGCCATGCCACCCCCTAAGGTCAAGCGGAGGCTAGAAAAGTCTAAAGATCTAAACTCTTCCCGGTTGAGGAGAGCATTGAAAAGAGTGTTCACACCAGTAAAAGCTGTAAATCTATATTTTTTTAATTCTTCTATGAAGCCTTTGATGTCTTTTGGATTAGTGATCAGTAAATTATGCCCACCAATCTTCATGAAGGTCAGGCAGTTCGCTGTTAAAGAAAAGATATGGTACAGGGGTAGGGCAGTTACGATAAGTTCTTGCCCCTCCCTTGCATACGGGTTCATCCACGCATAAGCCTGTTCAATATTGGCAACCATATTTCTATGGCTGAGCATGGCACCTTTGGAAACGCCGGTCGTCCCCCCCGTGTATTGGAGAAAAGCCAAGTCGGAGGACTGAATCGGAGGCGAACGAAAGGTCCCTTTCCCCGCAAGAATTTTCTTTCCCCACTCACAAGCTCTCACCCAAGCTTCGACGGTGACGTTGGTGATAGAAAAAGCCGGAACTAGTTTTTTAAGACGTTTTACCACAAAGTTTACGAGGTGATTTTTAGGAAAGGAAAGTCCATCCCCTAGACGATTGACAAGAACGTGCTGGACAGCTGTCTTCCCTATCACCTGGGCTAAGACATGAGCAAAGTTTTCAAGGATGACGATCACCTTTGCTCCAGAGTCTGCAAGCTGATGCTCGAGTTCTCTAGCTGTATAGAGTGGGTTCACATTGACAGCAGTAAGACCCGCTCTGAGTACCGCATGTAAAGTGATAGGGTAGGGCAGGATGTTGGGCATCATGAGCGCAACTCGATCACCCTTTTGCAAGTCGCAGACTTCTAAAAAATAAGTTGCCAGTTCTTGAGAGCGGCGATCAAGCTCCCCATAGGTGATGGTTGTCCCCATGCAGGTGAAGGCAGGAAGATCGCGATACTTTCGAAAACACTCCTCGCTTAAGTCGACGAGAGAGGTGTAGGCCTCTGGGTTGATGTCAGATGGAATACCCTTTGGATAACTTTTGAGCCAGATTCTGTCCATCTTGAATTCTCCGTTATAGAAGGTCTAGATCTAAACTGACAACTTCATCCCGCTTCGTTCGACTATGTTCGTTCTGGATATCTGTTGTATCGACAGCCACAGTTTTAGTGGCTTCTACCAAGGTTTCTTTGGTGCTCGCTACCGACAGGACTTGGGTCGCCTGATTCTCTTCTTCGGTACTCGCTACCGACAGGACTTGGGTCGCCTGAATCTCCTCCTTGCGAGATAGGACCTGGGTTGCCTGTTCAGTTCTATCCGGCCAGAGCTGGTCTATCTGAGCCAGACGATCTTTATCGCCAATTTTTTGAAAACAGGACTTCGCTAAACTCCAAAGTTTATGGTCTTTATCCTGGAAGAGTCTAGGATCGAGAAGATAAATCCGCCTCAGGATAGCGGTAGCTTCCACAGGATGACTCTCTAGTAGTCTTTCCGAAAGTCGGAACATTTGGTCGATGAGATCTTGGACAGGTAGGTCTGAAATCAAAGAAAGGTAGCGCTGAGTCAACAGCTTTTGCTTTGAAGGCTGCTGCTGGATGAGAGCTAGAAGATGTTCTAGTCCTTCGTACATCTCATTCCTTTTTGCTTACTTCGTTTCCTTAGGGGAACCGGCTTTGCAGTTTCCCTAAACCTCCTCCTTGCTCCCTTGGGACAGCCCTTGCTTATCTTTGCAAGGGTCCTGCTTGTTTTATAAACTGCTCAATGAACCGAGTTGATACATCACCTGCGATGAATTTTTCATCGGAGAGGAGGCGGAGGTGAAACTCGATATTTGTGCGTATTCCCTCTATCTTCATCTCTTTGAGAGCTCGGATCATTCTTTGGATAGCCTCGAGGCGGGTAGAACCATGGGCTATTACCTTTGCTAGGAGAGAATCATAGAGAGACGGCACTGTATAGCCCGCATAAACCATAGTGTCGACCCGAATGCCTGGGCCACCCGGCTGATGAAAATCTGTGATTTTACCCGGCCAAGGTGCAAAGGTATGGGGGTCTTCTGCGTTGATCCTGCACTCGATAGCATGCCCCCTGGGGAGGAATGGTTTTTGAATGAAGCTCAATCTCTCACCCTGGGCAATAAGGATCTGTTCTTTGATAAGATCGACCCCCATGACCATCTCTGTAACGGGGTGTTCGACTTGCGCGCGGGTATTCATTTCCATGAAATAGAAATTCTTGCCATCAAACAAGAATTCTACGGTGCCAAGCGATTGATAGCCAACAGAGCGTATAAGTTTAAGGGCTATCTCACCAACATCACTTTTTTGTCGATCGGTCAGAACAGGACAAGGGGCTTCTTCTATGATCTTTTGGTGTCGTCTTTGGAGGGAACAATCTCTTTCCCCTAGGAAGGTAGAGTTGCCATGTTCATCAGCGACAATCTGTACTTCCACGTGCCTGGGAGTCTCGAGATACTTCTCCATGAAACAATCAGGATTACCAAAGCTTGCCTGGGCCTCAACTTGGGCCATATGAAAAAGTCGGATCAACTGCGATTCTTCTTGAACAACTTTCATCCCTCGCCCACCACCACCGGCAGCAGCCTTGATGATCAATGGGTAGCCGACCTCTTCAGCTAGGCTCAGAGCTTCTTCTTTCCCTCTGATCACGCCCTTGCTGCCAGGTAGCAGGGCTATCTTCGCAGCGACGGCAACGGCTCGAGCGCGAACTTTATTGCCTAGGGTTCCTATTTGATCGGCAGTAGGGCCTATAAATTTGATTTCGTACTGTTCACAGATGCGAGCGAACTCTTCATTTTCAGAAAGAAAACCATAGCCGGGATGGATGGCATCGACCCCTGTGATCTCAGCTGCGCTCATGACGGCAGGGATGTGCAAATAGCTTTTGGAACTTGGTCCCGGTCCTATACACACACTTTCGTCTGCTAATTTTGCGTGTAAGGAATCCTTGTCGGCTAAAGAGTGCACGGCTACGGTTCGGATGCCGAGTTCCTGACAGGCGCGGATGATGCGGACAGCAATCTCACCACGATTGGCGATAAGAATTTTTTTAAAAGATTTTTTTTTAACAAACTTCTGACGCAAGCGATTCACCAGCCTTATCATTCTATAAGAAATAAAATCTGATTGTATTCAACAGGTTGTTCGTTTTCAATCAAGATCTCTACAATGACGCCATCTTTCTCAGCCTCGATCTCATTCATGAGTTTCATGGCTTCGATGATGCAAAGTGGGTCGCCCTTTTTGACCTTCTTATTTACATGGACATAGGGAGTTCCGCCGGGAGTTGCAGAAGAGTAGTAGGTCCCAACAAACGGAGAGCGGACTTCCTGAGCCGAGCTCCTTGTCTCCGCTTTGGTGCTTCCCCGATCCTGTGATGTGACTAAATGGACAGGACTAGGTGCAGACGTATGATGATGACTTTGACTTGGCACTGGAGCAGCAGCTGTGTGTGGGGCCCCGTACCCTAGGTGAGGCATCACAAAAGGGTTGGCTAACGCGGGTGTTGAAGCCTGGTGCAGACGAACAGAGCTGTCCTTCTGCTTAACTTCAAGTTCCTGCAAGCCATATTTGCGCATGAGCTGTATGAGCTCTTCTATTTTTCCAAGATCCATAGCTTATTTAACCTTCTCTACGTAACGATTAGTCCTCGTATCTATCTTTAGAAGATCTCCTTCGCTGATATGGAAAGGCACCGTAACTGTCAGACCTGTTTCCATCACTGCTGGCTTTCCTCCTCCTCCAGAAGTATCGCCGCGGATGTTCGGCTGGGTTTCTTTGACCCTTAGTTCTACGAAATTATCCAAATCTATCGATACCGGTTTTCCTTTATAGAAAGTTACGCGGACCATAGAGTTTTCAACGAGATAGAAACGAGATTCGCCGAGTTCTTCTGTCGAGAGGGTGACCTGGTCGAAGCTGCTCGTGTCCATAAACACAAAACTGCTGCCGTCTGTGTAAAGATACTGCATCTGTGAGTAGCTGAGATCTGGAATCCCAACTTTTTCAACCCCTGCCTTAAATGTTACGTCGATAACTCGGCCCGTTTCTAAATTTTTCAGCCTGGTGCGCACAAAAGCAGAGCCCTTACCAGGGTTGACATGCTGAAACTCTACGATTTCGAAAGCTTTGTCGTCATACTCAATTTTGAGCCCCTTACGAAAGTCCGTTGTTTCATACATGTGCGATTAGATCCTATGGTATAATTCTATTAAAAGTACAGCAACACAAGTAACATATGATTTATGACCACCACAACAAGCAACTGCGCTTTCTGCTTATGGCACTTTCCGTGGTGGCTTTTTTCGCTTTGTCCTTGTTTGCTCTCTTCTGGGGTAATCTTTGCGATGATAGTTTTTCCAGCTGTCTAGCCCAGAAAAATCTCAGTCCGGTCGAATTCTTAACTTTATCCTTCTTCCGCCCCTTCTTTTTTACCCCCATCAGCGTCATCTCTGTTATGGCAGGAAATTCGTTTGGACCGTGGCTGGGAACCCTCTACACAGCCCTTGGCGGTTTGGCTACCTGTTTCTTAGTTTTCTCCTTCGGGAAGTTGGGAGGAAAGCGTTATGTCAAACCATGGCTGTATGCGAATCTTCCTCAAACCTATCGTTTTGTTAAGCGGCACGACTGGAAAGTTGTTCTAGCCATGCGCTTTATTCCGATATTTCCCTACGATTTCTGCTCGCTCGTTTTTGGCCTCCTCGATTTTCGATGGCGGCCGGCACTAGTTCTTTCTCTTTTGGCCAGTCTGCCGGAACTATATTTTTTTAGCAAGATGGGGGATCCTTCCGAGACTTGGGCAAATTCTTCTTTGCAAACTTTGTTTTGGCTTAGTTTCGCTATGTTGTCTCCGGGCATCATTTCTGAATTTCTAAGTCGCAAAGAAGGGAAAAGCATGTGGGTGCAGCTCAAGGCGATGTGGAGAGAGTTGATTTTTGAGATTAGGCTGCACAATCTTGTATTGAGAGACCGACGGCACGACCCTAAAAAAACACCAGTTCTTCTTCTGTATGGCTTTTTTTCGTCACGTAGGACTCTCACCTATCTGGAACTTTATCTGGAGAGCAAAGGTTATGAGGTCCTGAATTTCAATTTAGGCGGATTATTTGGCGTTTTCTCAACGAACAGCATTCTTGAAGCTGCTGAAAATGTAGACGTCAAACTGAAGCGACTTCTTGAAATTCACCAAATTAAGAAGATCCATATAGTGGCCCACTCCAAGGGAGGATTGGTAGCTTTTTGGTGGTTGATTAAACATCAAGGTCAAAGACATTGCGATAAACTCATCACTTTGGGAACTCCGTTTCACGGATCTTATCTTAGCTGGTTGGCTATTCTAACGCCCTTTGGCCTTCTCTTTAGGGATGTTTGGGATATGAGGCCTGGTTCGACTTTTCTGCAGCAACTGCAGGTCGTTCATCTGCCTCGGAAATTGAGACTCTATAATTTTTATTCAAAAAAAGATTTTGTCTCCCGTGGAGAAGAAGGGGTTTATACGCCTCTTCATCATAAAGAGCAGGTCATACCTGTCGAGGTGCATGATGTTGGACACGAGCAGTTTCTGAGAAAAAAATCAGTTGGGGAGCAGATTGTCAAAGTTTTAGGTTCACCTGAAATCAATGATTGATGTTTTCCTGGGGGAAGCAGCTGCCAAGTTTTCCCCAGACACCCTCCTTGCTATTGAAATAAATTAAAGATAAAGACAGCTCCGCTATCGACTGTATCGCTAGCACCTGATGAAGTCGTACTATCTTTGACTGCACCTACCGCGATTTTAGTTCCTGTAACAGCAAGGGCTCCTGAAAACTCAGAGGCGCTAGCTGCAGGGCTATGCTTGAGATAGGCTTCTTGCGACCAGACAGTTCCACTGCGTCTGAAGACATAAGCGGCTCCTCTGTGATCAGAAATCGAATTGTCAGAGCTCGCTGAAGAACCATTCGTGATGAAGACCTGGCTTGACCCTTCTTGGGGAGCTCCCACTACCACTAGATCTTCTGTCGAAGAGAGCGCTAAAGAAGTACCAAAAAGATCAGCAGCATCGATATTACTCGATTTGATATAGGCTTCGAGAGCCCATACGTTATTTGTCCGTCTAAAAACATAAGCGGCACCAGCCCCACTGAAAGAGTTGTCTGCACTTCCTGTACTAGCGACAGATCCATTTGTGATGGTCCTCTGGTTCGAGGCCTCGAGAGGGGCTCCGACAACAAGGGTATTTCCTGAAAAGCTTAGACTATGTCCAAAGTGATCACCAGCTTCGACATTGTTGGCCTTCATATAAGTGGATTGAGCCCATGCGATACCACTTCTCTCAAAAACATAGACAGCCCCTGCCCCCGCTAGAGAATGATCGGAACTACCACTTGTTGCGCCCGTCGTGATGGTATTTTGATTTGAGGACTCATCTCTTGCTCCTACGATGACGGTGTTTTGAGAGATGGTAACAGACCAGCCAAAGAGTGCTCCGTCTCTTGCATTATTTGGTTTTAAGTAGGCTTCTTGAGCCCAAACTCCAGCAGCTCTTTTAAAGATGTAAACGGCACCGACATCTGTTCCGAGATTGTTGTCGGCTATAGTTGAGCCACTAGTGACAGTGTTGTTGTTGGAGTCTTCATTGCGAGCCCCAACGATGAGGGTGCTCTGATCTTCAGAGATAGCGACAGCGGACCCAAAAGCATCCCCTGCCCCAGAATTATTTGCTTTTATATAGGCGTCGAGAGTCCAAGAATTATTGCTCCTCTTGTAGATATAGACAGCACCAGAGTTGAGAGAAGCATTGTCATCGGAGGACGGTGCACCCTGGGTTATACCCGTTGTAGCAGAGTCCTCATCTGGGACTCCGATTACAAGAGTATCACTTACCAAGGCTAAGACCTGACCGAAGTGATCATTCTGACTGACAAATGGTGGTTTGATATAGGCCTCTTGGATCCAGGAGGATGAAGATCGCTTCATGATATAGACAGCGCCTGCATCTGGAACAGAGCTATTGTTGCTAGGGGTAGTGCTTCCATTGCTAACACCTGTTGCGGAAGAATCTTCATAGGGAGCTGAGGCAGCTAGCGTATCTCCATGAAAAGCAAGAGAGGATCCGAAAGCATCATTTTGGTGACGATTGGCTTCCTTTATTCGCGCTGCTTGCACATACCCATAAACAAATCCATCTCCTTGACTGACCGAGCTTGTTCGAGCTGCGAGATCGACCGCTCGAAGAGAGGCATAATAGGTTCTGCCCCACTGAAGAGAAAGATTAGCAATGGAAGTAGAGGTGACGTTGCCAACACTGGTAAAGGGTAAGATATCGACAGCGCCAGCTGTCGACCCGACGGCTACTTCATATCTTAAAATACCGACATCATCTTCAGAAGCGACCCAAGTCATTGTGGGTGAGGTGCTTGCACTGATGGTTTGGCTGCCATCAGAAAACGAACCGGGTGCAGAAGGTGGCGCTGCGTCGTAAGTGATCGTATCACTGACACAAGATGATTCGTTGTCGGCATTATCTTTAACCTTTATGTAAACAGTGCGCAGGCCTGCATTTGCCAAGGAGAAAGTCCAGAGTTTTGAGCTGGCATAAGTTTCGTAGGTCCCTCCGGAAGCACAGTCTGCGACTTCCGTGATATACATCTTTATAGTTTGAGCGGCAGAGTTTGGGGCAGATTCCTGACTTGTCGCTGTAATATTCAAGTTTACGGAGTTTGAGGTTGTATATAAGGCCGTACTACTGACAATAGAAAAAGATTGAATTTGGGGACTAGCGTTATCGTAGATAAGCTCTGCAGCAAGCACACAATCGGTTTCGTTCTTGGCCTCATCCCTTCCTTTCAAATAAAGGGCAGAGTTCTGCTGTTGCTCTCCGGGGAGTTCCAAAGTGTTTGTGGGAGAGAGAGCCCATTCTCCAGAACTGCAAGAGGCATCTAAGCTGGTGAATATTTCAAAGAGATCTCCGAGATAAGAAACTTCAATTTTTTTTTGTTTGGAATAAAAAAGTCCAGCAACACTGGGCACGAGAACTCCAGCAGCTTTTAACGTCAGTTTAGAAGAGAGAGGCCGGCTGGGTGCGGTTTTGTCGAGATGCACAAGATAATTTTGGCAAATAGTCTCACCTACCTGGTTTCTAAATTTCATGGCGATGTTATAGTCACCCTCTGCATCGGGAAAAGTTATCTTTAGGGGTATGTCTTTTGAGAAAGGGCTCCACTCTCCTCCTTGGGAGCAATCGCTGGAACTGCTGGTCGTATAGATCTCCTCTGCATTATCTATCCCTGTTGCTTGCAAAGAAATGGCCGATTCTTTGATCTTAAAGACACCGTCAGAGAACCTTCCTAGCTCGATACTATCTCCAGTAAGCTGAACTGATATGTTTTTAATATCGGGTTCGACTTGGACGTCAGTCTCAGTTTGAGTTGCAGTATTTGAGTTTGTGTTGGACGCGGTGTCTGTACTTGTCGATGTGGAAGTAGACGAGTTTGTTGATGTGATTGCTTTTAATGGAGCTCGACTTAGGATTTTTTTTTGTTCACAAGAGCTTGCGACAAAACAAAGCGTAGTGCTCAAAATCAAAAAAAATTTTTTGACCGTTTGATTTTTTTGTTTAAAAAGTAAAGACAAGAGGGCCCCCAGCAGGGGCTTAGCTCTGGACAAATCTTTAAAATTGCTGCACAACAACTGCTGATCGTCGGAAAAGCCCCCGATGTCTTTTCGGAACTTTTTCATAAAGTTATAAATTTTTTTGAAGATAATTTGGTCAAATCAAAGAAAAGGTCAGGTTATGATGCGGTTTATCTCAGTTGGTTTTCTTCTGCTGCTGTCTTTTTCTCCAAGTCCCTGTGCTTATGGAGCAAAGTCTCTTTCCACCGGAGAGATAGCGACAGTTTACTCAAGCCTTACAACAAAAAGAGAAGGTCCTTTTGTTTTCGACAAAACAAGTACGAGTTGGAATGAACTAGATATGGATCTGGTTGTGAGACTACTCAACAGGACTCAGACGGGGGCCGGGCAGTTTGAGTTTCAAGAGCTCATGCAACCTCTTACAAAAGTAGAGTCGATTAAAAAGCGACAAGATATTATAAAAAAACTCATAGCCTTAGATAAAGATGTTTTTGAGGATCTTCAGGCGCAAATAGCAGACTATGCCAGCATAGTGGAGCCTCTCTTTGTCCAGCTTTTCCTTGAAGAAAAAGCTCCAGAAACTCTCACTGAACTAAATGTTCTTAGTTTTAGCCCATTTTCGATGCTGCCATCCAATATGGGGCTTCGTTTCCAATTTTATTCAAGCCTGACCGGTCTGTTAGGTCTTGTGAGTAGCGTGCTCTTTGACTACGATTCGCTTCGCAGAAACGGTCGTTTGATTTGGAGAGGGACTGATGAAGGTGTTCCGGTATCACTCAGGAGAAGAACATGGCTGGCTTATAACCTTCTAGGTCAAACAACAGTTTTAGCTTACGGTACTTACCTCACAGCCATGAATGTCTATAATATAAATAAAATGATTTATGAGATAGATAACTATGTTTTTGAGTTTGCTAAAGCTCTTAAAAAAATAGATCAATTTCATGTGTTTTTAGCTGAAAAAACAGCTTTAAAAAAGTCGAGTATAGGGAAAAGTATTCTCCAGCTTTTGACGACAGACGCATTTGTAAAATCAAAACTTTCGAAGGCCCTACAGGCTCGTATCGATCGAGAATCATCGTCTCTTTATGCTGTTCCAACTCCTATCTTGTGGTGGGATATGATCAACCAACTTGGTCATTTGGAGGAGATTAAAAAGCAAAGACAGTCCCTGCTCCCCATAATCAGAGGGGTTGGTGTCCTCGACAGTTATTTTTCTGTAGCTAAGTTTTTTAGAGAGAAACAAGAGCTGAGCAAAGAAAGTCATTCCAATGAATATAGTCATGCCTTTCCCATCACTTTAGCAAAATTTTTGGAGGGAGATGAGCCTGTTTTCCATTTTAAGAACATCCATAACCCTCTGGCATCTGAGCGAAGTTCCGCAGGGAATGATTTTAATCTAGGAGGTCTACATAAGCATGTTGTTCTCACTGGTCCCCATGCCTGTGGGAAAACATTTGCAATGAAAACAATTGCTTTTGGACACGCGCTTTCACAGGCGATAGGTATTGCCTTTGCGAATGAGGCTGAACTTAACCCCATTCATGAACTTCTCACTTACCTCAATATTGGGGATAATGCAGCTGAGGGACAGTCTAGCTTTCAGGCTGAAGATGATCGCATGGCTTGGATTCGCGAAAGAATTGCAGCTTCCAACAGAGGTTCGATTCTTGTCATCATTGATGAAATGTATGCGAAGGCCAATCCACGCTTAGCTCCCGTCATGGCTACGGACTTTATGAGAGCAATCTATCAAGAAAAGGCTGTATCGGTACTCCTTGCTACTCACTTTGGCGAGCCCTCTGTTCTTGAAGAAGAAACGAAAGGGCTAATCTGGAACTGGCAGCCTGAAGTTCTGCAGGATGGCGACTCCTTTCGACCAACTTTCCGTATCATTGAGGGAGCTGCGGACTGGTGGTTTTCGGACATAGACAAAATGAGGGCTTACATGAAGTGGATGCAGGGTCGTACTTACATGAAGTCAAAATCCAAGCTTTAGCAAGGAAGAGGGTTTGGGAGAAAAGCTTGTTCGGAGCGAATGGGGCGCAGCTGGTTTCTCCCAAGGAACGAACTAGAGCTCTAGAATTCTATCGACGAAGCGCAGCGTCTCCTTCCGATGGGAGACGATCATGACGGTTGTCTTGCCTTTTAAGGTAGCAAGTCCCGTCGTGATTTCCAATTCAGTTTCTTGATCTAGATTAGCCGTCATTTCGTCTAGAACAAGGAACAGAGGTTCTCTCAGCAGGGCCCTTGCTAAAGCCAGTCTTTGCTTTTGACCTGCAGAGAGGCCTGATCCATTTTCTTCAATTTTATAGTTTAAGCGTTCTGGTAACTGATCGACAAAAGTGTAGAGAGAGGCCGATTCAAGGGCCTTTCTGTATTCATCCCCTGAATAAGTCCGAGAGCTTCCGTAGTCCAGATTGTCCTTGATGCTCCCTTCGATAAGAAAAGGCTCTGAGCCGACAAATCCAATTCGATCCGCAAAATTTTGGAAATAATCTCGCGCTTCGAGACCTGCAATTTGAACGCGGCCCTTTTTCGGACTGAGAACCCCTAGGAGAATGGCCAGTAATGTAGATTTACCACTTCCACTTTTACCGACAAGACCGAGGTGCTCCCCAGCTTTCAAGTCAAAGGAGAAGTCCTCCAGGATATGCGGCTTCCCTTCTGCATATGAGAAAGAAATTTTTTGCATGGCAATAGTGGGCGCTCCGGTCTGGTTGGGGGAAGGGTTCATGGCAGGAGATGGAGTCATGCCAGAGGGGCTCAGACCAAAGACATTGAGAGAATGAATGGAGTCGGTCGCCTTGCTTATTTCTTTGTCACTGAAGGTGTCAAGATACTGAGCCGTTATTTGAGCATGATTGAAAAATCGACTCATACTCCCTAGGCTTCCGGCAGCGATCGACAGAGTTTGAACGAGGCGGAAAAAAAGATAGAGAAAAGAGATGATGATGGAGCTGCTGGAGTGAAGGATTTCTATATTGATATAGATGAGAAGAACCAGCAAAAAAATTCCAAGTAGGGGTGGAATGGATCCTGCTAAATTTGCGAAGGTATGAGCCTTGATGCTGTGTCCCGCATAGTTCAAAGCATTGTGGGATAGACGGTAAAACTCTTTATTGTTTGTCCTGAAAACACGGACCAGAAGCCAGTTGCGGGTGACACGTTCGATGCCTGTTAC